>JBHLPF010000006.1:0-95830 GCA_048939765.1 Promethearchaeota archaeon
CTTTACCATACATTCCTACTGCTGTTACTGTGACGGTACCAATTTGCTTCTTGACAAAAAAAGGATCAGTTCTAAACCTTCGCCATAACAAAAAGTCACGCAGAAACTTGGGTAGTGCAAAGAGTCTTCGCATCATTTTTTGATCAGCTGTATCAGAGATGATTCCATCCGTACGAGATCGAACCCCCCATATTTCATCCTGAATTTCGTGAGCGGTTTTTTCATTGGCTTTTCTTACAGTGTATGTATAAGGTCCTACGTCTCCATCTATCTGTCTTTCAATCATGACAGAAACATCTACATCTTTGAAAATAATCAATCGCTTCCCTTTTCTAATTGCATGGACATTCGTATGTTCGCTGACAGCTTGTGCGATGCACTTTGTTATCCAAGCCGTAAAGGAGAGCTCTTTTCCTGACCTCTCTTCGTAGTCTCTAATCAATTGACGACCCTTTGTAACATCCACCTCTATTAGACCTGAAATGTAATGGGATCGAAGTCCTTGTTCCATTAATTCCACAATAAACTCTCGCTCAAAGGGCTTCTCCTCATATTCGTCTATCAGGTCAACCACAATCCTAACGATACAGGATTGTGAATCAGACGTATTACTGTTTTGTCCCACCAAGTAACTTGAGAGGCTTATCTAGGTGCGCGTTTGAGTAAGGCTAGTAGGCAACTAGTCGCTTCTTAGGCTTTCGAGATGGCCGTACTCTGCAAATACTATGGTGAAAGGAGCGACTATTTTGTTCAGATTCACCTTTGAGAAAAGACTAGGCATCTTTCTATAATGTTAAATGTGAATCGAGGTTGCGTAAATTGTGTAGGACAACAGGCATACTATCAGATGACTGAAATGGGCACTATAGGCATCAATTGGGATGTGAACAACCATGACTGAAATCCCCAAGTCAGGTTCTGAGTCACATCGACAGCTTCCAAGTATTCGTAGAACATCCGATTGCTCCAGGCGGGGCGCCTTAATCTGCGTCGTGCTTATCATTGGGACTATGGTTAGCGGGAATGTCTTCGTTTCTAGCTTTCGAGGTCCATCCAAGACTGATAGCGGCGCAACATCGTATGATTCAATGTCTATCGTAAGCTACACGAATACAGATATCACCCCATACATAACAGGAATGATGCATGATGAGTTCAATGTGAATAGCTCTCAAGTGCAGACATCTACTCCACCAGACATGTGGTTCAATATCACGGTTATCAGTACAGGCGTCGATAATGTGATGGTATCCATACTTGTCGCTGTCTATAGATTAGACCTGGACGCGTTCAATTCGATTCCAAGATGGGATATCCGTGATTCATATCTTGTTCAGCAAGGATTGTACACGAACACAGCCACGAATTTCTTTAACCTTGACAACCAGGTGTCAACATATGTTTGGGCGGTCTGGTTTAATGTGAGCCACAAGACGGTTGTCTGGGATGTTGATATTACCATTAATCTTCGATACAATTGGCATTCTTAATGACTATGTACTCTGAAGAAGTTCGGTGCCATGTTTTGGGCTGGAAACCCTCAGCACCTCACCCTCTGACGCATTATACATTACTACTGATAAGAAAATGTGGCGAGCCTTCGTTCAATTTGATAGGAACTCACCCTGTTGTTTATGCCTGCTTCTTGACTTGATACGCAAGTGTCCACAGATCTGCTCTTGGCATACCCATCCAGTATGCGGGTTACAGATTAAGAAGTCGAGATGAGATGCGTATTAGGCTCTCGAGATAGCACTACTCTGTCCATTCCCGAAAATAAAAAGTAAAAGAGGAGGGATGAATTACCATCAAGCCTAGTGATGAAAGTCATCTCTCGAGAGAAACTTCCACGCGAAGAATAGGACGAGGGAAGCCATGCCGAGTTCAATAAGACCGCCAAACGCCTCGACGAAACCATTGATAATTACCGTTGAATATCGCCTTCTATGTATTCCTTAGATAATTATAATATAAATTGATAGTTATAGGATGTTTCGCTAGGGCCTTTCAATATGTAGATTAATGGTTTCATAGAACTCAGAGATGATCTTTGACCTGATGTCTACTACTTCTACAAATTGTGGAGAAGGCAATTTGACTAAGCGATTGATTGGGTCAACAAATCCGAAACGCGATTATGATGACTACCAGAGAAACTGCTACTGGATTGATGGATTTTCCAGCTCTCTCGTTCTTCGTTCCGCCCTCCCGATAGCAATCATGTAGATGAAGAAACTTGTGTATATAGTCATTGTCGCATTGAGCGATAGTAACGCAAGAAGGTTGGCCGTGGACATCTCAGACAACAACCATGCTGTGAAAATCGATATTGGTAGCCAAAGAAGCGGGACAGTACAGACTGCAAAGAAAATGGGAACCTGAGGCTCAGCAGCAGCATAACACCTAGCTGAGCAGTATCTCCGCCCCCTAGCACTCCGCCACAGAAATCTGCTATTCCATTGATCCTTTGGCTTTTTGCACCAGCTGCAGTGGATCTCTCTGCGTTCCATATGGAGTGATGCTCAGGTTCCAAGATAACTTCATTGATTTCCATGAGGGCCCATGAGGATTCTGTTTAGACAGGTTTCCGGGAACACCAAATGGCCAAAGTTTGCTGATTAGGCTTTCGTGGTGGAAATGAAACATTCTTCACTAGATGTCGATTCCGAAGACAGACTCAACTAAACCCGCAAAACGTGCTACAAAACGAGCTGCAGGACCGCCGTCAACTACATCATGGTTTAGGAATATTGTAACACAAAGGAATTCTCTTTTCTCTATGCTCTCATCAACTACTGCTGGCTTCTCTGCTATACCTCCTAGTGCGAAGAGCACAGGAGAGATACTAATAGGGACTGCCCATCCACTTTTTCCTTTGCCATACATTCCTACTGCTGTTACTGTGACGGTGCCAAGGTGCTTCTTTACAAAAAAAGGGTCAGTTCTAAACTTTCGCCAAAATAGAAAGTCACGTAGAAACTTGGGTAGTGAAAAGAGTCTCCGCATCGTCTTTTGATTAACAGTATCAGAGATGTCACCATCTTTTCGAGATCGAATTGCCCATATTTCATCCTGAATCTCATGCACGGTTTTTTCATTTGCCTTTCTGACAATATATGTCTGAGCTCCAACATCTCCATCTATTTGTCTTTCAACCATGACCGAAACATCTACATCTTTGAAAATGATCAATCGCTTTCCTTTTCTAATTGCGTGGACATTCCTGTGTTCGCTGACGGCTTGTGCGATACACTTTGTTATCCAAGCTGTAAAGGAGAGCTCTTTTCCTGACCTCTCTTCGTAGTCTCTAATTAATTGGCGGCCCTTTGTAACATCTACTTCTATTAGACCTGAGATGTAGTGGGAACGAAGTCCTTGTTCCATTAACTCCGCAACAATCTCTCGCTCAAAGGGCTTCTCCTCATATTGGTCAATCAGGTTTTGCACAATCCTAACATTCAGGATTGTAGGTCCATCGTATTACTGTTTTGTCCTAGCTAGTTGGCCCCAATTCAGGATTGCAGAGCGATTGGTATGGGAGAGCGGAAGACTTGATGCATAAATTGCCTTGCGGTTCTTACTCCCGCTTTCTCGTCAACACTACGGCCATCGCCACCATTGTTAATGGAATGGCTATACTCAGAGGGAATATGATGAACAACAGGGGCATTTGGAGGTCCATACCCTGCGGAATCATTTCTAGGAGTACATACACGATGGTCACAGCAAGCAGACCTGTCATAACAATAAGGATTCCACCCCAGAGATATGCCCACCAGGGTGCTCTGCTCACAGAGCCCTTTCCCATGTAATCCTGATGAGTTGCGGCTTTACTAGGCGGAGATATGTAGTTCAACGCTGTTCAGTGCTATCTTCTATCTCTTCAGACAAAAGCTTTTGCTCAACCCATGGCTCAGTCCAGAAGCCATCTTTCGGGGCTTAGAAGTCATCTATTGTCGTCTGCGCAAATGACATCTGCCTATGCATCAGATCCAGCTTCTGCTGTTGCCTAGGATTGATTTTCCCCATCAGCCGGAGCATCTGTAGGGCATTGAAGGGTGCGTTTCCACTGAAATGATTGTTCCAGTATCCAAGGACAGACTCCGTCCGACTCAAGATATCCTCCAGACGGGGCTTCCAGGCTTCTAGCTCTTCCTCAGAGTATAGGTAGTTGTACCACGGGCTCACTCCATGGCCATGCCATCGCACATAGGCAAAATCAGTTGTGACACGCAAGTCAATTGGCAGTTTGGGCTCATCAACAATCACATAGGCGACGCCATAGTCCTCAAGCAACCTTGATGTCTTCTGAGAAACCCAACTCTCGTCCCTGAACTCAATGGCATATCTGAAGGATGTGTCGAGCTGCGAAAGGAAAGCTTCAAGGTCGGCCATCTTAGATATATCCCAAGGAGGGAGCTGAATGAGGAGAGCAGCGATCTTGTTCTGTATGGGATTCATCAGGGAAAAGAATGATTTCAGCGTTTCACCGCCTTCTCCCAATAGATTCATCCGACTGTCATGTGTCACTTTCTTGGGGAGCTTGGCTGTGAAGAATTTGCCCTCTTTGAGAGAAGCCAGATGCTTCACAAAATTGGCTTGCGGGAGGGCATAGAAGGTCGAGTTAATCTCCGCGGTATCAAAGATTGCAAGATACTGTTGGAGGAGCGACTTTCCAGAATAGTAGAACACATCCTTCCAATCACTCTCATATGACCAGCCACTTGTGCCAATATGGAGCCCCTTTCTTGACATTGTCACAATATGATGATGGAATCAAACAGGTTTCTATCTTCCGGCATTGAAGAAGATATTCATAAGAAACAAAGACTGCGATGCAGACGTGAATGACCAATGAAAAGAACCATCTAGAGAAGAAGGCCATTCACATAGCCGCATTGAATTTTGAGATTTAAGGGGGCGAGGAAGCAGGCGTCGCCAGTGTTTCAATGCGACGAGAGCTCGGAAAAGAAACTGAAACATGGTATAGGGAACTCTGGGGCTGAAAACTCCGGCTGGAACATCTTAAATACAGGGCATTATGAGCCGAATCTCGTCGACTGGTGGTGATTCGGATGTCTGAACAGATAGAATATGTTGAGCTTCGATTTGTGGACATATTGGGCCGAATGAAGGCTATGGTTGTACCTTGTAACCCCGCAGACACTCTTGATGAACTGCGAAAGGATTCCATTCTATTGGATGGAACGAGTCTTGATGGAAGCTCAGTTACTGGACTCTCAATGGTTGAGGCCTCAGACCTCCGCCTAGCACCCGATCCCGATTCTTTGATTGAACTCCCATATTCACTTCAAAGAACTGCTGCTGTGATGTGTTCTGTAAGTGAGAAAAGCGGCACAGAAGGCAGAGAGTCGCCTTATCCACTAGACAGCAGAGCAACTCTTCACACAGTCTGCGATAAATTGTTACCTGGAAATCTATGTCTGAGGGTCAAGATTGAACCCGAATTCCACTTCATCACACGAGATGGAGATCTCTTCGATTCTGGCGGATATGCTGATACATATCCACAGAATCCAGGCGCAGACATTCTCCTTGAAATTGCCTCTGCAATTCGAGGCATGGGTATGAAACCTCGAGTGATTCATCATGAAGTAGGAGAAGCGCAACAAGAGATTGAGATTTCGCATGCAGATATTCGCCAGATGGCCGATTTCATTTTGACTTTCAAGAATCTCGCCCGAACTGTCGCAGCCAGCCGAGACATAGATGTTTCGTTCATGCCAAAACCATTCGAAGGGACTGCGGGTAATGGGCTTCATTGTCATATTCAACTATGGGATGGCGACGACAATCTGTTCGGCAAGGAAACCAATGATCTTTTGTCAGACACAGGGAAGAGCTTCATTGCCGGTCTTCTTGAACATGCTCCGGCTTTGACAGCAATAGCAAATCCAACAATTAACTCCTACAAGCGACTTGTTCCGCATCATGAGGCTCCTGTATACATCACATGGGGCTTTAGAAATAGAACGGTTCTTGTTCGAGTGCCTCTCTTTAAGACAAAACATGAAGCAGCGGCGGAGCTGCGGTCTCCGGACGCCACGACTAATCCCTATCTTCTATTCTCAGCTATTGTGGCTGCTGGAATGGATGGTGTGAATCAAGAGATGAAGCCGCCCGAACCCAGGAGGGAAGACATCTTTCATCTCTCTGATACAGAGAGGGCGTCATTAGGAATCAAAATGCTACCTTCTTCTCTCAGAGAGGCTCTAGATCATCTTGAGAGAGATGAAGTTGTTCGAGATGCCATTGGATCCGAGTTGGTTGATGCCTTCATTCGTGTGAAGCGTGATGAGTGGAGAGAGTATGTCAATTATGCTATCACTAGCTGGGAATGGTCAAAGTATCATTCATTCTAGTGGTTTCTAAAGTATGCTGTCAGTCTATCAAAGGCTTCATCCACTGCTTCAGGAGTAAGAGGGCCAATTGAGATGCGAAGATGGGATTCGCCAGCTTCTCCGAAAACTCGTCCTGGAAGGACAAGAAGCTTCGATTCTCGAAGTATATCGAGCACTAGCTTTCGAGAGTCTGTACAGCCAATTACTCGCGGAAACAGGTAGAAAGTCCCTGCAGTCCTTGTTGTGTCGAGCGCCTGTATCTCGTCTATTCTGAGGTAAGCAAGGTTTCTCAAAAGGCTGAGTTTGTCGATTTCCTCCTGTATATCATCTAATCCATGTTTCAGTATTTCGAGAGCAAGCATCTGTCCGGGAGTCGGAGCGCAGATAGTGACTGTGTCCTGGACCTTGAGAAACTCCTGCATGAATTCGTCAGAACCTATAACATATCCAACTCGCCAACCACTCATTCCAAAATCCTTACTAAAGCTGCCCAGAGATATCACGCGATCATGCGCGTCAGAGCGGGACCGCGGACTGTGATGAGTGGCCCCATCAAAAACAAGCCTTCCATATGTTTCATCGGATATGAGTATCAGATCCTTGTCGATGCAAAGATCAACTAGAGCATCAATATCTCCTTTGGAGTATACCGCACCTGTCGGATTATTTGGTGATGCAATGAAGATAGCACATGTATCTTTATCCACAGCAGATTCGATCGCCTCGTAATTCAATTGAAAGTTGGTGCCTACAGGGACTTCAGTTATCTCGCCTCCAGCAAGGTGGACAGCCATAGCGGAGTTGAAGTAATAAGGAGCAGGCAATATCACCTTGCTGCCAGATGACAGTATCGTAAAGATTGTTCCAGTAAAAGCTGCATTTGCTCCGGCAGTAATGGACAGTTCCTTTTCCGGATCAGCTTGGATGCTCCAATTCTGACGAAGGTATATCGCCAACTCCTCTCTAAGCTCAAGTTGGCCTTGATCAGGAGTATATCTGTGAGTTGCTGGATGGAGCAGGGTCTCGCCAAATGCCTTCAGTGTTTCAGTTGGAGGAATATGCCCAGGAAGCCCTTGACCTAGATTCAAGAAGTCTGGTGACGAAATATATCTCTGAGCTGCCTCAATCAGTTTCAAGATTGGAGGGGGCATGATTTTGTCAGTGCGGAATCGCATCGGCAACACATCTGAAGGTCAGACCAATATGTAGCAATTAGCAGGGAGTGATAAAGGCATATTGGCGTCGCTAGAATTCTCGCTAAGCCCTTACTGCTTGAGGTTCCATGTCAAGCTTAATATTGGACCATCCTCCCTCAAGCTCGGTGTTCTCAGCTATGGGTGAAGAATGCGAAGCCAAGATACTAGGGTCTCCAGAAGCTCAGGTCGTACAGACCGATCTCCATCTTTCAATGAAATCCCCTCTTCTGGTCTGCTGCTTTCCATCCGCAGGAGTCATTGGGACAATTGCGGCTAACACGATGATTGAGCAGTTCAAAATGGTAGAGGTTGCCCACGTCAGGTCCAGATACATGCCATCAGCCGCAGTCTTTCTCGATGGCAGACTAAGGCATCCTTTTCGGATTTATGCCAGTGAGGAGAAGAATCTCATTGTTGTCACTGCGGAACTCCCTGTGGCCGAGGAAGGAATGTATGTGGTGAGCTCAGCCCTTTTGGACTGGGCAACAACAATCGGAGTCAAAGAAACGGTGATCTTGGACGGCATTCCAGTGCAGGGTATTCCAACTAAAAGAAAGGTCCTCTTTGCTGCTGAAGAGGAGAAGATTGCTGAGCTTGAGGAAGATGAAGAGATGGAGATACTCCAGAAAGGCATCATAACCGGAATAGCTGGCTCCATCCTTTCAGAAACCCTGTGCCGTGATTTGGTTGGTTTTGCGTTGCTGACTCCTGCAATACCCATGATGCCAGACCCGGAAGGAGCAGTCCAGGTTCTGAAAGCCCTGAACAGACTCTACGACGTGGGAGTGGAAGTTTCAGAACTAGAGGATAGTGCTGAGCAGATACGCAAGAAGATGGAAGAGGTTGCCCAGCAGGTAGATGGCATCAGAAGACAACAGCCAGGCCCTTCAAGGGGCGGGTACGAAAGAATGTATGCATAAGGCTTCATTTGTCAGTGCAGGTGTCGTACGCCTCTTTGGCACCTTCGGCATTCCGAGTACCAATCTTGCCAGGCCAGTTATCACAGATGACTTTCTGTATACTCTCTAGTTTAACCAGTCCAGTGGCCTTAGCAAAAGCACCGAGCATGGTTGTATTGACGACCGGGAGCCCTGCAACCATGAGCTTATGTTTCAGAGCGATGCCTGTCCCGTCGTAGGTGAATATCCGTCCTCGTTTTAGCTTGACCTGTGATGGCGGCTTGTCAATATTCACAATCACAATCCCGTTTTCTTTGAGGCCCTCAGTGACATCAATAATGTCGATGATTCCAGCATCTAAGACTGCCACAATGTCTGGTTCGTAGATTTGACTCCGTACATTAATCGGTTTGTGAGAGATGCGTGTGAACGCCTTGACTGGTGCCCCACGCCTTTCTGCACCAAAATAGGGAAATGCCTGAACACCCTCATACCCATCCTTGTAGGCGGCTTTTGCAAGTAGCTCCGCTGAAGTGACTCCTCCTTGCCCTCCCCTTCCATGCCAGCGGATTTCAATCATCTTTTCCATTCTCAAGGCTCCTGTGTTCTTCAGAGGTCAGACTCACGCGCGCATAGCGAGGATAAAGGAGTTTCGCTAAGACTATATGGAATTCGACTTGGATTTGGAAAGGTCGGAGATAGGAAGAATGGACAAGTTCATCGAGGCTAACAAGCATATGTGGGAGTTGCGTGTCGATGCCCACAAGAATAGCCAGTTCTATGATGTAGAAGGCTTCCTTAAGGGAAAGCAGACCCTAGATCCGGTTGAGTTGGATGAGGTTGGGAATGTCGCTGACAAGTCCTTGCTGCATCTAATGTGTCATTTTGGAATGGACACATTGTCGTGGGGCAGACTGGGAGCGAAGGTGACGGGTGTGGACTTCTCCGAAAAGGGAGTCAAATTAGCTTGCGACCTCAGCAAGCAAATCGGCGTAGAGGCGCGATTCATTGTTTCGGACATCTACAAGCTACCCCAAGTACTCGATGATGAGTTTGACATCGTTTTTACATCTGGAGGTGTCCTGACCTGGTTGCCAGACTTGAAGAAATGGGCGCAGATAGTAGCCAGATTTGTGAGGCAGGGCGGATTCTTCTACATCCGTGAGTTCCATCCATTCCCCTATGTGTTTGATGATGATGAAGGTGTAGTGGATTTTAAACTGAGGTATCCTTATTTCACGCCAGAGAAGCCGCTCAAGTTCGAAGATGGTTCAACCTATGCTGACCCAGATGCAAAGATTGAGAATACTGTGACATATGAATGGAATCATAGTATCTCAACACTCATCAACTCTCTTATCGACGCGGGCCTTAGAATTGAATTCTTCAACGAGTTTCCGTTTACAACATGGAAGGCGTTGCCATTCTTGATAGAACGAGAAGATGGGAGGTGGGTCTTGCCCTCGCATCAGGAGAGTCTGCCACTGATGTATTCTCTCAAAGCTACAAAGCTCTAGATATGCCCCTCCAGGGCGCTGATTACACACTCGGCTGAGTTCGCAGCTTGTTGTAGACCAACCCCGGCTCCTGCAGTATCAGTTCCAACGATATACAGTCCCTTGACGGGAGTTCCAGGACCAGGTCGGTCAAGATCTGTTTGACCTGGGATGAGTGCAGCTCGCGTTGCATAGGAGCTCTGGATGTGTTCCATTTCGATGTGGTCAAGGACATCCGGATGATATTCTCGAAGACCGTTCTCCTTCACAAGCTCCGCCATGGTCTCGGGAGTCTTGCCATCTTGAAGTATTGTGGCTACTCCAATTAGCTCCTTTCCATCAGGCGCACATGATGGATCAAATGATGACATTGAAATCATCCAAGCTTCAGGGCGTGGATGAACTATCACTCTGGACTTGCGATCACCAATGACAACCTGATCAAGACCAAACCATATAGTAACGCCTTTTGTGAACTCCATATGATCCCATTTTCTGAAGAATTCGTTGATGGTGTTATCTCGTGATTCGACTATTCTGGACATTGACCAGAGTGGAATGTTGCTGATTATAGTTGAGTGTTCTAGTGCATGACCTTTTGTTGTGACGGAGATGACACTGCCATCCTCCTCAGTGATTCTTTCTACGGGGGCATTAAGAACGTAATCGCCTTCAATCTTATCAGACACACGGTCCACCAATGACTGCATCCCACCAACAGTTATGCCTTCGTCATACTCAGAACTCCCTAATAGAAGCCTTTTTGCTGATTGCAGCTTGTTACTCTCCTTATCAGTGTCCTTCAAAGTGCGAAGAGCCTCATACGCCGAGGCGCGAGTTATTGGAACTCCTGCAGCCATATAGATTGCACTCTGCATGACATCGAGCATCACCTGGTTTGTTGCACCTTCTGATTCCATATATTCTTGAAATGTGATATCCTTGTATCTCTGCATCTCCTCGAGCTTCATGGTCTTGATCTTTGCTCCAATCCGGGCTAGGCCCAGGCGCCCCTTTGCTCCCGTAAGAGGCCATCTCAGAGTCTCCCCAACACTCGATGGAATCGTGCCTACTTTGTCATGGACTCTGAAAAACCAACCCTCATGCAACACGAACTCAGGTGGAGGGTCAAGATGGGTCCGCAGAAATCTTGCAAAAGCGCCTCGCTTCACTCTAGTTATGACATGTAGACCTTGGTCCACACGATAGCCATTCACCCAATATCCATGCCAGACTCCACCAAGACGGTCGGCCATCTCAAGCATCAGAACCCTCTTTCCCTTGGCTGTCAGCCCGAGAGCTGTAAGAAGCCCTCCAGCGCCAGCGCCACAGATGATTGCAGCGTATTTAGTGCTGTCAGCTTGGTCGATTTTGATTTCTCGCATGGTCTGATTCAGGATTGCTCGGAGTCATGTCCACTTAAGCAGTGCGCAAGAGGTTTGTGTCTCAAAGCAAGTCAACAACTCGATTCTCATTTGCAGATTCATAAGCCGCATCCACAACCTTGTGTGCAGCAATTGCATCCAAGAAATCTGGTGATGGGTCTTTATCGCCTTGAACCGCCCTGATGAAGGAATAGCTCAAAGCAGAGAATCTCTCTGTACCCACATTCGTGATGGCATTAAGAGCCTCGGGTGCCATATTCTTTGAATGAAGACCGAGAGTTTCAAGCAGCGCTAGATTGGCTTGTTCCTCTTCAACTCTGACAGGAAGCTCATTCTGAAGATGGTATTCCAACCAGCGGTCAGCAGTCTCTAGATTGATAGAGATAATGCCCTTTTCAAAGAAGAACTCGATTCTTCGCTCATTTTGACGGTCAACCTGATGCCAGACGGAAACAAGCGTACTGACCACACCATCCTTGTGGGTCATCACAAGTGAAGCCTGATCCTCAACTTCTCTCTCAGAGAAGAAGCCGATCTTGGCATAGACACTGGTTGTTTCTCCAAAGAACCACCGCAGGATGTCTAAGTCGTGAATACTGTGTTCGATGAGAGCCCCGCCACCTGCAATGGTCCTATCTCCTCGCCACTGTGTGTAGAATCCATAGTCTACGGGAAAATGTTGGTCATCTCTAATATGAGCGTGCATAGGCCGGCCAAGGTCCCTGGTTTCAATTAGCTTCTTTGCATAGAGGAGAAAAGGATCAAAACGAAGAACAAGCCCTACTCCAGTCTTGATATCTTCGCTCTTTGCAACCGCAAAAAGGTCTCTCGCTTGAGGACAACTATGAGCAAGAGGCTTTTCACAGAATACATCCTTGTGCGCTTTCGCAGCAGCTGTCACCATGTCAATATGCTGACTGGTTGGAGTGCAGACATAGACAAGGTCAACATTCTCATCATTGATAAGATCTTCATAGTTGCCATATGTCTTATCGACATCATAGAGCTCTGCCGCACGCTCTAAGGACTCCTTATCAATATCACAAAGTGCAGCAATCTCTACATTGACAAGCCCAGCCTCACGAAGTGCCGCAATTGCCAGAAGATGCATTTGGCCAACGTTGCCGGTGCCAATTAAACCCAAGCCAGTCTTTGCGTTGCTCAAAGGGTTTCAACTGCCATTGTCGCATTCCTTGTGTGCATATGAGTCTTCTGAAACCCATATTCTCCTAGGGGAGGGAACGACTAGTATTAATAAGCATCAGATATTCGAATGATGTAACAGGAGCCCAGTTCATTGACTTCAGTAGACGAGCTATTGTTGCAAGCCAAGAGTGCCCTTCAAGAGGGCAGAAGAGAGGCTGGTGCAAGACTGCTTGATGAAGCCGCGGGCGTTTTTGCAGCACAGGAAGTCAATGATAAATCGGCCATTCTATATGAACGTGCAGCGCTAATCTATAGAGAGGTCTATCTTGCCTACGAATCGTTCAAGGCTTTTGAAAATGCCACCTTGATGTTGATACGACAACCAAATACCCCGGAATTGCAGCAGAAGATAGTTGATCTCAATACAACAGCTGGAAATACAGCTGAGGAAACCACTGATTACAAGAGAGCTGCTGATTTCTATTTCCGCGCATCAGATTTTGTGGTTGACGATGAAGCAAAGCAGCAGCTCACTATGAAGGCTGCAGATGCACTTGAAAGCTTGGCTGATCAAAGAGAGGAGGAAGACGACCTCGAAAGTGCGGTTAGTCTGCTCAAGAAGGTTGGCAGGCTCTATTACACGTGCGGAGACGATGAACTGGGAAATAGGATTAATGATAGAGCAGCTAAAATCGCACAGAAGTGGGCTCAGAAAGCTAAGGGAGAGGGCGACCTTCTCTCAGCTGGAAACGCTCTCGCCGAAGCAGCGCAGATTATGCAGACTGAAGGCGAATCGCCTGAAGCCACAAGACTGATGATGGAAGCAGGAGAGCTCTACGAAGCTGTGAGTCTATTTGAGAAAGCCGGTAACATCTATGATGCTGCACAGGAATCGTACCAGATGTTGCGACAGACATCAGGACGACGAACAGCGATCACAAAAGCAGCCGAAGCATATCTAAAGATGGAAGGCAAGCCTGAGGTGCTTGCGCCCTTGCTAATCAAAGCAGGAAATCTCTTTCTTGAGATTGGACTGGATGTGAAGGCAAAATGGGCCTTCAAGCGTGGCAACGAACTGTTTGGCGTACTTGCGGCGAAGGCTGGCGAAAACGAGGAAATAGACTCACAGATGCAATACATCAGATTTCAAGCGTTGTGTCTTATGAAGTGGGATAGAACTGAAGAAGCTGAAAAGCTGTATACTGATGTGATTGATTACTACCTTGGTCAAGCAGAACTCGAGAGAGATAACAAGGAGGCATATGGCCTCGCACTTGAAGCGGCTTCTGATGTTCTCGATGAAGCACAACGCCCAGAAGAAGCAAGAGCGCATCTGGAAAGGGCTCTTGAGATGTTCGTCGCACTTGCAGAGGAATTCGCATCTTCTGAGATGTTGGATGAGAGTTCAAGATTATACAGCAAGGCCGCTGACTGTGCTAAGAAACTGGGCTATGACGAGAAGAGCGTGTCCTATCATGAGATTGCCAGTGTCAAGGCTGAAGAAGCGGCTAGCTCCTATATGAAAATGGATATCAAAGAGTTGGCAACTATTTGGTTGAGAACAGCTGGGACTGAAGCCCTTAAGACTGGAAAAGAAGAGTTGCTGGATAGGGCTATAGGATTGTTGAGAGATTCGGCCGAAGGTTTCAAGTCTATTGATGTAATGAGTGACGCATTTGAAGACCTATTCGCAGTCTTTGAGGCGCTGTTCTTGTACCGTTCTGATAATAGGGATGAGATCGCCAAGATATTGTCTGAAATGGATGAGTTGGCTCGTGCAACGCAGGACTATAAGATGCATTCCCTCATGACTGTCATCAATTCGGTGGAGAAAGGTAATCCAACAGCAGCCATACTCACGCTTCAAGAGAGAGAGGAAGAGCTATTGCCGCTCCGCAAGCGACTACTTGCGTTGATAAGGCATTCAAAACAAGTCAGAGCGCCCGAGGATGTAGAAGCAACCGGAAGAACTCACTGGCTCTACAAATAGATACTTCACTCAGATGCCACCTAACGTATTTGATAAGAAGGTGAGCCAGATGGCAACATATCATAGGTCATTCACATTGAATACGAGAGGGAATTGTGATATAATTGACATAACCGGAAGGGTGGAAGACATTGTAAGGGAGAGTGGTCTCACTGGCGGATTGTGCACTGTGTTTTGTCCTGGTTCAACAGCTTCCATAACCACAATCGAGTATGAGGACGGTCTTCTGAAAGATTTTCCAGATGCAATGGATCGGTTAGTGCCAGAGGACATTACTTACCAACATCATCTCCGCTGGGGTGATGGTAACGGTCATTCTCATGTAAGGGCATCAATAATGGGACCAAGCCTCACTATACCTTTTACCGGGCATTCTTTGACCTTGGGGACATGGCAGCAAGTTGTGTGCTGTGATTTCGATAACAAGGCTAGGAATAGAAGAATCGAGGTTATGCTCATAGGTGAATAATCAGAACAAATCAGACTGTTCGTCCAGCTCCCACTCAAGATTTCTAATACTTTCGGGAACAGGGCTCTCATTTCGTATCTTGTACGCCAAGTAATGGATACGAAGCGATCGTCTAAGCCGATGAAGTTGAAAGGGTGCGTTCCAGTCCGGATTCTTCTGCCTGTATTCAAGAGTGTCCATGAGATTCCTGATTGTGTCCAACTCACGCTTTACCTGGGCTTTCACATCATCAAGATCTCGGTCAATCGTAAGCGCGCCTCCGTTTGTCATTTGGAAACACCTTACTGACTACTCTCTGAAGACCATTAAACTAGGAGTATGACCTTGGTATTACTTCGCGCGTTTGATTTTTTCCTTTCTCTTTGGTTTCCTTTGCATTTCCGTTCCACACACTGGACACTCGACCCGGCCGGTCGTTTCAGATCCCTCATTTCCACAGGCAGGGCATTTTAGCATCCATGTGATTCTCTCCTTCATTCTCCCCTTTGGATCCAATGTGTTAAGACCAAGGGCGGCTGCGGTGTTAAGCAAGGCTAAGTCACTGGACACAACACTCACTTTGTGACCAAGGTGTTTTTGCTGTAGACTCAACGAAATCAGTTCCAAGTCCTCTTTACTTAGTACGCCATAATCCCCCATTTCACGAGCCTTCTTCTCGGCCATTTCAATTGACTCCAAATCAGGCGAAGCAATTCGCAATCTGTCCGTCGAAAGAAGACTCTGAACCCTGTTTCTACTTGGACTGTTTTGAATCTCATCAATCACCGACTGAGTTGTCATGAATATGAAATCTGGATTCTTCGACGTCCACTGAGTGAGCAGGACGCCAGTATCGAGTATATAGATGCGCAAAACCCAGCCACCTAGAGGGTTCGTGGGACAAGACGCGTATTGATTCTGTCCCAGTAGTTGTCATACATTCGAATGAAACGAGATACACCCTTTGCTTTCTTGACCCAGACAGTCTCTGAAGGTTCAACGTCCCACCGTGTCTGTCCATCAATCACTGCTAACCCGGGAGCCCCGGGTTTAACTAGTTCCAGCTCCAGAACACTACTATCAGGAATCACAACCGATTTCAGCTCAAAACGCGGGGGACAAACTGGGACAAAGATAAAGCCATTGACATTTGGAGAGAGAATGGATCCCCCCGCAGCCAGGGCATATGCCGTTGAGCCACAGGGCGTCGCCACCATTGCGCCATCGGCTCGACCATAGTCGATTCGAACGCCGTCGAGATGAGCCTGAAATGTCAATAGCCGGCCGGGAATTCTCGATACAACATATACCTCATTGAGCGCTTCCTCGAATTCTCTGTCACCAACCCCTGATGCGATATTGACATTCACTTCCAGAACACACCGACCTTCAATCACTTTCTCAAGGGCATCCAATGCAGTTGTGGTGCTTGCTTCGGTGAGGAACCCAATATTGCCCCGATTAACACAGAAAAGCGGGATCTCCCGGTCTTTCAGTCTAGAGAGGGCATAAAGGATTGTGCCATCACCTCCAACGGTCACCACGAAATCAACATCCATGTCTTCTATTGGAGTGGGAGCAGCTTTCTTTGTAGTGACATTACATGATCCTGGATCGACTTGAACATCAATATCTTTGGTGAGAAGGAACTCGGCTATGCGATTTGCAATGCGTTCAACCTCGATGCGGCCGGGCTTGCACACGAGACCAACAGCTTTGCGGTCACTGAGAATTTTCGGACTCTCAATAATCAAGGATAGCACTTCCGACTGGTCCTGACCGTAATTCCCTTTTACTCTTGTTGTTGCCTAGATAATCAGAAAAGTCGATTTCCCGCAAAGTATTTAGATGATGCAGAGGGTGTTGGGATGAAACGGCCTACAAGACGTGGTGATATACATTGAGCATTCAGAAAAAGACCGCGAAGGGATTGAAACCAGGGAGCTATTTTCTAATTGACGGAGAACCGTGTAGAGTGATTTCTATAGAGAAGTCCAAGCCTGGAAAACATGGATCTGCCAAGGCTAATATCACAGCAGTAGGTTTCTTCGACAATAGAAAACGCAATGTCATCATGCCCGCAGATCGTCAGGTGGACGTGCCTCTGATTGATAAAAGGGGTGCAACTATCATTGCAGACATGGGAGAAACTTTGAGTCTGATGGATACAGGCGAGCCCTACGAAACTTACGAAGTAGCAAGGCCCACTGATGAGGATATAGCTTCCAAGATTGCGCTCAATGCTGAAGTTGAGGTTTGGGATGTAATGGGCACAAAGGTCATCACCAGAGTGAAGTAGAAAGATTTCAGCGCGCTCTTCACAGGTCATGTGGTCAGCGGACACTATTCATTTATCACCCGCGAGTTCAAATTAGCAGTTGACATTCGGAGCTGGTACTATGGGCTCGGAAGAAAAGCTTGGCAAGTATGACATGAGAATAATCAAGGAGCTCGTGGAAAACTCAAGAAGCCCGCTTAGGGACATCGGAAAACGAGTCAAACTTAGCGCAAGTTCCGTGAGAAACAGAATGGCTCGTCTAGAGGCCATGAATGTAATCAAGAAATATACAGTGGAAGTCGACTGGAGAAAACTAGGATACGATATTGAGGTAATCTTGCTGATCTCATCTTGGATGACTGCATCCAGAGAAATTCATGAAACCCTCTCACAGTTTGAACAAGTGAGTAAGGTCTATTGGACAGCTGGCACAGCTAATCTGGTCTGTTTTATCCGTGTGGAAACAATGCAAGAACTGTCCACCTTCATTACTGAGAATCTTGAGAAATTGAGGGGTATTGAGAGAGTCGAGAGCCTGTTCATCATGCCTGTTCAAGAATAAAGAGATGGTGCGGAGGGCGAGATTCGAACTCGCGAACTTCTACAAGAATCCCCTGCGATCACCAGGGTGAACGCATCAGGGACCTGAGCCCTGCGCCTTTGACCAGGCTTGGCAACCTCCGCATTCGACCATGTCGAAATCTCCACTTATGATAAGGATTTCTATGAATTGAAGACAGCCACTCTTTCAGCTATGGACTCTGGCTTTAGCCATTTGATGTCTTAGGCTTGCCCAGTCACCCATCTTTTCGATTATCGTCTTGTCTGAAAGCGCGTCTTCAACAGCGCCGTCGAATACTATACTACCCTGATCGATAACAGCAACAGTGTCAGCCCAGTTTTCTAGGAAGAACCGGTTATGGGTTGTGTAGAGAATACTGATTCCCTCACGGCGAAGATCCCGGATGATGTCCACAATTCCGGTAATCATTGGAAAGTCCAGTCCTGCAAATGGCTCATCTAGAATCAGGATACTGGGTCGCATTGCAATAATCCCCGCGAGAGCTACTCTCTTGGCCTGCCCATGACTCATCTCGTTCACTGGACGGTCGATGAAATCACCCATACTCACTTTCTCAAGTGACCAATCAACACGTTTCGCAACCTCTTCTTCACTCAATCCTAGATTCGTAGGACCAAATGCAACGTCTTCCCACACGGTAGGGGCAAAGAGCTGATCATCTGGATTCTGAAAGAGAAATCCTATGTTTTGCCTAATTTCCCATAGGTTCTCACGAGTGACCTTTCTATCGTGAACAAAGATTGCTCCAGAGTGGGGTTCCAGTAGACCCACTATCAGCTTGAACAGTGTTGTTTTGCCAGAACCATTCTGACCGACAATTGCCTTCTGTTCTCCTATATGTAGCTGAAGGTTAATGTCTTCTATTTTGAATTCGTCATATCTGAAAAACACTTGGTTCACATCAATTGCACAAGTCATATCATAATTGCCTCCAAAACCGGTGGTATCAGAAATATCAACGCCATTAGAAGAGAAATAAGCAGAATGGGCAGCACTGAGTCTGACCGCCTAAATCCTCCACTAGTCACCATCATGCCTTTTCCAAAGCCTCTCAGAGTCATCGATTCGTAGACCATGGTACTGCGGTCAAAGGCTCTATCAATCGTAGTTCCTGCCAAGTAGCCCATTGAACGAATTCGATTCAAGCCTGTTCCACGTTCATAGCCCCGGAGGGATTGTGCCCCCTGCATTCGAGTCCGCTCTTCAATGAATAGAGGGACATACCTAAACATAATGAGCAGCGAGCCAAGAATTGCAGTGGGGATTTTGAGGGTCCTAAGGGCACCTACAAACTCACTCAGAGTCATATGGGACAGAGCTGCTAGAAAAGTCAGAAGAATGGCAAACATCCGCATTCCCAATAGCACTCCAAGGAAAAGTCCCTCCCAATACGCATGGACTGAACCCCACGGGAATTGTAGTGTGAATAGAATTGTACTGCCGAATAGAAATGGCTCAAGGATAATCCAGAAGAGAATGATCGCTTCGAACTTGGCTGCCATTGAAATAGCTCTTCGCCAATTTGTACCTGACATAATGCCAGTACCCAGAACCAGAATGATGAGAATAGATAGCATGATGATGCTGTTCTGAACCGTTATGACAATGGCCAATGCAATAGCAGATACCAGAATTCCGGCTGAAGAGAAGGGTGCAGGGGACCGTTTTCCTTCTGCAAATGGCAACAGAAACCTGCCTGTTTCCGGTCCACGAGTATGTGAGTCATGTGCAGCTCTTCGAAATAAGATAAGGCCCAATCCCAAGGCGGCGAGAATTCCTATGGACCCAGTGACCATGTCAATCACAGGGCCCTCTCCAAACTGAGACCATATTCCAGGGAAGCCAACTTCTGGGTCAGCTATGCCAGCAAACTCAAAGAAAGCCCATTCAAAGCCATCCGGATTCTCAGATGCAAACCCACTGAAGATGGCTAGTCCTACCAAGGTGATTGTGAGCACTGCTGACACAATCAATGGTCTCAGTGAGGTTTCCTTCTTAGGTGGCTCAGCACCCTGATCTGACTCTTCGGGAGAAGCCATTTCTTGGGTTCCAGAAGTACGGAGGAATGATACTAGGCTCGGTTTTGCCTTGACAAAATACAGGAGAATCACTGTTGTCAGTATTGCTTCTCCAATTCCGATAATGACATGAACAGAAGTCAATGCAAGTAATGCTTCGGTTCCAAAGCCAGGTACTGTGAGTAATTGAAGGCCTAGCAAGAACGCAGCACTCACAGTCACTATGAATGACGCCGCGGCGGCCGAGAAGAGTATGGCCACCTTCTCGGTTGATAACCTTCTCGCACCTCTGAAGAACATCAAAGCAAGACCGTATCCTAGAAAGACCGCAAATATACCCATGTTAAAGAAATTGAGTCCGAAGGTGATAATGCCTCCATCCCCGTAGAGTGACTGAACAAAGAGTACGAGAGCCATGATGAGAGCTGCAACCCAAGGGCCCACCATGATAGCGAGGAGAGTTGAGCCAACAAGATGCCCGCTTGAGAATGGCGGAACAGGGAAATTGATTAGCTGAGCTGCGAAAATGACCGCCGCCAGAACTCCCATGTAGGGGACCAATCGATCATCGAACTTCTTGTTTACAACCCGCAACGACAGAACTATTGCAGTCCCACTGACTATTAACAGAATTATCTGTAGCCAGAGTGGTACTATGCCGTCGGGTACATGCAACTTTCTCTTCTCTCCAAGATTATTTCTGAACGAAGCCTTTATGTGTGTTACTTTTCATCAATTCGTGTCACTCGTAGAGTCGGTTGTGTCACTTGCGTTCGGTGGTATGATTGTTGTCAAAGGAAAATGAATTGAAACGGTTCGGAGTATCAATACCAACAGACCTTCTCAAACAGTTCGACGCTCTTGTCAAAGCCAAGCGTTATGTTGGGAGATCTGAAGCGATAAGGGATGCCATGAGGCTATTAATCTCCCAATGGGAGATTGAGAACAATCAAGAAGGCAATGCGGCTACTCTCAGTGTTGTCTACAGGCATAGGGCCAAGCTTATGGCTGAGTTGACAAACACACAACATGATTCAACTGCGAACGTGATATCCACTATGCATGTTCATCTCACACCATCTCACTGTATGGAGGTGCTTACTCTGAGTGGATCGCAGGAAGAGATCCAGAAACTCGCAGACCGAGTCAGCGGGTTATCTGGCGTCGATTTCACGAAGCTCTTTTCATTCGTGGTACCGGAGTCATCAGAGAACGACCATGCCCATCATCATTGAGATAGACTAGTTTATCTCACTGATAGCCTCAAACATCCGCGACATATCAGGACACGCATTGCTAGTTGCTTTCAAGACCTCAATATGGCGGAGTCTTCCTTCTTTGTCCACCAAGAAGACTGCCCTTTTCCCATACCCCTCTTTGGGCACAAAGCAATCATACTTCAATGTTGTATCTCCAAGAGGAACATAATCAGCTAGAATGGGAAATCCCAAATCACCTACTTCATCTAGCCATTGCCTGTTATTCTCGACTGAAGCCATGTTGATAGCCAATACTTGCGTATCAGTAGCCTCAAACTGAGTGAGATACTCCTGATAGAATGTGAAGCTGTCCTTACATCCCGAATTCAAATCACCTGGATGCAGGGCAACTAGAACATTCTTGTGTCCTCTGAAATCGGAAAGACGAACACGTGTGCCAGTCTGGTCGGGTAAGTTGAAGTCAGGTGCCTCTTCTCCAAGGTTCAGGCACACATTCTGTTCTCGCAATAGCATCTTTTGAGTCACTTCGAATTGTTTGGTATTAAAGAACCGGTCTGCACTTATCAAGTTAACTATTGTTATTCTATTTTGAGGATTAGGGACATAGTCAAAAGCGGGAAATGGATGAGTTCAAGGCGATGACTACTAATCCCCTAAATGAGATTGCAGACGGGATTCATCTTTTCATCCCACCGCCAGACAGAATCGCAGGGTGGAGAAGGTCAGGCAATGTGGTTATTCTGGACAGCGACAAATCCCTATTTCTCATAGATTCTGGAGGGCCTTCAGCAAGAAAACAAATCAAATCTATAGTCCGGTCATTTCTTGCAAGTGGAAGCCAAGACATATACAGTATACATACTCATGGTCATATCGACCACATGGCAGGAGCGTATCTACTGCAGGAATCGTTTGAAGCTAGCATATGGGCTCCTGAAGAAGCGATCCCCTTTGTGATGAAACAATCACCTATCTACCTAGAGAGAGAACAGGAATTACTCGTTGTTTCATTTAGTGAGCTTTTCACAGCACCTTCGTGGTTTGTCAGAGGTGCAATGTGGGCAACGCTAGGACGCAATCGACCACTTTTTGATGTGAAACCAGTCGGCAGTTGCGGCAATTTAGATGAAACTGGATTTCGTCAAGTTGCACTGCCAGGTCATCATTTCGGGCACACCGGATTCTACAGTGATGAGGAAGGAATACTGATTGCTGGAGACCTCATCGATCCACGCCACAAGATGAAACCAAATCTGACATCGCCATCGTCAGACTTCGTGGAGTTGAGAGATGCTCTACATATTGCAGGAAAACTGGCGCCATCCACAATACTACCCGGTCACGGATTTCCTATTCAAGGAGATGATGAAATCCAACAGGCCATTGAAGAAGCTGAGGCGATAATGGATGGAGCATTACAGGCAGTAATGGAGATTCTGGAAAAAGCCCCTTCCACACTCCCAGAGATTTCCAATAGGATGGTGAGAAAAGGAATCGGTCCGGGAGATGTCTTCAGAAGAATGTTCATCCATAGCATTCTAAGACATCTAATGGAAACAAGGACGGTATCTAGGCAAACAGAGGCAAGAGGGAAGACAGTGTTCTCTATCTAATGAAACTAGGAGTCTGTTTCTTTAAGCGCAGACCGTAGGATTTTGCCATCTTCAGCAATGGGCAGTGATTCTCGGATAATCACATCTTTGGGTTTCTTGTAAGATGCCATCTTTCCTGTGCACCATTCGAGAATCTCATTCTCAGTTATTTCAGATCCCGGCTTGGGAACAACAAATGCACGCACAACTTCTCCCCACGTTCTATCCGGAATGCCTACAATCACTGCAGATTCAACATTTGGATGTTGGGAAATCAATTCCTCAACCTCAGCTGGGAAGACTTTCTCGCCTCCGGAGAAAATCACCTCACTCTTCCGTTCCATGTAATAATAATTGCCCTCCTCATCAATTCTGAATAGGTCTCCAGTTCGAAACCACTCGCCCTCAAAGGAGGCTTTGGTCCTGGTCTCATCATCATGGTATCCACTCATGAGAGAAGGGCTTTGATATATCGCCTCGCCAACCTCTCCAGGTTTTACATCGTCACCCCTCTCGTTGACTACTCTCATCTCAACGCCGCTGATTGGCTTTCCAATATACCCCTCTGTGATTTTGGGAAGGTCATCAATAGTGAGGAAAGAATAGATAGCCGCTCCTATATTCTCAGTCTGACCATAGCCATCGACTAATACGGTATCTGGGAATCTTGTTAGGATCTCCTTCTTCATAGAAGCGGGCATTTTCGATCCTCCTGAGGATAGCATTGTTACCGAGGTCATGTCATGAGATTCCAAATCAGGGTAGTCCAGGAGAATTCTAAACTGGGTTGGCACCATGAATACTGCCGTTATCTTCTCCCGCTCAATGATTTCAAGAATTTCCAGGGGTGAGAAGCTCAGTGACTTCGGAAAGACAACTGGTCGCTTCATAGCAGCCATGATAATAGCCGGCATGAATCCTGATAAATGGTATAACGGTGTAGGAACAAGGAACTTGAGCTCGTGTTCTGTAGGAAGAAGTGCAGATTCTGGAACCTTACCTTCGAAAATGAGACTAAGACCGTGGTCAGGTATCAGCGTGCAGGCATCAAGCAGAGCTTGATGGGAGAAGTTTGTCCCTTTTGGAAGACCTGTAGTACCCCCTGTAAAGAGCTGGACACTCAAATCCTCATTTGAAACTAAAATGGACGGCGGATCCTGAGAGACTCCAGCCACGAAGTCATCCCAAGATTTGATGTTACTGTCCGAATCAGTGGAGCCCTCGACAACGACGAGGGGGAGTCTATCTTCTACATCGGGAAAAGCATCAAGGACCTGTGCCATATAATGGACACTAGTGATGCAGACAGAAGGCTTGCCGGTATCAAACACGTGTCGTATCTCTCTTCCAACGAACCTTGTACTGATTGGAGCTGGCACCATGCCAGCACGTTGAGTCCCATATAGAGCCGCAAGGTATTCGGGCCGGTTCTCCATTATAATGGCAACTCTCATTCCTTTTGAAGCGGGGTACTCTCTCAGTAGGGAATTCGCTAGAACCGAGATACTGATATCGACATCTGACCATGTGAGGTGATCATCGCCATAGACAACAGCTAGCATGTCACCGTAATCCTGTGCATTTCTGCTTAGAAGATCACAGAATGCCCTAAGTGGGACATCCTCTTCTACATCAGGAGGGCTCATTTCATCAATGCCTGAAGTTTGATCAGATCGTTCATCGGTCCCTTGGCTTTTATCTTCCCGCCCATGAAAGCGCGGGTTGGACTCAGAGAACCATCCATGATCGCCATGATGGAGTCTGTGGTTGTAGTTATCACTAGTTCAGCACCGTCATTAACACCATCGATGATTTCGGCAGTACCTCCCTGGAACACAATATGGCAGGTTGCTTCTTCGTTGTCTGTGAAGTGAAACTGAAGAACCCTATTGAAGTCTGTAAAACGAGACTGGTATTTTGGATCCTCCATCTTGCCTACCATCTTCTCTAATGAGGACATCACTTCGTCTTTTGTTGCCATTTCTTTCACTTCCTTGATTCATTTCGAGTCATCTACTTCCCCTTCCATTCTGCTGGACGTTTCTCCATCCAAGCTTCAAATCCTTCGATAACATCCTCTGAACGGAAGAGTTCATTGAATGGCTCCCACAGAGCTCCGATTTCCCGTATTCCTCTTCTGAGAAATTCCTTGGTAAGCTTCTGTGATAGCGGCGCCACAAGCTTGATCTCTTCACAGAGTTCAGTCACCTCTTTTGTTAGGTCATCATGAGGCACGACCTTGTTCACTAGGCCCATTCGATAAGCCTCCTGCGCATCAATAGACCTACCTGTGAAGGTCAGTTCCTTGATGTAACGCATATTGTACTCATGCGCTCTAATGATTAGCAAGCCGGACATCAATCCACGGCGATTCTCTCGAAATGCAAAGACAGCCTTATCAGATGCAATGACAAGGTCACAAAACAAGGTGAGTTCGAATCCTCCTGCATAGGCATGGCCATTTACAGCTGCGATGACTGGTTTTGGATATCGTTGAAGTAGTTCTATTGGATCCAAGATAATACTCAAGAACTCGCCGAGCCCTTGAAAGCCCACAGTGCTCATCTCTTTGATATCAAGTCCAGCACTGAACGCTGTGCCCTCTCCAGTAATTACCAATGCCCTCACTGTATAGTCATCATAGGTATCCTGCAACACTTGCATCAGCTCCATCCAAGTCTGGCGGGATAGAGCATTTCTTACTTCAGGCCGATTGAAGGTAATCCAACCGATGCCATCTCTTACTTCGTATTTTATGCATTCGTAAGTCATCTTCATTCTTCCTCCTTAAGATCCTCAGGGTCAACTCCTCTAAGTACCCTAGGCAGAATCATGGGATCAGGAGTTTTCTTGAACTCCTGTCTTCCAACAAATAGCTTGAGAACATCGTTCCCTCCGCCTGTCACCTTGGTGAGGAGGGCATTCTTCAGGATTGATGCCGCCAAGAACTCCTCCGTGTAGCCGTCACCCGAGAGAATCACCAGCGCATCTTCTGCGATCTCAATCAGTGCATCTGTAGAGAATATCTTGCAGACTGCAGCATCGACTCCGAACTGGAACATGTCTGCCGTCCCGCTGTCCAGTTGAGCTGCAAGTGCATACAGGTAGGTTCGGGCTAGTTTCAATCGAATCGCCATATCTGCCATTCTGGTTTGAACAGTCTGGTAGCGGGATATCGGCGCGCCAAATTGGACTCGTCTTCGACCGTACGATCTCGCAGTTTCCACAAGCATCCGTGCCTGACCCACTGTGGCGGCAATACCGAGACGTTCAATGTTTAGTCCCGAAGTCATCACTGTCCAGCCATCGCCCTCAAAGAGGATCATGTTGTCCTCAGGGACTCTTACGTTTCGAAACCGAATAACGCTGTTGAACATCTCCACGTTGCCTGTCAGCTCATTGATCTTCTCAATTGAAATGCCGGGTGTGTTTCTGGGCACTAGAAAGGAGGAGAGATGGGAATGGGTGGCTTGTGCCTCCGGGGATGGATCAGTGACTGTATATGTCATCAGGTAGTCAGCATTTGCACCCAAGGTGATGAAGCGTTTCCAACCGTTGAGGACATACTCATCACCATCTTTCTCAGCAAAGAGCTGGACGTTGGCTGCATCATTACCTACGTCTGGCTCAGTGACGCAGATTGCAGTCCACTTTTCACCCTTCAGCATTGGAGTCAGAAACCTCTCCTTTTGTTCGGGAGAGCCGAATAGATGCACAGGGCCTCCGCCAAAGACTGTTGTGAGTAAAGGATTGATGTTCAGATAGCAACGACCAAATTCTTCATTCAAAATGGTATATCCAGTATAACCCTCATCTCGACCTCCATGCTCTTCTTCCACTAGCACTGCGAGAGGATGGAATCCCTTGTCAACAACAAACTTGCTGATTTCCCACTGGACCTTCATCGCCTCATTGTGATCGATCTTGTCAGCAAGGGGCCGTAGCTCGGAATTTACAAATTCCTCAACTTCAGCAGCGAACTTCTTGTTCTTCTCAGTCCACCATGGTAGTGTTTCCATTCTTCCGGCACCTCTAGAAATCTGACTTGTCTAATCCATAACGCAGGCTTACATCCCCAATCCCATTCAATCCACGCCATGTAATCTTGGCAAGCTTAATCTTGCCTCTTGGATCAATCCAGATATTGACCAGTCCGTCCTTCTCCAAGGCCAGTAACGCTTCATCGAAGATGGAAACGTCATCCACTCCGAGCTTGCTCATCATATCCTCTTTCTCACAGTGAAGGGACTGTGTATATTCAAACTCTTTAGCAAGCAGAGTCAGGATGCTGCTGTTCAGGTCTTTTGACATTGGGCCAGTCCTCCTTTCAGGAATCGCGCGCACCCCAACTTAAATAGTCTGTCAGCCTTGCTCTCGATAATCTCCAAGACTTCGTCTAGGTTACATTTTGTAAGTATTTGTTTGGCTTCGTCATATAGCTAGGTAACATTCGACATTAGTTTATTAGCTAGGCCGCTGACCGAGAATTGACTACATTCGCGATGTAGTTGGAGGAAAGACATATGTCTGAAAGACCTCAAGGCATTATAATCGGAGCCCTGCTTGTGCTAATCTTTGCTCTATATCACCTTGGCTATGGAGCATGGTTCATTATTCAGGCAGGCGGAGACCCCATTGCTCTACTACTGGGTTCGCTCTTCGCAATGATATACCTAATCGTAGGAATCATCGCGTTGATATTGTTCATCGGTCTGTGGGGCATGAAGAAGTGGGCTTGGCTGTGGACTGTCATTATGGCTCTGCTCGCCATTCTAGGTGGCGCCATGAACCTTGGAGACATAATGTCGATCATAGGATTGATACTTGGTGTAGTCGTCCTAATCTACATGTTCATGCCAGCCGTGAGGAACAATCTCAGATAGAGATTGGATGCTTGGAACCCAGTCATCCAAACTGGGTTCCTTCCTCTTCTTTTTTTGAGTCATAATCTATGTTGCTACGCGGCTATGTTCTCTCTAGCAGGCTGCCTCTCTTTAGACCCGCTCACATCTTTGTTGCTAGTCTATTTGCAGGGTTCTCGTTCCTTCTCGTTCAAATCGCGTACGCAAGGTTTGTTGCTAATTCTGCTCAATCTTCCATAGTGAAACCTCAACCAGATATTGGATAATTCAGGTCTTGGAGCTGTTTGTCAGAGGAACTCGTCGGCTAGAAACCGACCCCATTTTTCACCGCATCTCTTCTTCGCCAAAGCCAGGGCAGAGCCGATATGGTCCACACTTGACTTCTTGGACATCCTCTCAGTGAGATTCTCAATTAGAAATTCGATTGCAGTATACATGTAGTCCAGATCCAATGTGGACATGCTGTCATTGATTTCACACCGAATGATTAGAGGTTCGGGATTTCTGATCGCTACTGTCCACGGATGAGCCTCAACGCCGGCTTCAAGAGTAGATGCAAAGAACTCATTCATTCTTGCAGATCCCAGAATGGACTTGCCAAGTTGTAGCAGTTCATTCAGAACACATTCATTGGCTAATATCATTCGTCGCTCGGTTGAAATCCTCTGAACATATCCTCTGTTCACGAGGTCACCGAGTTCGAGAGGCAACGATCCCTTATGCTTCAACTTGAACGTGCCCAGACAATGTGATAGAGGACTACGCCCATCGAGAGCACCAATGACTTTCTTTGTCTGGGTCGATATCCCCAAGGGATTGCCTCGACTAAGGAGAGTTGAGAGCGCTCCCTCGGAGAGACATAGCATGTCATCTTCGGTGGGAACGTAAATAATTCGAATAGCATTATGCCAAAAAGCGAGCGCAACAATATCCTTGGTCTCAGTCAAGCTCATGCTTTGTCTTTTGGCTATCTCTTCGATTGTCTGACCACTCTTGATCCTCATTAGAAACTTCATTACATGCATCAGTACTTTCGAGGACTCAATGGGTAGCATCACTGACTCCCAGTCTGCATTTCTAATCACGACAGACTTCTCAGACAATCTGTCTAGCACTATAACGCGCATCACGAATTTGTCAAAGTCGGATAGCACCTCAACGTCGATGCGATCTAGGTTTCTGAAGCTTCGAAAGCTCTCCTCAAACTCACGTACTATGTGACGGAGCTTGCTCCTGACCTCATTGGTTTCTCTGGATATCGCCATGACGCCTAAGGCCCATTCGCCACCCTCAACTAGAAGGACAATGTCTTCGCCATACTCGGTTTTCCATTGGGTCTGTTCGCCTCCCGCTAGGGTTCCAATGAAGCTTGTCATTGCTGAAACAAAACCCGATAGGAGCTGAGGATCTAACCCTCCCGGAATGAACTCGTGAGAATACAGAGCTGCACCTGATTCCCGATGAAGAATGAATAGGACCTTCTCATTGGAAAGCTCCTCATCGTATGTCATGGGGGAGGTCATGTCATGAAACGGTCTGCTACTACTGTTTATACTTGTTGTTCATATTAATCTCTAAATTCGGCATATTGCGACAGATTGAACTGTCTTATTGACAGAGATGAAATGAAGACACCATGAGGGTCAGGACAGTCCAAGCCAAGAGCATCATCACAAAGAGCAATATTCCTGGAATAGACTATGTGATCAATCCGTACATTGGCTGCCAGCATGCATGCATCTACTGTTATGCGGAGTTCATGAAGCGTTTCACGGGTCATGGCGGAGAAACATGGGGAGATTTCTTGGACGTCAAGCGGTTTGGCCTTGACAAGATCAAACCGGAAAAGTATGATGGCAAAACAATTCTTCTTAGCTCCGTGACCGATCCATACACACCTTTAGAGGCGAAGTATGAGAACACAAGAAGAATCCTTGAAAGACTCGTCAGTACCAAGGCGAATGTTCAGATTTTGACCAAGTCACGCCTTGTGGAACGTGACATCGACCTATTTCAGCAGTTCGAGAACATCGAGGTCGGCGTTTCCATGAATACACTGGATGATGAGTTTGCAAGGTCTATTGAACCGCGTGCATCAAAACCCAAAGACCGACTGAAGGCGCTTCAGCTAATTGCAGAAATGGGGATTTCCACATACGTGTTCTTGTCACCAATTTTCCCCAAGATCACGGACTGGATGGCAATAATCGATGCTGCACGCAATTTCACAAATGAGTTTCATTTCGAGAACCTCAATTTCAGAAGCCATAATGTTCCACGCATATTGAGATTAATCTCGAAGGACCACCCTGACTTGTTGAGTCACTTCGATCGGATAAGAAAGGACCCAACAATGTGGGATGAAATGGAGGAAGAGATCGAAGAACACTGCAGAGCGATGAATCTGACCTGCAGAATAGAGTTCCATCATGGGGGATTTACCAAGAGTTAATGCTCAATCTTTATGAGGGACTATATCTGCAAATGCAAGAGAATTAGGTGAAATCAGGGTGTCAAAGTGGTATTCATCAAGCTCACCGTTGGGTGTAAGAGTCCTTGCAGACTTTGAGATTCTCGTGGGTATTGCCTATATTCTATTGGGCACATTCCTGTTATACTTCTTAGCAATCTCAGGTGTCGGTGTTATTGCCATTGGCTTCACTATGATATACATGGGATGGGCATTAGACAAACTGGAGATTTGGGCATGGTGGGGGAGCCTATTGATGAATGGAGCGATTTGTGTGAGTCATTTCATATTTGGCGGCGACTATCTTTCCTTTATCATGTCCTTGGCGATCATCATCTATCTATTGACTCCTGGAGTTCGAAGCCGGTTCTTTCAATGAAATGGTTCGGCATACTCCACGGTGTTTCTGCGGCCAATTGTATTGAAGCATTTACTTGAATGAGGGCATCACTTCCATCGCGAATTTGTGAATCGTTTCGATGCCTGTTTCATCTCGAGACGACGACACTAGATAGTAGCTGTCCCCTGCATCGTCTGCTGCCTCAACCAACTTCATGAACTCGTTAATATCCGTGATTCTTCTTTGCATCATGCCACCAGTCATGAACCCAATCCTGTCTGCTCTATTTGCATTCTGAGCGGCATTCAGCACCCGTTCCCTTGCTGCTGCTGGATCATATTCTCCAAACGGCGGAAGATAAATGATATCGCCATATTTCCCAGATAGCGCGAGCATCCGGTTCCCTCGGCTGCCAAAGAGTAGTGTGGGGTATGGTTTCTGGATAGGCTTGGGCTCAAGGACTGCGCCTTTTGCCTGGTAGAATTTGCCGTTGAAGTCCACCTTATCCTTTGTCCATAATTCAATGATAAGCTCAAGCCCCTCATGTGTCTTGTCCACCCTCATCTTTGATTTGTTCCACACACTGTATCCTTCGAACTCAGCTTGGGACCAACCAGCTCCAACTCCGACAATGACTCTCCCGTTTGACAAGATGTCCAATGTAGAAATCATCTTTGCCAAAAGACCAGGCGGCCTGAAGGGGATAGGTGTGACCATCGTGCCAAGACGTATTTGCTCAGTTTTTGCAGCGAGATATGCCAGAGTCATCCAGGTTTCCACAGTCACATTTGAATCAGGACGCGACATTGGGCCCCCACGCATTTCTCCCCACATGTAGTGGTCAGGCATCAGTGCCCCGTCATAGCCAAGTTTGTCCGCTTCAAGTATTGCATTCTTAACGAGGTCAAAATCATTGAACCAATTTCCAAGGCCGCCCAACATGAATTTCATAGCATTCATGTCAATCTGAGTTCCGTTATTTGAACCCACTGGAATCGCAGAAGATAGTGACAATCGGGTGAGAACGCTTTTAGCATGCGGATTGAACTAGCGGAATCATGGCAACCCAGCATCGAATCACAAAACCCACAGATTTGCTGGATGAAAGTGGTCATCTGGTGGAACCGGGATATGCCACCCAGCTGCTTTGGCGATATGACCGGAGTAAGATAAAGGCAGGATGGCACCGGATTAAGGAGTGGGACTACTATTACATTCTGAATGAGGACTATGGAATCTCCTTTACAATGTCAGACCTTGGTTATGCAGGACTCATGGCTGTTGTATGGCTTGATTTTGGAAAAGGCACCTGCACCCAAGAGGAAACACTTGCGATACTTCCGAGGGGAAGGCTCAATTTTCCCTCGACATCCAGTGAAGGAGATGTGGAATACCAGGACAGAAAATTGAAACTTGGCTATTATGTAGAACCTGGTAGGAGGACCATTAGAGTCGATTGTCCTGAATTCACCCACAACCTAGGAGAGAAGGGACTTACAGGGGAATTGGAATTGCATCAGGATCAGGATATGGACACCATGGTCATAGCAACATCATGGAAGGAGAATCGGAGGAAGTTCTACTATAATCAGAAAATCAACTGCATGCCAGCACAAGGTATCATCAGAATTGGAGACAAAGACTACGAATTCAATCCGGATAGTAGCTTCGGCGGACTGGATTGGGGTAGGGGCAATTGGACCTACAAGAATCGATGGTACTGGGGGTCTGCTTCGGGTATGATGGATGGCGAGCTATTTGGTTGGAATATTGGATATGGGTTTAGTGATCGTTCTGTCGCATCGGAGAATATGGTCTTCCATAAGGGAAATGCTCACAAGCTAGACCGAGTGACTTTCCACATGGATGTCAACGATTATATGAAACCTTGGAAGTTCACTAGCAACGATGATAGGTTTGAGATGACCTTTGAGCCGATTCTTGATAGATTCGGTAAGTTCAATCTTCTTCTAATTAAATCGGTTCAGCACCAAGTTTTTGGTCATTTCTCTGGAAAGGTTATACTCGATGATGGCACCAAGCTTAACGTTGAAAGGATGCTTGGTTTCGCTGAGGCTGTATACAATAGATGGTAGCTGCGTTTTGAGAGCAGAGATATATTGTACCCATACGGGAAGATTCTTGGTGTTTGCAGTGGTAGAAATATCTGGGAAGCATGCTGATGTCAAGGGATTCAAATTATACTACGAAGAATTGGGCAAAGGTCCGCCACTGATTCTTATACACGGCGGAATTAGCACTTCTCGTAGTGGTTGGGAACCATGTTACAAGTTTTTTGCTGAACATTTCAGAGTCATTGCACTTGATTCTAGAGGGCATGGAAAATCGGAGAACCCGAGTAAAGAACTCAGTTACAGACTGATGGCGGATGATACTGTCGCATTCATCGAAGAGTTAAGACTTGAGGACCCTCTAGTATGTGGATGGAGTGATGGCGGGCAAATCGCTTTGGAAATAGGTATTGAATATCCTAAAGCAGCAAAGGCGCTTGTTGCCGGAGGAGTATTGTCTGAGATGTCTAACCATTATATAGAGGGAATGAGAGCCTGGGGATTAAACGGTCCGGGAGATGTCGATGTTCAGAAGCTTCAAGAAACAGTGCCAGAATTTGCAGCGTCCCTAAAGGGACTCCATTCACATGTTTATGGTGAAGATTACTGGAAGGATTTACTTACGATAAGTTCGATTATGTGGTTCAATCCAGAATCATTTCCGCAGGAGAGAATACGAAAGATAGCAACTCCGACATTGATCATCCAAGGCGATCGAGATGAGGCGGTACCGCTTGATGATGCCGTGAAGATCTTCAAAATGCTCCCCAAAGGAGAGTTGGCAATCATAGCTGGTGCAGGACATGATGGAGTATTGACTCAAGCTCCAAAGTTTGCTGGAGCAATCATTGAGTTTCTAAAAAGGACTTTAGACCTATAGCGGATTGAAGGATCTGTATCAAAATCAATTGAAAAACAGTAGTTCAAAACTGATCAACACTATTGCAAATGCTAACACCGAATATACTATGGCAGTATTCGGCATTACCAGATCCGTGTGCTGCAAACGATCAATTCGAGAATATGCGCGTTTGTAAACGAATGTGAATATAGGAATCATAACAGCCACTGAAATGACATTCGCGACGCCAATATACAGCTCCAAAGGCTGGTATACGAGGGCATATGCAATCATTCCAAAGCCATGGAGAGTCATCCCAATGAATAGAATCGAGAAGGTGTCTCTAAGGGTATATTCAGGAGAGATGCCCAACAAGGGAAACAGCAGAAAGAATAGAATTGCTCCCATTATGACTATCAACAATCCTAGAACTTGGATTAGGATTGCTGGGATTCCAGCAGAAATCATCAACACTACATCGCTACCAGGAACCGATGAACCAAAGAGAAAGTATCCAGCTGTTGAAAGAAAGGCGATCGGAGCAGTCATCAATAAAGGAACTAATCTGGGAGCCCGCCAGCGCCACAGAATGACAATCACGACTACTCCAAATAGAAGTTCAGCCGCAGTTCCTGCCACGGTAACGAATAGCATGGAGCTTTCAGGGATTTGGGAAAGAGGTTTAGCCATTGATACACCAAATGGATTCAGTGATAGCTGGAAATCAATGGAAATAGAAGCTAGTGCTAAACCATGACCTATCTCATGGATTGCAGTAGTAGACAGAAGAGCAATTATGTAGGATGCAAGGAGGAGAAAGGATGATCGAAGAAGATTTGATTTCGGGTAAGATTCTGGGATTTGTTGGAGTGAGGGTCGCGGGTCAGTCGATGACGTCATCCTGGTTCAGGTCCTTTTTGACTTCGCAAGTCTAGAGGCATAATATAGTAACCGATTGGGACTATTTCGAGTTGGACAGTCCAAAATGAAATGGGGCCCGAAGGGGGAATCGAACCCCCGTCAGGGGAGCCACAATCCCCTATGCTGCCATTACACCACTCGGGCCATTGCTGTTGTGGCCAGCGATGTCATGCTCATGATTTCGTCTTATTAGCTTATCCGTAGAATATCTTGGAAACAGCGAGTTCACGAATTAGCTCTTGAAGGCTAGAACACTCAAGACACTCTTTTTCCGCGTGACTGTGGCAAATCCCGAATCACGAAGCCGACTCATGACTCCTTTCTGGAAGTCCAAATTCGAATGTTTTGATTCGGCAGATCCAATGTAGTGAAGCAATACGCCATTGCTTCGCAGAACCCTATACAAATGGCTATAGAACTCTGTTGTATAGAGTTCCGGAGCCAATGAGAAACGGGGAGGGTCATGCATCAAAGCATGGAAGGATTTGTCGTCAATCTTCTCGATTTCCAGAGACGCATCTGCATTGATGACTGTGACTCTGTCATCCGTGAAGAGTCTATGGGACCAAGGGTTCACTCTGGCCAGTTCAAGGACCTTTTCATCTTTTTCAATCGTTACAATGCTACGAACACCCTTCTGGAGACAGGCAATGCTTGCGTAGCCGAGACCTGTACAAATCTCCAGCAGATCTATGCCATTTCGGGCACAGATTTCGGCCTTCATAAAGGCATCGTCCATAGGTGTGGTATCTTTGACTCTATGCATCAGAATACCATCAATCAGCAGTGCAGGCGCCTGGTTCTGGACAACAGGCATCAGTTTGTAGAAATGCTTACCGCTTAGTTCCGCTTTGAATATACCTTCGTCATTCACGAAATAGACTGACTCTTCATCCTGGGATATCTTCTCGAGCTGTTCCCTATTCCATGGTTGACTGGCAAGTCTGATTCGTCTGGTCGTTACTCCAAGGTCTAAAGAAACCTCAACCTCCCTTGAGCCGCTATCATATGCAGACAGTATACGTTCTGCAGCATAGGAGTCGAGAAACAATAGCTCTTCTGGCGACATCAGACGTGATATAATAGCAGGATTTCAAAAGGCTGTCGACATAGCCATCGCAACTGTTATGGTCTTGTGAGACATTTGAAATCCATACAGGAGGAGTGTAGATGATTCTGGAAGAGAATGGATTGGACAAGGAGACCGTTGTTGGACGGCTGGAATCGCTTCTTGAAGGGGATGTCACGTACTTTTCTGGTCATCCGATTGCTTCAATGTCCACCACCCCTCATCAACTTGGAACAGATGTGTTTCTCAGGACTATGGAGAGAAACGCAGGTAGACTCCATACGTTCAAGGGATCTGCAAGGATTGAACAAGAAGTCATTGAGATGATTGCAGACCTATTGCATCTTGAAATGCCACACGGAACGACAACATCAGGAGGGACCGAGTCCAACATACTTGCGATGCTGGCAATGCGAGAAACCCGGAAGAGAGCCAAAAAGCCTGAAGTCATCGCTCCAAAAACAGTGCACTCGTCCATTGACAAGGCGGCCTGGATTCTTGGTATCAGACTCATCAAGACCGGAGTGGACAAGCAGTTCAAGGCAATCAGCCGACGTATTGAGAAGAAGATTTCCGAGAACACCGTAGGCATTATTGCGACTGCCGGCACGACATACCTTGGGCAGATAGACCCGATTGATGAGATTGGTGGAATCGCCGCAGAAAATCGAGTCCCTCTACACATCGATGCTGCATTTGGTGGCTTTGTGATTCCTTTCTTAAACGACCTTGGACTGGGAGATTATTCCTACGACTTTGAGTTAGATGGCGTTACTAGCATCAGCGTTGATCCGCACAAGATGGGCCTTGCGCCAATACCTGCAGGTTGCCTAATCTTTAGATCAAGTCGCCATCTCAGTGCAATCACCAGAAAGATACCATATCTGCCAGGAGCTAGTTCCAAGCAGGCATCCCTGTTGGGAACTCGACCCGCGGCGTCAGTCTTGGCCACATGGGCTATAATGAAACACCTTGGCCGATCTGGGTACAGAGAAATTGTGAGAGGGTGTATGGCACAGACCAATTTAGCAAGGGAGAGAGTCGAGGGCAATCCGCTATTAGAGCTTGTAATTGAGCCAGTGATGAACATTCTTGGAATTCAGAGTAAAGAAGTGCCTCTTGGCACGATAATTATGAAAATGGACAAACGCGGATGGCGGATGGCGACATCCCCATTGCCGCCCTCGCTGAGACTGGTTGTTATGCCTCACGTCACTTCAGGGGCTTTGAACGCATTCTTTAACGACTTGAATGAGGTTTCCACAACTGTACCCGCAGACTAGGCGGGAGGGCTTAATTGATCCTTCAGGTCTAGGATCTCTTCCTCTAAATCATTCATACGTTTTGACATCTCTATCATCTTGTGCAGCAACATGGATATGAGGTATCCATAGTTGACTGAATAGCCCTTAGTCCGTTCTATGATATTGGATGCTTCTAGTCGCCCAGATACATTTGATATGGATTGTTTGGAGACCTCTCGCTCCTTTACTACCTTGTCCACATTTTCTCGGACAGCTCCTGGCTCAACTGGATTTCCTTGCAAAGGAGCTAGAAGAGTATGAAGCATGACGAGCCCCGCATTCATCCGTGGATTCATTAGTTTGGCAAATGTTTGGCTTAGGAAACGTGGATTCATTATTTCCGCAATTTTGTCGTTTTGCTCAGTCGTCAACCTGATGTGCCCCCGTAGTGCTGATGACTAGGTGGAGTAAACGCTTTGCTTGAGAAAAATCTTCTGGCTAATCCAAATAGTCTATCGGAAATGAAGGACACAGAGAAATGTTGGTTAACGTGTACTTCATGGCGGTTCGCAAATACGCACGGTTTTGTTACGTTCAAAACAGTGAAAAGACGCGCGTTTTCTGAGCATGGTAAGTGAATTCGTCTTGAACAATGAACTCGACCGAGTGGTCTTTGTGGCTGTGATTCATACTGATACAGAAAGTGTTGAACAAGCCAGAGAGGCAGTTAGAAATGTTCGGCCCGATGTCGTCGCTGTTGAGTTGGACCATCAGAGATACCAGCAGCTCATGGACCATGACAAGACAATGGCGAATTGGGAGCCTAAATCATCAGGCGATGCCGCACAAGACCTGATACAACATATGGCGACACTTGAGAAGAGCCTGGGGGAGATGACCGGATCCAACGTGGGAGAAGAGATGCTCGCAGCCATTGAGGAGGGTCGAAGGATTGGCGCAAAGATAGCTCTTGTAGACAGACCAATCCACGTCACTATGCAAGCTATAGCTAGGGTGCCCTTGGATGAGATTTATCGCCTGATGGGTGTTGTGCCTGATGTACAAAAGGACCTTCAGGAGGGGGAGGGCACTGATATCCTGGGAATGCTAAAGGAGGAAGGGGCAATTGAGAACCTGATGAAGGATTTCAACTCAGAATATCCCTACCTTGCTGATGCATTGATACATCAGAGAGACCTCTACGTCGCAAAGGCGCTCAGAAGTATCATGAAAGATGTACAAGGCAGAATTGTAGTGGTTCTGGGCGCAGGGCACATTGATGGCGTTCGAAAGGCTCTTCTAGACCTACTGGAAACCGATGCCGCTTCCTAGAAACCTAGGGATTCAATAAGGGCTTCTATTCCCTCACCGGTCGCTGAGCTGATCTTGAGGACTGGGATGTTTGCGTCAACCTCCCGCACATCATCTTCGAGAGCGCCTACATCGAAACCAATAGCTTCGGCGAGATCGACCTTGTTGATGACAACCATATCAGCTCTCTTTATTGTGAGTGGATGTTTCCGCACCATATAGGGACCCTCAGTCACACTCACAACGACTATCTTCTTGTCTACTCCCAGCGAATATCCTGCAGGACAGATGAGGTTTCCAACATTCTCGATGAAAATGAGTTCATATTTAGACAGATCGATGTCTTTCAGAGCAACTCGAAGCATCCTTGCATCTAAGTGACACGCAGTCCCCGTGTTTATCTGAACCGTATCAACCCCGTGAGAGGCGACACGGTCTGCATCTATTGTTGTTGCGAGATCACCAGCTACCATTAGGATTTGATACCTGTCGCGTAGTTTCTCGCAGAGTGCTTCAATGAGCTGTGTCTTGCCAGTACCAACGGACCCCATAATGTCAACAGATTTGATTCCATTTTGTCTGAATAAATCAGCGTTGTGAGACGCAGCCTCTTCGTTTGCTCCAAAGAGATCTGTTCCGATGTCTATTGTAATTGTGCGGTCCGTCATTTCCTCTCCTTCTTATTGCGTGATCTCTTGGAATTCATCATCCGGATATAGATATTGACCAATAATTGGTCGGATTACAATCCGCTCTAACAGTAAGGCAACAAATGCCCATAGAAACGCCTGAAGCATATCAATTGCAGCATAGAGGACTGTGAGTTCTATTGATTCCGTAAATGCTGCGAAGATGGTCATGCTAGGGATGAAGCCTCCGATGATTCCTCCTCCGAGGACAACCATTGCAATGTAGAGCAGAGTGTCCCTATCAGCCCTAACATGAATTGCATACCCAGTTCCTATCCCCAGGCAGATATTGCCAATCATGGGCAGCAACGGTGGTTCTCCTCCACCTATGGCACCTCCAAGACCGACTATTGCACCGACCAATGCCCCGCCCGGTAGACCACCAATGACTCCCCCAAGTTCTGAGAACAGGAACCCAGGCGTTAAATCAAGCAGGCCAGGTATCACCGGAATTCGTACAAACATACGAACCACAATGCCCACGGCTGCTAGCATGGCTAGAGTTGTCAAAGCTGCCGTGTTCTTCTGCAGAGGAATCTTGCCCATTTCACTATACCTCAAGACACCATGGCTCAGGTAAGCTGGTCGCCCCATGGTTCCAACAAGAATCTTCTGGTTTCTTGGTACCATCGGTCAAGTCGAGCAAGAATCTCCCCCCTAACCGACTCTGTAGAAATAGCCCTGTACACATGATAAAACCCCCCACGCTCAAATGTCTGTTCGCTCATGTCCACTAGACCCTTATCCTTTAGGTTGGTCAACACACGTTGAACAGTACTACGGTCTCTATCAATTCGTGCAGCAATCTCTTTGACGGTCTTTGGACCAGTGATAAGTGAGAAGTAGACATCTATCTCTGTGTCCCTCAATCCGAAAGCACAGCATAGAAGATCCGACGGCTTTTCGAAGCTCTTACTGAATAAGTCTGCCAGGAGGGCCTTGGAAGTCATTTCTTTTCCTCATTTCTTTTCCTAAGTTCTTTTCTTTAAAGAGTTGTGCAATGTCGTGCACAATCGAATATTCCGGCATAATACTTCGGTTCAAAAGAATCAGATATCTCATACAGGGTGGAGCTGACACACAATGGACTTCAGCACACTGAAAGAAGACCGAAATTTGGACCCTTGGAGAAGAAACGAGCAAGAGCCAAGACAACTCCAACCTATCAATTTGGCACCGCTAAAAGGAATCATCGAGTCAGATGCTGTGAGGTCCAAAGTGCTTAGAGTCTTGATTGAAGATGGCACTTGGGTTTCCACCGCAGATCTATTGAGGGCAGCCAGACAAGAGAGAGCGATTGTGGGGGCGGTTACAATCGGAACGATATTGAAGGGAATGAATGATTTGGTCAGCTCAAAACTCATTCTTAGTCGAACGTCCTTGGCATCAGGTATTGACTGGGCTGAATGGAGAATAAACCCAGATTGGCTAAGGCCCACGAGGAAGCTGCTACAAATGCTTAGCAGGCCTAGGTTTGAAAGGGCAATTCGAAAGACTCCGACCGAAGATAGACAATCACGTCTAGAAGAGTTCACCACTGAGGCTACTCAGGAGTGAGTAGCTTATGTTGAGTGAGTAGACTTATTAGGAGTTCAAGTACGCAAGAGCACATGCAAGATCCATCAGGAAAGGAGGCAGATGCTGCTATGGCCTCTCCCGAGCGAGCACATGATGATCAGGACTGGCATCTCTCAGAAGTGTCACGAACTAGTGAGAACGTCAAGAAAGTAGCCCTGGCAGGGATCATGGCATCTCTCTCACTGGCCACATCTCCCATTGCCTCAGTGATTCCGAGGATTCCCGGATGGGATATTGCGCTTTTCGATCCCGTTTCATTCTTCTGGATTATAGCATTCCTTGTGGGTGGAATCTGGGTCGGCATGATCAGTGTGACTGCTGGAACCTTTGGCTTGTTCTTCTTCGATCCTTCAGGCGTTGGACCCATATTCAAGTTAATGGCCACTCTGCCTATGATTGTCATTCCTTGGCTAATTGTTAGATTTCGGGGGCAAGGAGGACTGCGTCTAGCTGCTCCAACGCTATTCATAAGTGCAATGACCATTGCCACTCTTGTAAGACTGCTCATAATGGTCCCGACAAATCTGGTCATGGTACCTATGCTATATGGGCCAGTATGGACTGCCGAGTTTATTGTGACATATGCATTGATTCTCAATCTATCTCAGAGTCTATGGGACAGTTTGATTCCGTATGTTACAGTTTATCTAAGCCCAATATTCGAACGGTTTGGCATGTGGTAAGTCCCCACAGGTGAAGTCGTGGCACGGAGGGGACCCTAGAAACCGCTATATGCGGAAGTCCGTAGAATAATCAGACCAGCCACCATAGGATGATCTACAATGCGGCGATGCGAGTTTTGTGATAGCCCTGTCCCAGCTGATGCTACAGTCTGCCCGGTATGCAAAGAGGAAATTGCTGCGGAGACCCTTGAGAGAATTTTGCCAATGCTCAAGAGACCTGATGCACCAGATGTGAGGGAGATGGGTATTAGGGACAGACTATGGGGAGTGATTCGACGTCCAGCCGCAGCCTACCGTGATATCGGAAGAAGACCTGATGCCGCGGGTCCCATGCTTGTCATAATAGCCAATGCACTTGTCCTCTTTGGCTTCTTTTTGGCCATATCATCGAAATTCACAGTCACTGTCACCGTCAACACGACCTCGGGACAGACTGCTGATGTCAGTGTATTGAGCAGCCACCTGGCGCCACAGGTAATACTCGCTGGAGTAGCGACAATTGTTCCCTACATGATGCTTGGCATGTTCTACTTGATCATCGGTGGAGCTTTCGCCCATCTTGCCTTTAGAATCACTGGAGGTTCTGGGAACAAGCGAAAGTCAGTGGCAATCGTTGGATACAGTATGCTTCCTGTCGTACTCATTCGAATAGCTGCTATCTTCGTCATCCTGACAACTCTACCCACTTTTGATGCGAATCTGGCCTCACGGTACGGGCAGATTGTCGACGCCATTTTCACGTCCCCCAGTTGGGAGATCATTGACCTAATGACAGTTGGAGCGTTCTTCTGGACAGGATTCTTGCTAATATTTGGAATAAGAGAGGCACATGACACCTCCACGATGTGGGCCGCACTTATGTCGCTAGCCTGCATGATAGTCCTGATATGGACATTCTGGCAAGTCCACTAGATGGGTAGTCCATACAAGGGAATGATTACGAAGGCTATCAGTCCCACAAGAGCACCAATCTTATCGAGTGTGCTTCCTATCAACAGACGCTTCTTGTCATCAGGTCCGGTTAGTGGTGTAATAGCAGCACCCAATACGATTATGGAGCCAAGCATGAGTAGAGGCCAGAGGTCCCAGCTGGCGAAGTCTAGAATCCAGACTAGAGAATAACACGCCACACCAATGAAGTTGAGAAGCGCAGCAACTCCGGCTGCTGCGTTGTATCCATATACTCTAGCGATTGTCCGTACATCCCTAATTCGGTCGCCCTCAACATCTTCAGCACCCTTTATTGTTTCCCGTGCTTGAAGAATCATGAACGCAGTGAGGAAGAATAGCCATGAGGGAATAGGAACCACATAGCTCATTGTCTGTTCTACATAAACGAAAGATCCGTACAGAACACCGAACGCGAAGGAAAAAGCAACCATGAAATTACCGGCTAGACCCCATGTCTTGACCCTCGCAGCATATGCATATCCAATGACAATAAAGGCTAACACAATCAAGGTACTCCACGGACCTGTTAAGAAACCAAACAACAAGCCAATTGCACTCAGACCTGCAACGTAGAACCATGCCTGCCTGATGGTCATCCTGCCGCTAGGGAGAGCACGATGTGGACGATTGATTCTATCAATCTCAATGTCATAGATGTCATTGACAACATTGGATCCAGCAGCAATTGTGAAGTACGTGATATATGCGAACGCAAGAATATTGAGAGTATTAAATAGGTTAAGGACTGGATCTTGTTTGTAACCCATTAAGAAACCAGCAATAACTGTAAGGGACCCAATGAAGCAATTTTGCGGCCTAATGATAGAAAGGAATGCGACTGGGTCAATCTTCCGGTCTGAGGATGGTGTTTCTGGTCCATTAGGGGTATCCGTCATTTCTAATTCTCCCGCTCAATGCTCCGGGGAGGACTTGGGATTAAAGACTTCCGCTGAGTCCAGTACGGACCTAATCACTCATATGAGAGAATTGACAGGGAAACCATGGTACCTCATCACCTTGGATGTATATGAGTGGAGGAATGACGCTCCTGATAGATATCAGATTCGGACCAGCGGGCTATCCTTCTGCCGCGAAGGGGAGTGTATCACGCGTCTTCTCACTTCTAAAAGAGGTCAACCTTAATGCCTTGGAATATGCGGCTGTTTACGGTTTACGAATGGGTCCTGAAAAAGCTGAGAGGATTGGTCATCTTGCTAAAGAGTCAGGGATTTCAATGAGCATGCATGCAGCGTATTACATCAGTCTGCTGTCCAAGCAACAAGACGTCAGAGAACGGTCAAAAGGAAGGCTAGTGAAGGCACTTCAATTTGCGGCGCTGATGCAAGCGAAGAGAATCATCTTTCATCCTGGGGGATATAGCGGACTTTCTCAGCAAGAAGCCTATGCCGTTGTCAGGGATGCTGTTGAAGAGGTCTGGGAGAAAGCGGGACATCTAGGAGACGGAGCGATTCTTATGGTCGAAACTGCAGGCAAGAAAGGTGCATTTGGATCCGTCGATGAGCTGATTAGATTGTGCCAAGATGTGGATGGTTGTCTTCCTGTAATCGATTGGGCACATCTCTATGCACGGAGTATGGGTAGAATCAATGATAATGAGAGCTACCTCGAGATAATTGGTAGATTCGAGGACCAGTTGGGAAATCGCTTTGTTGATAACATGCACTTCCATGTAAGCGGAATCACCTATACAAAGAGAGGGGAGAAGTCACACAGACCCCTTGGCGGAGAGTGGGGGCCCGACATACTGCCATTAATGCAAATAGTGAAAGATGTGGGTTATACCCCCACCTTCATATCCGAAACACCCAACTCTCTCGAAGGCGCTCTATATACAAAAAATCTCTACGAAGCTCTGGAGTAACGCATCGATGACTGATTATGCATTTGTCCTTGGGAAGAATTGGCTGCTTAGCCTTGCCGAGCTAGTCGTCTATATTCGAGATAGAGGCCTTGCTGATGGTGTGAAGGACTACTCGAGGACAGCAGCTATTGTGGAGATAGAGGAAAATCTGGATGACGAGCAGTTGGTCGAGATCCAGAGTGCACTCGGCGGTTGTTTCAAGGTTGGCCGAGTTGCATCCGCATATGACCGGTCACTTGTCGAGGGTGCCTTTCCAGCAAGAGGGAAAATAGACAAAGAGGCACGAAGAACGTTTCAAGAAGCTCCGTGGACTGACCGCGTCTGGAGCAACCTGAAAGGTGGCAAGGTCAAATTTGGTGTCAGTACATATCCAATGCTGGGGAAACAGACCACCATTGACCTTAGGAAATTCACTCTTGGACTTGATGAATGGACCAAGAAACGCATTCTGGAACTTGGTGCGAATAAAGCAGTTTACTACGTCTATGATGGGCCCGACAAGAGAGATGCGCGTCGACCAAATGTAGCGCTTTGGCCTCAGAGTATCGGTCGACATGGTCTTTTGAGTCCGCCAAACGCCGAGTTGCTCGCTCTTCTAATGGAGGACACATTGTATATTGCTAAGACGGTGGCAGTCTATGACTCAACGCTTCAGAAATACAGAGACGAAACTAGACCCTTCATGTCAGCAGAGATTAGCACTAGTCCCAAGATCTGCAGAACTCTCCTCACGTTATCCGGTGCGAGACCCGGAGATACTGTGCTTGATCCATTCTGCGGAACTGGAACGCTGCTCATGGAAGCTGCAATGCTTGGCATGAAATGCGTGGGTATTGATATCGAGCAGTCAATGGTGCAGGGAGCTAGCCAGAATCTGAAGTGGTTGGGGGCGGGTCTCGGAGAATGGTTAGACTTCAAGCTCATCAAGGGCGATGCACGTAATGTTTCGAAGCTTGTTGAAGGACAAGTTGATGCAGTGGCATTTGAACCACACCTTGGGCCGACATACTCCGAACCTCCTAGATATGAAGAGGCGGCTAGCAACATGGAGGACCTCTCGGTGCTGTACCGTGATGTTCTGCAGAGTCTTGAGTCATGCATAAGACCAGGAGGAAGAATTGCAATGACTTTGCCTGTTGTAAACACAACTGAGAAGCAGGTTTCAATAGATCTTGAGTCTATGTTGGAGGATACAGGATTTGTGGTCTTCAAGCTCCTTCCTGAAGATGCCTTCACAGAAGCAAGACTAAAACACAAACAGCTACAGGTAATCCCTGAACGCAGTACTCTCCCTGAGAGAAAGAGAGGGCAGATTGTAGAACGAAATGTTGTGATGCTGGGTAAGGCTTAGAACAGATGCCGAATCACGTCATCCAAAATGGCATATGTCTGAAGACGCTCGACATCTGACTTAACGTACGGCATTGCATGTTTGAATAGCATTGTCTGGTAGGCTTTCTTTGAAACGGTCTCCTTAACCACTTGACTCAATATCTTCAATATCTCTTCCAGGGCGACTCTTAGCTCCTTGTAGGGTGCAGTATTGACATCAATGTTGAGGACCTCAATGCCCGCTGAGTCGACGGTCACTACATCCAAGAAATCATAGAATGCTTTGATAGGCTTGAACGACTTCTTGATGCGCTTAACAAGCTCCCGCCGTGTTTCCTTATCTGTCCTGACTCTCATAATCGCTCTGAATAGGTGACTGTAGACAGCCAGGCAGTCCATCGATTTTCCAGCAACGAGGCTCTCGTCAGTGACCTCATATTGGCTCACTAGCTCATCAATAAAGCTCCCAAACTTCCTGAATTGACTAGGTCTTCCATGCCACTGTTTCAGCATTGTTTCAATGGTGTTTCCATCGGGAATCTGATTCTTCATGAACTCGTTCAATGCATATTCAAGAATGAAGCGCATATGACTGACCCGGGCGCTCTTGGATACGACCATGACGAAGAGAAGATAGTCATTAGCCTCCCAGATGTAACGATTTGTATCTGTATCGATCGTCTTGAGACTCTCTTGGGATGCCTTGTCTATGAATGTATGAGTCGCTGAAAGAAAAGGTGCAATCAGATCCATGTCGATCTCAATATTGGCATACGCTTTACTGACGAGGGGCCTACCGCTACCTCGTTCAATCAACCATATGCCTTGAACAGACCTCTTGTTCGACATGGTTCAGTCAAGCTCCTAGCTAGGCATTTGCTGAGCTTAGAAATAAGCGTATGTCGGACGTGAATAATACACTGAAAAAGAACAAAAGGACAGGGTGTTGGACCCTGCCCATTCCTCTGCCTTCCAACTCTTTGACTGCGTTCTCCGTTAGGTTGTGGAAATCCCCAGCTTCTCAACCATTTCCTTGTATCTGTTTCGAACCGTTACTTCAGTCACTCGTGCAGTACGAGCGATTTCAAGCTGGGTCCGGCGTTGACCCGTGAGAATGCTGGCAACATATATCGCTGCAGCGGCCATTCCCTTTGGATCTTTACCAATGGTGAGTCGTTCCTCTCGGGCCATCTCAAGAATGTCTATAGCTTTCTTCTTGGCATCGCCCTCAAGTCCCAACTCAGTTCCAAATCGATGCACAAACTCCACTGGATTGCTGTGAGGAATCTTGAGATTCAGATACCTCAGAATCAGTCTGACGCACAGACTGAGTTCTTTTCTGGTGATATGTATCTGATCGCAGACCTCTTCCAACGGTCGAGGAACTTGATGCACCCTGCATGCAAGGTATAATGAAGCTGCAATCATCCCCAAAATCGTACGCCCTCTCGTGAGACGCTTACGCAGTGCTTTTCGATAAATCACTGCAGAGGTCTCTCGTATCGAATAGGGAATGCTCAGCTGAGAGCTGATTCTATGAAGTTCTGTCATAGCAACCGCAAGGTTACGTTTGTCAGAAGAGTGCACTTTGGTGCGTATCTGCCACTTACGTAGTCTATGTATTTGAGCTCGTCTGGTCGAAGTCAATTTCCTTCCTGAAGCATCGACATTCTGGCGGCCAATTATTGTGGTGAGCCCTTGATCGAACTTACTCCAATCCGTTGGTCCGCCCACGCGCTGTCGAGCGTTCTGCTCATCAGCTGTGAATGCACGCCATTCTGGACCCATGTCAATGGATCTGTCAGAAAGAACGAGCCCACAATTTGAGCAGGTCACCTCTCCCCTCGTGCTATCAATATAGACTTCATCAGAAGAACATGTAGAGCAAACGTATCTAGCCGCACCAATCTTGCTTTCTCCGGATTTCTTGGTCTTCGCGTGTTTGCTGGCCAGTGCAATCATCTCCATGCAAACCCTATCGGGGGAGTAGGGTTGCCATCAGAGCAATTGTTGATACCTGTGCGGTGTGCCCCAATCATGGCGTTGAAGGAGCACCTTTTCGGGACGCGGATATTCTCAGAGAGAACACCTATGCGCAGATATTAAATCATTATAAACCCTTTGTACGTTTTCGCGTAAGTTTAGTTGTATAATTGAATAAATTAAAGGCCAGTCCGGGTGTTGAAACAATCAATGACGAGTCATGATTTGATGTGAAACAATTGTGAAACAGCGTTTAGTTTATGAGTCAACACCGGGCATCTATGATACAGCCAAAGGGGATACTAGCTTTGACGATTGACAGGACGACAGATAATCCATGGAACCACGTGATGAGTGTAGTCGCGAGAGTTCTAGCTGACTCTGCGTCTGTCGATCTTGTGACGGCTCATGAGAACCTTGAGATTCCGCCAGATGCCAAGCTGGGAGACATTGCAACCACCTTAGCTTTTCGTCTGGCAAAGGAAAGAAAGGACAATCCGGCAAAGATTGCTGCAGATATCTCAAAGAATCTTGAGAGCGCTATCAAGAAGGAGCCGTTAATTGATAGAATAGATAACAAGGGCCCATACATCAATCTCTTTCTGTCTAGAAGAGAATTGGCTGATTTTGTCATCAGAGCCGTGGCCCAATCAAATGAGAACTATGGTAAGTCTAACGAATTCCAAGGCAATCGAGCTCTCATGGAGTACCCCGCGGTAAATCCCTCTAAGCCATGGCACATCGGTCATACCAGAAATGCAGTACTTGGAGACACTTTAGGAAATGTCCTTGAGGCAGCGGGATATGACGTGATCAGAACAGACTACATCAATAATCTCGGATTGCAGATTGCTCAGCTCGTTTGGAAGCTTATGAAGGACAAACCTTCCCCTGGAGATGAGAAATATGATCACTTTCTAGGGCATCTATATGTTGAGGTGCACGAGGATTTTGAGAGGGACAAGAAAGTAGAAAGTGAGATTCGGGCTGTTGCTCGTGACCTCGAGAGCTTGGAGAGCGAAGCTGCCAGAGTCAGCGAAGAGATGGTCACCGAATGCGTGAGAGCGCAGTGTCAGACTGCATATCGACTAGGAATCTTCCATGATTACCAGATATGGGAGAGTGCGATTGCTCACAGTGGATTACTGGACAAGGCCCGAAAGATGATGCTAGAAACTGATAACATCTTCATCCCTGAAAGCGGTGAGAAGGCAGGATGTATTGTAGCTGACCTCAGGACAATTGAAGATTTCAAAGACATGAAGGACCCATTTAAGGTCCTCTTCAGATCAGATGGAACCAGGACCTATACTGGCGCAGATGTAGCCACGCAGATGTGGAAATTTGGGATAATAGAAGACCCATTCTTGTACAAGGAGTTTGAGCGTCAGCCAAATGGTGAAATCGTGTATAGAACTGCAGTTGATGGATCCGAAAGAGACCTTGGCACTGTAGATCTCGTCTTCAACATAATTGGATCAGAACAATCACAACCGCAACGGCTGGTCTACACGGTGCTTGGACTCTTAGGGTATAATGAACAGAGTGGCAACTCACACCATATCGCGTATGAGTTTGTTGGACTTGAGGATGAAGACTTCTCAGGCAGGGAGGGCACGTGGATAGGCTATTCATGCGACGTGGTACTTGACAAGGCTGAGGCTCTAGCCAGAAATGAGGTTGAAAAACGAAATCCCGAGGAGTCTGATGAGTTCAAGAATGATATCGCGGCTAAGGTAGGAATCGGTGCTGTTCGATACTTGCTGTTGAAATCATCACCAGACAGAAAAATCATCTTTAGATGGGAAGATGCTTTGGACTTCAACGGAGATGCAGCACCATATCTGCAGTACTCTATTGCGAGAGCGCAGAGAATACTAGAGAAGGCAGATGAAGCAGATATTTCAAATGCAAATCTGAAGCTATTGGTAGAGGAGGCGGAGTTTGCACTCATCAAAGCAGTTTCACGCTTCCCAAATGTGATTCTTGAAGTAGTGAGGAGTCTGAAGAAAGAAACTTGGGGAACAGGATTCAGTTCCAACAGGATTGCTGCATACTGCTATGAGCTGGCAACTCTCTTTAGCAGGTTCTATGATTCCTGCCCAGTGCTTAAGGCAGAGCCAGATTTCAAAAGAGCCAGGCTCGAGCTGGTGAAGGCATTCAAGACTACGATGGTGAACTGCCTGAGGATTCTTGGAATTCCTGTGGTCGAACGAATGTAGTCAGCCAGAGGTCACCTGCGCAGAGCTTATGACGATTGATGGACTTATAATCGAGAAAGCAACTCGAGTATCTGCAGCTACCATTTCTATACGTTTCAACAGATCGCGCATGTTGATCCCAATGAGCGTATTCTGCACAGGATGCTGAATCTCTCCATTCTCGAAATATGATCCTTCCATAATCATTGCACTGAGGTCACCGGTTGTCATGTTTGGCCGGTCTCCTGTGAAGCGGCATAGAACTCCCTTGCCAACTTCTTTGATGAGATCATCCAATGTGCCCTTTCCAGGAGTAACTACGAAGTTTGAAGAGGATACCGAGGGCACTCCTGCATATCCAGGCCGGCTGGCATTTCCAGTGCTATCGACACCATCCTTGTTGGCGGTGTAAGAGTTGTGCAATAGACTCTTCAGGACCCCACCATCAAGAATCTCGGTGCGTTGAGATGGATGGCCTTCGGCATCAAAAGACCGAGAAGAAACACCCGATGTCATAAGACCATCATCGATAATCCGAAGCTGCGGAGTCGATACCTCTTCGCCTAATGCATCTGCGATATAGGAGCGGCCATATTGGACTTCCTCGGCATTCACAGCTCCAGCAAATCCTCCCCCTAGGATGGTCCCAACGGCAAATGGAGCAAGAATCACTGGCATCTCACCTCCCTCAACAGCCTTGGCCCCCAGATTGCTCAATGCATTCTCTGCAGATCTCGTTCCTATCCACTCAGGGTCAATCTCCTTGAGTCTGCGAGAGAGCTGGACCTCATAGCTGGATGTCTGATCGCCATCTTCTTTGATTGTGGGCTCTGTATACATCCATACAGACGTCGATTCGCCAAACCCCTTGATTCCGAGCGAATTGACAATGACAGTAGTGCCAGTCGATGAACTCATTTTAGCTGCAACTGCAACATCCATGCCCTCCAGTCTTGAGCGTGCAGCGTCAACTCCACGAATGATCATTTCAGCGACTTGCTCAGAATCCAGCTCTACAATTTCGGAATCGTAGAGACCTTTAACGTCAGGGTAAATCCCATCGAACGATGGAAGGCTCACAAAGTCCGGGTCAGGAACAGAGGCCTTGGCGAGTCTAACAGACAGCTCAGCAGCCTCCAGAAGGTCGGCTTCTAGAACAGTTGTGGCATATGCGAACCCCACTCTCTTGCCGACAACTGACCGAATTCCGCAGCCTGTATCACGATTCTCTGAGGCACTTTTGACTGAATTGTTCTCTACATCGATGGAGAAGGTACGGGATGATGACGTGTAAACCTCCACCTGGCCGGCACCAAAAGACTCAGCCTTCTTAGCTGCTTTTTCCGCGATGTCTAGAAGATTCTCCATCACTCTACATGCCTCCTACAGGAATATTGCGAATCCTGGCATGTGGGCCTCCACTCATGTCAGGTACCATCTGTCCATTCTTCCCACAAGTCCCTGCATCCATGAGAAAGTCATTGCCAACAGCATCTATTTGGGCTAGTACGTCAAGAATCTGACCAGCAAGAGAAACGTCGCGGACCATTTGGCCAAGCTCACCATTCTCAATGAGATAGCCATGACTGGCTTGGAACATGAACTGTCCTTTTGCGGGCTCTGTGTACCCATAGTTGAAGCTGCAGAGCATTACCCCTTCTTTTGTGTCGGAAATCATCTCGTCGACGTCCCAATCACCTGGTTCCATGATGGTGTTGGACATCCTGGCCAATGGTGCGTGCATGAAGGACTGCGCTCTGGCAGAGCCATTTGGTTGCATATCCAAACGAACTGCAGTTTCAAGGGTGTGTAGAAGCTCGGTGAGTACACCATCTTTTACAAGAATTCGCTTCTTCGTCTTTGTTCCCTCCCAGTCATATTCAAATGAGCCCCGCTCTCCGGGCATAGTAGGGTCGTCGCTTAGATTAAGGTGATCAGGGCCAACACACTCTCCAACCTTGTCCTCGAGAACTGTCGTATGAGCTGGCCAGTTATCTGCTTCGCAGGCATGACCAAATGCCTCATGAACCATTACGCCATTTAGGACTGGGTCCATGATAACATCGTAGGTTCCTCCCTTTGCAGCTACAGATGATAGCAAATCAATTGCCATCTTTGCAGATTCCTCACCGATGGTCTGGGGCCGCTCTAACTCCATCATCTCAAAACCACCCCTGACACCGTAGGACTTGAACGCCCTTTGCCTGTTAGCACCATCTTTAGCGGTTGAAACAGAAATGACTCTAGGAAGAGCATTTTGCATACTCACACTTGTTCCAAAGGAATTGGTGACATAGAGATCAGTCCAGAGATCACCGTATATAGAGCGGGTATTGACAATCCTCTTGTCATAAGCACGAGACTGCTCATCGATTCTCTTGATATACTCAATCTTGTCCTCAACCGAAATATCCCTGAAGGGCTTTTTCAGCTTGACTTCAACCTTGTCATTGAAGGTAGGCCCATCCATCTCAAACTTCTCATTGACCTTTGTCTTGGTGGCCATGGCTAGCCTAGCAACTGATTCACCAGTTTCACGCATGCCCTTAGCAGTAAGGTCAGTTGTCTGAGCAAAGGCCCAAGCGCCATCAATGAAAGCTCGAATTCCAGCCCCCTTCAGTCGTGAGGCAACAGACCTCTTTGTCACACCATCCGTCATCTCAATGATGGTGGTGACAGTGTTTTCTATTCGCACATCAGCGAATTTTGCTCTAGCATTGATAGCCGCCTCAATTGCAGCCCGAGCTATGTCTTCCATAAGCATCTCCTGACTAGTCCTTGCTGATGTTCAATCTATTATAACTGATATGGACTGGTCAAATGCACTGATCGAAACTCTATGTAACTAATACCCGAGTGATACACGGGTTATTCTTAGATTCCTCTTCTTACTTCATAGTCTGCAGGAGGTATACACTTGACTCTAGACTCCCTATCTCATCGCTGTCCTGTATGTCAAAGAAACAGAGCCAGTCACTTGTGTGAAGATTGCGGTACAGTGTTATGCTCAGAGTGCCTTGACTCAAGGACCAAAGAGTATCATATGTGTCGCGATTGTCACGCGACATTGACCACGTTACAAGGTGAAAAGATAGACAGCTGTCCTGAGTGCGAGTCTGAGAACATTGATACAGGTAGGCGTACAGCTGACATATGTCCTAGATGCCACTCAAGTCGTATTATCCTACTGGAAGAGCGGAGAAGAACTCTTGCTCAAGAACTTAGACAGGCCATCATGAGCATTCAGTATGGCCACACCAAATTGCGAGAGTTCATGACTAAGCTTGACAATGCCAAGAGAACGCTTGTTTCTCTCAGGATGGCTAACTTCCTACACTATCATTGGATAGAGGAGAAGGTCGAGTCAGTGCAGGATGAAATGCCAGCAATCAAGAGTCGAATTGGAAACCAAGCAGAGATAGTCGCAAAGCAAATCGCTGCTGAAACAAAAGGCCTCATTGATTATAGCAAGTGGACTCCTGCTCAGTTCCCGTTCATTGAGGGTGTCAGAAATAGAGTATCAGAGCTTGGCACGTACTACAGACAACACGTCGACGATAGTCTTGATGAGGTCAGACCAAGACTGGAGGAAGTAATGGCCCAGCTTGATGGTCTGAGCTATCACAGGAGAGAATTCACAGAGTTCTATGAACATGGTGAACTCGCTGTTAATGAATTGCCTGTGGCGGCTCTGCCGGACATTAGGGTTGTGGGTAGCAACTTCCTGAAAAACGACAAGGCCTACGGTACGCTCTTCATCACTAACAAGAGGCTATTCCTAGTGGCTGAAACGGGAATACTACGCAAGAAGACTGAGATTGTGTTCCAGTTTCCGCTTATGTATTTGAAAGATATCGAAGAGGATGGCCGCCTTCGCAAGAGAATTGTATTGCGACTTAAACAGGGCGACGTTAAGATCTCCTGCAGCGAGGATACAAAAAAGGTCATGCCAGATTACTTCGAGATTGCGAGGAAATTCGAGAAGTATATGCAGAGTGATCTTCAGAGAGTTCGGAAGATTGAGCAGAAGAACCTCAACATTAGCGATGTCAGACTCAAGATTGAAGGATTGGTATACTCATTGCTCTCCACGACTGGAAATGCCTCAGAAGCACCGCAAGGAAGCCGAATGAGAACCAGATTCTATCAACCACGATCGATTCCACCGAGATATGGACAAATCGAGAATCCGTATGACCATCCCAGAGTGTTCAAGGAGCATCTTGAGGACACTCTTGGTCGCACAGACTATGGTCGAACCTACTATCGAGAGGCCCCCTATGCACCTCCCGAGTCTGATATAGAATATCTCAAGAGGAACGCAATAGAGATTCAGAATGCGATTAACGAGACTCTACATCTAATGAGAAACGGACATTTAGTCCCTGAAGACTTCATCAGAAGGTATCGCGGTCTCATGCGCGACTCATATCAGACCAATCATGAAATCGAGCGTGCTACCCGGCATTTTCATGGGTACAGATGATGACTAAATACCCAGTTCACGCTCCAAATCCTTAATGTCTTTCTCAAGGGTTTCTGACTCAGATGCAGGCCTGGCTGCTACTGATGCTGCATCAGCCAATCCAACTTCCACATCGATTTCTTGCATGGCAGCAGCCACATCATCTGAACTAACTTCCATGCTCGCATCAAGCGCCTCTGCAGATATTGCACTCTCAATCTCGAACTCATCTAATCGACGAGTGATCTCGTCAATGTTCTCAACAAGCCGGCGGGTATCACTTGTATCGCCAAGCATTCCAAGGATCTTTGCAACCTGCTCGAGTGCGCGACCTGTCCTTGCTGATGTCTGTGCACGATTGAGGTGAGTAAGGATTTTGAGAATCTGAAGCCTCGCCTTGTCTGTGGAGAGTGCGTATCGTCTGAAACGTATCATCTCAGTTGCATAGGTCGTGAAGGCATCCATTTGTCCAGCCTGGCGAGCTTTGATAGCTCGAGCTCTTGTGTCACGCTCTTCTTTCTCCAACTTGCTTCTCTCACGAGCAAGTTGTTTCGTCAGAATTCTGAGCTGACTGGAAACCTCTCCAATGTCTGGTTTTTTCCGACCCCATCTGAATGCCTTTCTGAGTGAATCCAAAAGTCTCACCACTTATCTATGGGCTTCGCCCCACAACACTAGGATGAATGTTCAGCGTTTAAACCTTCGTAGAGCTGGTGTATAGCATCTATCAATCCCAGTATTAGGGGCATATAGTGATAGTCACACAGAACTTATTATCATCACAGGTTCCAGTTAGACCTGAACAGGGATGTCTGATAGATTAGACCAAGGCCTGAAAAATCTACTCGACAGGGCCATAGAACTTGACCAGAGAGGAATGAAGAAGGAAGCTGCTCAATACTACCTGAAGGCTAGCAAAATCCTGATCAAACTGTCAAATGCAGCATCTTTGCCCTCAGTTCAGAAACACTACCTTGACAGGGCACAAGAGTGTGTTGACAGAGTCCGCTATATCTCTGGTATAAAGAAGAAGGCGAGAGGACCTCCAGAGGGGTTGACGACTCCACCAGTGTTTTCTTCTGCTGAAACGGAACCAACAGCCGAGAAGTCTACGGAAGCGATGGCATCTGAAGCAGAGGTGGATGAGGACACACGAAGACTGCAGGAGATGATAGCTGACACAATCATCACTGAGAAACCTAATGTCAAAATGAGTGATGTTGCGGGCCTAAAGGATGCCAAGCAGGCAATTAATGATGCAATTATCGCACCGATGAAACATCCAGAGCTCTTCAAGGGGAAGTCTCGGCAGCCATGGAGGGGAATATTGTTCTATGGTCCCGCAGGATGCGGAAAGACGTTGATAGCAAAAGCGGTGGCATCGGAGGTGAATGCCACTTTCTTCAATGTTTCAGCAGGCAACATTGTAAGCAAGTGGCTTGGAGAGTCTGAGAAACTGGTCATGAACCTCTTCACTTTGGCCAGACGAAGTCAGCCTGCCATAGTCTTCATGGATGAGCTGGATTCCGTCGGGGTCTCTAGGTCTGGTGATGACGTCGGGGGAGAAAGAAGACTAAAGACTCAGCTTCTAACAGAACTACAGGGACTAGCCAGCGACCTTGAAGATAGGGTCACAGTGATTGGTGCAACAAACCTGCCATGGGAGTTGGACTTCGCTCTTCGGTCGAGGTTTGAGAAGAAAATCCATGTGCCGCTGCCAGACAAGCCAGCTAGAAAGAGAATCTTCGAGATTCACATGGAAGAGATAAATGTCGCTCCTGAAGTGGACTTCGAGGAACTTGCGGATCTCAGTGAGGGATATAGTGGACGGGATATTAGCGTCGTCTGTAGAGAAGCAGCCATGGAACCGATAAGGGACCTTCAGCGCATTGGAAGAATGGACGAGGAAGAAGAGATTCTTGATATTCGACCAGTATCCAGAGAAGATCTTCTGCAGGCGATCGAGAACATAAAGCCGGCAACTTCTCCTGAGGATGTAAAGAGGTATATCGATTGGGCGGAGGGTTCCTAGGGAGTGGGTGTCAGAGAGAGACGTAGAGAAAAAGAGAAAGAAAAGACTACGTCAGAAACAGCAACATCAGAACCCACCGTAGATGAGGCCATTCCAGCAGAAGAGATAGAAGAAGTGAAGGAAACCTACAGACCGGAAGCTGTTATGACGCAAGCGGCAACAGAAACTGCTGTCGAAGAGAAGAGGGATTCAGTAGCTCAAGCTGAGGAAGTTCTAGTCAAACCGGATGAAGTCACCATCATGCCTCCATGGGGAGACCTTGGACAAACAGAGTGGATGTATGGCATACCTCCTCGAGAAGAAGACAGAGAGATGTGGGCTGAAGAGTGGTCTGATTTCGTCCTGAGATGGATGGAAGCACATGATGTCCATGTCCTTTCTGTGACTGCTTTCATCAAGGAACCCCCCTTTAATGAAATCACGAATAAAATCGATTCATTCAAGCTAATTGGCAATGTGCTCGTAGAGAAGGAAATTGCGGAGTGGCTGGATAGGAACCAAAGACAATTGCGAGTCTATTGGAGATTCCTTGAGGAATGGGCGGACATTATATATGAATGGGCCTTGAAGTCAGGGAAGGTCAGACTAGATGTGAAATCAATAGTCATTCAGGAAGAGGAATATAGCTTCGCTAGACTGCCAGAGAAGGATCTTCATCAGATACTCCTGATAATGGTGGAGAAAGGACTTGCAGAGTGGGTGGACAAGAAAAGAGGGGCAATCAAGATCATCGTTTAACTTAACGTCGTGAAATAGATCCACCATCGTCATGTTCCCTGGCACGCAGGCCTGGGAAGTAGTATCTACCCCCAGTTGAGAATCGAATGTCTGCCACTGCCATTCCGGCATCTGCTAGACTGGAGAGAACTTGCCTTGCATGATCCTCGGACCATTTCATGAGCATCATTACTTCCTCAACAGAAACATAGCCCTTAGATGCAGCGAGGTTTACAACATCCGCTTGATCCCTTCTGAGCTCAAGTGGGCGAAGCTCAACTACTTTTACACCACCGCGTAGCGTCCGTATGCCTGGTATTAGTCCATGCTCAGCAACCCGATTGACAGCCTCGATAACATCACTGTAGCTTATTGCCTTAAGCTCAGGCATACGCTTCACAACTTCAACGATTAGCTCAGCGAGTCCCATGAGTCCCTTGGAGGCATGTACTGTTGCCACATCAAGAATTGCAAGACCAATGTGGTCGTAATATTCATCCATGGTCATTCCGTCTCCACGGAATCGGTTCTCACGACGGGAGAGGTCAAGCAGCATAATGGCATCAGGGAATCGTTCTGCAACATGTTCAGTCTGAATGAAGGTGCCAAAATCTAGGCCAATGCGCCTCAGATCTGCAATGTTAGCCTTAACCTCACTGGCTAGTGCTTCAGACTCCCTCTGATATGACCTGATGTCGACAATTCCCATGTCGAACATCTTCTTCAGCTGGTCAAGGGTGGCAATTGAGGCGAAGAGTTCGGATTGGAGACGTTCTTGCATCAAAGAAACCTTCACTCAGGAGTTGAGTCCAGACTGGACTATTGCTTGAAAATGGTCTATTGCTACTATAAGAGAGAGTAATACAAACAAGTGCACTTTACATGCACAAAAAGTGGCACTTTGATGAGGGATGGGGTACATTTCTCTGGTGCATGTTAACGTCATGATGTGTGATGACAAATCACTTAATTCCAAAGTATTAATTGCCTGAGGAGCAGATCATCGAATCGGTAATGAAACCGCGAGTATTGAGTTTGAGAATTATCGTTGTGATAGTTCTGACGCTGACTATTTGCGTAGGATCTACAGAAGGACTTACCAATCACGGATTCTATTGGGGTATTGAGATTGGTGATAGGTTTGACTATCACATGGAGCTTCGGCTCCCAGATTCTAGTAAAAACAAAGCCCTTGATTATTATGTGGTTGTAGATGATTTGCCTTCAATTGATGAGAATATCACAGACATACCTCAAATCACTGGTGATGTATATGACTGGAACAATTATCATTCATTCTACTTGATGAACGATACAAGGATTACATCTCAGACGAACATCTCAGACGATCTCAGACAAACTCTGCATTGGAGAGCTTTTCCAGTTGGTAACTGGAGCCTTGTCAATGATTTATTCCTCATACCGAAAAATAATAGCTTGTTTGAGGTCCAGACATTTGACACTGCAGCTGATTGGGGGTATAGTATCACTGGTATTGTGTTCGGAATTACAGTAACAGAAACTGGGAGGTATTCTAAAGAAACTGGTGCATTGATCTTTTACGAGTTGAACGACCAAAGATTCAATGAATCAATCTACTCAGTTCAGATTACAATTGTTGGTGACGCTGTTCCATTGTTTGTGTTAATTGGAGGGGCATCAATTGGACTATTGGTTGTTGCATTGGCGGTCCTGAAGAAGAGAGTCTAGATGAGTTTGAGAAGATTCGATATAGAGTATTATCAGGTGTATTTGAGGGAAAAAAGGGAGGACTTCAATGCCCGCTAAATCAATTAGTAGAATCTCAATTCTCCTTACTCGCTACCAAGCCGCGGTCATGCAGACTGGATTTATAGCTTTGAATCAACGCAAGTAGTTCATTATGGAAGACATGCCTTTTGGCCCGTACTTAAACACAGAATACTCTTAATCAAGGAGTTATCCGGTCGCGGTCTCGTGGAAGAAGTATAGCCTCACGGATATTTTCTATTCCAAGCAGCTGCATTGTGAGCCGTTCTACTCCAAGACCCAACCCTCCATGTGGTGGTGCACCATATTTGAAGGGATCAAGATAGAAAGCAAAGGCATCTGGATCAAATCCCTTCGCCTTGAATCGCTCAACCAACAAATCATGGATGTGTATACGTTGACTTCCTGTTGTTATCTCCATGCCTTTGTACATGAGGTCAAAACCCTCAGTCATCCCCTCGTCTGTCATACTAGGCATAGTATAAGCAGGTTTCAACTCCAAGGGGTAATGAGTAATGAAAACCATGTCAGTCCCGAATTTCTCAGGGAATATTTCCCCAAGTAGCCGTTCAGCTTCTGGATCGATGTCATCAGTGACTGCTAGTTCTTTTCCTTCGCTGTTGAGTAGATCAATGGCTTCAGCATATTTGATTCTCTTGAAGGGTACTTTTGGCACAACTAGCTCGATTCCGAGAAGTTCAAGTTCATTTGCCGCGGCTTCTGATGTCTTCTTGAATGAATGATTCAGCATTCGTTCCTCCATCTTCATGACGTCGTCCACATCGGTTATCCATGCCATCTCGAAGTCGAATGAGGTATACTCATTGACATGTCGTCTTGTATTGTGTTTCTCAGCTCGAAATACAGGAGCAATCTCGAAGACTCTGCCGAAGCCAGCCAAGAGCATCAGCTGCTTATAGAATTGTGGGCTCTGAGCCAGGTATGCCTTCTTATCGAAATATTTGACCTCGAATAGGTTTGCTCCACCTTCTGTGGCTTCAGCAACTATTTTCGGAGTGTGGATTTCCACAAATCCATTTGACTCTAGGTACTCCCGTGCGAATCGAACAAGTGAGTGTTGAACCCGGAAAATCGCATTAATTGAGGGTTTCCTAAGGTCCAGGACTCTATGATTGAGGCGTGTGTCTAGATCGATATCCACTTTTCCCTCTACAACATCAATTGGAAGACGCTGGGCAGTATTGATGATACGTATCTTGGTTGGAATGATCTCAGCACCAGAAGCGACTTGCTTGGCAGCCACAACCTTGCCTGTCACAGCCACAGCGTACTCTGGCTTCAGTTGTCCAGAGGCCTCAAAGACTTCCTTAGAAACCTTAGCCTGTGGAATTGTCACCTGACACTGACCCTGTTCATCTCTGAGAACCAAGAACTTTATCTTCCCCTTATCACGCAGAATATGGACCCAGCCCATAATGACGACTTCAGTATCTACTATCTCCGCAGTAATCTCAGTAGTGAAGTGAGTACGGATTTCTTCACCTATAGGCTCGATACCTGCATCGCTGTAGAAGTCCATTAGATTTCACCTCAGTATTCGAGAACAGAATCCTCCCTGATTACATTATGAGGCTTTTGGCACAAGCTGATGAAGGGGCGGATCAATAAACATTGAAACGATATCCCTAAGCTAAAGCCAGAGATATCGTTTCTTGTACATACTAGACTACATCGGCGCCGAAATTAGCTCATAGACCGCCATCCGCTTGTCCTTGCCATGTTCATGCTCCTGGATGAGACCTAGGTCCTTCAGTCGACTAAGGCCATAGTTCACTGTCCTAGGAGGTAAGAAGGTGTTGCTGATCAGGTCTTGCCGGGACATCCGGCGCCTGTTCTTAAGCAGCACGTACAAGAACTTCGCAGACGGAGGTAGAGCTAAGAATGAGCGCTGTGCAAACACGATCCCACCTAAAAGTTGTCACCATGTTTTATCATACCTCCTGATAGTGCTGAGATTCACGCGGGACATCACCAAATAAGGATTCGTATTTCATCATCAGAGGGTTCATCACAGTTCTTATCAGTCAAGGCGAGAAGTGGTATTCCATGTATTCGTTTGAGAGCATTGAGATCAAGGGATATGATGGAAAGCAGATACCCAATACCTATCTCAAACTCAAAGGATTCAGTGATAAACTGGCTCTGGTCTTCCCTGGACGAGGTTATTCATCGCAAGGCCCACTACTTCACTACACAATCAACCTCTTGCTTGAGAATCGAGTTAGTGTGCTCAGTGTTGACTATGCCTATTGGAATAATCAGGAGTTCAATAGTCTAGAATGGGAGGACAGGGAGAGGTGGCTCTACACGGATGTTGAGGAGGCTTACAAGGCTGCTGTAGATCATATAGATGCTGAAGTCAGAGTCCTTGTGGGGAAGTCTCTTGGCACTCTTGCCATTGGACGCCTTCTCGATACATTCTCTGAAACCAGAAGATGCGGAGTGATATGGCATACTCCACTCATCAAGATGCCACATCTTGTGACGCAGATTACTAGGCACCACCCCAATTCCGTATTCGTCATTGGCACATCCGACCCCCATTATGACAAGGAAATCCTCGAACAGGTGAAGAGTGCAACAGGCGGAAGTCTAGTTGTTGTTGATAATGCAAATCATAGTATGGAAGTGCCAGGAGGCGTCACGGAGTCCCTAGATGTGATGAATGAGATTATCGAAGGCATCCGACAATTCATGTGGCCAGTTGAAAAGTAGACATAGCCTAGGGCTTTCTTAGAACTAGGACCCATTCTCCGTCCATGCGTTCCTTTCGCGGAATCTTGATGAAATGGCGGATTACTCCTGAGAAGAACGTCTTCTCAATCCTGAAACCCACCTCCTCAGCAGTTGCAATCTCTGTCAGTATCTTATGAGATTCAACTACATTGCCTCGAATTACGTTGTTGCCAATAGCCAGACAATAATGACCCCCAGGACGAAGTACGCGAAATGTTTCTTTGAGCTGCTCTTTCATGTCCTCAAAGAACTTGAAGACGATGTAAGACCGGCGCGGGTCCACTGTGTATATCTTCATGAGAATTGGGTCAAGTGAATGAAGTCCAGACACTCCAAGTTCATCATACTCCTCTTTATAGACGGTTTCCGTCCCAATGTACTTCCGCTTCATGTTTGAAAGAGGGCCTTCCTCATGAAGGCCGAGCCAATACATCTCCAGCTGGTGAGTTCGAGGGTAGTCAACTGCATTGATGTAGGGAGGAGAGGTGACAGCCAAGTCTACAGATTCGGGTTCCAACCCCGTAGATATGGCATTAGACTCTGGTAGGACTGGTTCCTCAAGATCCCAATCTCTTGTGATTGCGAAGAGGGCATGCATTCCCTTCAATTGTTGCTCCAGTGTTTCACGAAACTTCTCTGACGTTTCTCCATGCTCGATCCACTTTTGCAGGTTCTGCCGTATCACAGTTCGTGTACAGTGAGGGTCAGCATTTGATACGTCTCTTATTATCGAAGAGAAGACTACCATGAAGAAATCATAGACAGCAGCTGCTAAATTTGAAGGGAGCACTGCCGCCAATGGGGACTCTCTGAATTGGTGAATTGCATCCCTGATAACACCGAGTTCATGAAGCACATAGTCACGGAACCAGTTATCTCTATAGTTGAACTCGGGAATCTCAGGACAATATCTTGAATCAGACTGGTGTTGCATTAGCCGACCCAAGAGCCAATCTCGAGCCTCTTCTAGTACCGAAGTGTCAATTGGAGTTGTCTTTACTTTGGTGATAAGTCTTGCAATTGGATCTATGTCAATCCCAACCGCGGCACGACTCCTTAGATACGCCTCCAGAACAACAGTTCCACTGCCGCACATCGGGTCTAATACCGTCGCACCCTTCTTTGAGTAGTGGTCAATTAGATAGCGTGGCAATTCGGGAAAAAACTTAGCAGGAAACTTGTGAATGCCATGTGTTAGGTAGGACTGATCTTTGCTATAGATGAGAATACTAGCCCCGTTTGGAATCTCGATGCTTCCTTCAATATCGCCTGAGTACTCCAAGATTCCTGATGTGATCTCAGTGTTCATTTCACCTTCTTCTCCAGGCGCTTCAACCATAGAGCAACACACTCTGATAACAGGAGTAGAAATTCATGCCAGTTCATACCATATTAAGGTAATCAGATATATCGCATAGGCAGATTAGTACATATAGCGAATTATGAGAGGAGGGCTGGCGTGTGTGGGTAGTAAAAACGACTCATCCGGTTAGATTAAATAGAAGCTCCGAAAGGAACAGAGTCATTCGTAATCAGTTGGAGTGAAGCAATGCTGGGTGAATTCAGGGCATGCACCCTATAGCTGCCATCATGATAAAGAATCAATAATCAATGACTGCTATTCACACAGCAGAACTGAGCTTCTACATGAATTGCGGAGAGAGATAAAGGAGCTATTTTCAATGGCAGATCTAAAGAAGATTGGGGACCTTCTGGTTCTCCTAGGTGCACTTCTAGGATTACTCCAAGGAATTCTTATGATTATAGGAACTCCATTTGGATTCGTCAACCTGCTTGCAGGCTTTCTTGACGCCTGGATTTTGGGTGTTCTAGCAATCCTCTTTTCACTGATAGCTTTGGTGAACAGTGGATTCCTCAAAATCAGTGCACTCGACTTCGGAAAGACAAACAAATTCATCGTGGTTCTAATCATTGGAATCCTGATGATTCTGTTCACTAGCGACCTAGGTGGCATTCTAGTCATTCTGGGTGCAATTCTCTGGCTTCTATAGACAGATGATGCTCATCTCCAGGTCCTGAAGTCTGGAGATGAGTCTTCTTTCTTTTTCTTGGTCAAACCATTAAACCGATTCTTTGATCGCCTTCTCAAGTCGATTTACAGCATCGTCAATGTTTTCCTCAGTTATGACGTAGCTAGGCGTGAAACGGATGACATTTTGACCGCAGCCCAATGCCCACAACCTCTGTTTCTGGACCAAGTTCTTGAGAAGCTTGTCACGGAGCTTTGGAGCCTTCTCCTTCGACTTCTTGTCCTTCACAAACTCAATGCCAGCCATTAGTCCAATACCACGGGCATCACCTGCTACATCATACTTCTCGACAAGCTCCTTTAGTCGATTCAGGAGATATGCCCCTTTCTCCGCGTTCTTCCTCAGATACTCACCGTCTTCGATGTGTTTCAGTATCCAGAGGGATAGAAGGGACATCTTAGGTTCAGCTGAGAAGGTTTCAGAGTGTCTAGCGCTTTCACTATACATGGGGACAGGGCCGATTGAGGCACCCATGGGATAACCTCCACCCAACGACTTGGCCATCGAAATGAAATCAGGAACTACACCGTGATTCTCGACTGCACACCACTTCCCAGTCCTAGCCATTCCTGCTTGAACCTCATCAGACATGAAATATGCACCAACTTCCTTCGTAACTTCATACATCCCTTTGACTGCCTTTGCTGGGGGAACGATGAGACCTCCCTCTCCCGCTATCGGCTCCATGATGGTTGCTGCAATGTCATTCCCCTCGACTTGAAGTGCATACCGAAGAGCTTCTACACATTCTAGGTTGCAGTCTTCTTCTTCTTGACCATAAGGACAGCGATAACAGTATGGATAGAAAACTCGAATTACATCTACTCCCTGGGGGAATCCCGACTTGTGCTTAGAGTTGGTTGCTGTCAGTGCTAGAGCATAGCCGGTTCGACCATGAAAGGCTGGTCTGAAGGCGACAAATCTTCGTTTCCCGGAAAGGTCCATAGCCGACTTCATGCATCCCTCAACCGCACGACCTCCGGATGTGGTAAATGCAACACGCTTCTTGTGGTCGCCAGGAGTGATTTTAGCTATTTTTTCTGCTAGAAGCGTCTGAGGAATTGCATCGAAGTCAGAACCTGGAAGCTCATGTACAACATCCATAATGCGCGTCTGAAAGTCCAGATAGGGCTTGTACCTCAAACCGAACGCACGCACAGCAACTCCTCCCGTCACGTCTAGGTACTCTGTACCCTCAATATCATACATTTGCACTCCGTTTCCCACAGTGTGGTCAAGACAACCATACACATCTCTATCTTGAGTAAGAAGAGCTAACGCATCCGCTCCTCTCTTCTTCCAATAGTCATTCGTCATTTTGGCGGATTCGATATCTTCGAAACCAAGTTCTTTGAGAATTCCGATATGCTTCTCATCCATAATGTTTCACTTCCAAGGAGGGACAAGGCCGCACGGCGTATCACCCCATTATCTAATTTGCGGATTGTGCTTTTCATCGTCAAAAGCGCGTGCAATGTCAAGGTAAACATCTACTGACTTCAAGAGTTCATCAATCTCTATGTATTCATTGGGTTGATGGGCTTGAGCAATCGAGCCAGGACCATAAATTATGTTGGAGATCCCGACTCTATTTTGAAGCACTGATGAATCACTTCCATATGTGGCTACACCAAGTGTGGGTTGTGATCCCGTCAGACTCTCTATGGCCTTGGATGCAATCTGCGCAATCTTGGAATCGATGGAGGTTATTGTGGTGTATGAACTATTGAAATTCTCAATCGAGATATCCTCCCCGATACCTGCATCATCTAGGTGTTGCCTCATCAAATCCATAATTGACTCTGGTGTCTGGCCTTTTACTATGCGCATGTCGATTAGTGCCTCGCAGGATTCAGGTATGACCCCCTGTTGTGTCCCGCCCATTATCCTGCCCAAATTCATAGTATGATTTCCCAAAAGGGCGTCGGGTTCACTTGGATAATCTCCTTGTGTCAATGTGCGTATGGCTTGAATGCACAAGTCAATGGCATTTATTCCCGTGTCGGGACGGGAGCTATGGCCCGTTTTTCCCTTCGCAGTTACTCGCACCCAGACAACTCCCTTCTCTCCCAAGAAGAGCTGCAGGCTTGTTGGTTCTGCGCATACCCCATATTCAATGCCCTGCAATATGCCAGAGTCAGCTACTTCTTCAGCTCCAAGTAGGCCATTCTCTTCATTTGAAGTTGCAAGCAGAAGAAGGGGCTCTTTGTGGTTCTCCCGCTTATACAGAATCATAGTTTCAGCCAAGGCTGCTAGAGGCCCTTTCATATCAGCTGCGCCTCTACCATATAGACGTCCGTTGGCAATTATGCACTCAAAAGGATCGAAGTCCCATTTCTCTCTTGGACCTGCAGGAACTGTATCCATGTGTCCATGGAGTACGAGTGATCCCATTTCACCTTCATGAGTAGAGAGGAGAAGGTTTGGTCTATCATCAGAACCTACCTGAGTACAGAGAATACCATGGGGTTCCAAATGTGAACGAAGAACTTCTGCTACTTCTTTCTCTCTTCCAGGTGGATTCTCGGAGTTTGTGGCAATCAGTTTCTTGGCAAGTGCTAGTACTCTACGACTATTGGTCATGTAGCATTCAGGCCTCGATCTACTCATGGGCACAATTGATAGAGTAGGGCTGACTCCCACATTCACTCCAATAAAACGTTTGGGAGCAGACAACAGGAAAAATGAGAGTGGATGGCGGCTTTTGCGTCCGCCATCTCAAGACTGAAGTCAGACTTCTATTTGACGACGTATAGAATAGCTCCAATTATGACAAGTAGAGCACCAATGCCACCGCGAAACAGCAGCATGAGAATACCGAATATCAACAATACGAACCAGTTGTTGTCAAACTTTAATGCTGGAATGTTCAGAACTCCGCTAGTGGCAAGGACTATCAGCGAAAGCAGGATTAGGATTATTCCCTCGACAAGGTAACCCAGAATGCCGATGCCCCAAATCCCGATGCCAAAAGTCCCAAGGTTCAGTGCTTGTGAAATACCGAGTATTAGACCGACTATTCCACCCAGGAGTACAAGCAGCTCACCAAATTCCTTCAAGTTAGCCATTGTCAATTATCTCCATTGCCTAGCTCCTAGCAATTAACAGGATTCCTGCAATCAGAATCATCAGACCAGCAAGTGTTCCTACGTTCATCAGCCAACCGATTATGTTGAAGCTGAGATCTCGAAGAACCACTACAATGGCGATGAAACCGAATATGGCTAGAGCAGTACCGCTCTTTGCGACTTTCCAATGAATATATCCACTGGCGTCAACTGCTAGAATTGCGATTAGTATGAGCAAAATCGCCAATAGCACATCCACAACTGCGTCAAGATTACCTCCAGAAGCAGCGTTTATTGAACTAATTAGCATCTGAATTGCATACACCAGTAGAACTAGCGTGCCAAGAAGCGTATACCCTTGCGCAGCGCCTTCGGCTTTACATCCCATGTTATCAAGACCTCATTCATTTTTGTCGATGGGCATGACTATGCAATTCCCGCCTACATCGACTGATTTGCGCCATGATGCACCCAAGAATAAAGATTACGATTCGAAGAACAGTGGGTACGGTGGTAATACATAGGATTGTATTCGATGAGTGACCTCCAGATTATAGCAGATGAATTGGGGTGACTATCACGAGATATCCTAACCGTGAAGACGACCGAAATGTTGAACGTCCAGTGCGATTAGATAAGACCGAAGGACATGTTGTGATTGAGGGGAGAGCTTATCCAGCAAGAGAAATTGTGGAGGCACTTGCACAGAGCGGGTATGCTGAACTACGCGCCAGCGGAGACTCCCTTGTTCTTGGTAGGCGCAGAATAACGCCCATCTTCAAATCGCGGCAGGACAGGGCAATGGCCTCCTTGTGCCATGCAAGTCTTTCCTTCTGCTGTCCGATGTCGAAAAGGTGTGCTGAGAGAGATAGAGCACTCGAAATGCTTGGACTCACCCCAGATGAATATGAACGATTGAAAAGCGATTCTCACATCAGATTCATCGAATCCGCTCGGGGGTACCGGGGTTCTCGCAATGACTATGACGGATATGGTTCAACCCTGGCAAACCGACCTGCGGTTGATAGAGGGTATGGAGGGGACGAATATCGCAGAGATTTCGATACACTAGATCAATCCCTGGAGCCAAGAAGCTATCCTGAGCGAGAAGAAAGCCCGTGGAGTCGCCATGAAACATCTACGCCAATTGAAACTGCATCATCCTTTGGGGAGCCAGAAAGGTCCGACTCCTATGCGGATCTGAGTAATCTCTTTGGAGATGGTGATGCCACTGGATCAACATGCCGCATTCGTCCGGCTGAAGAGAGTGTTGGGTCACTGTTTTCTCAAGGAGAACTTAGTCCATTCAGCGATGGTTCGGAGAGCAGGGAAGATAGAACATTTTGCTTCTCTTGTGGCAGGACATTTAGAGCTGGCACTAAGGTATGCCCATGGTGTGGTGTGCCTCAATAGAAACCAGACTAGTAATTGCCAATCGCGCTTTCACGTCGAGTGGAATAATCACTTGGATAACTGAAAGTGGTCACCATACGGTCAATGTTGGCGTCCTTTCCGATTTCCTTTAGCTCACGCAATTGATCAATGTTCGTCACACCCCAGCGGAAAAGCGACGCGGTTCCACCTCGACGCTGGAATTCGTTTGTATAGTATAGTGATTCGATCAATTCGTCATATTCACTCGAGCCTTTTGTTGGGAGAATTGGACTCCAAGGATACATATTGATCAAAACATTGCCAGTAATCTCGAGGATACTTGAATAGTCATACCCATACTGAGCTTTGCCTCCCTCAGAGAAGCCGGTTTCGGGATCAAGCAGTACCTCAACAGAGATTTTGAGCGGATTCTCTCTCCCGACCTTGTCATCCGCATCACGGGCGGCTTCTTGTAGATATCTCAGACCCTCACTCACTTTACCTGAGCGCCATTCATGCCATTTCGCGTGGAAGTCAGGATTCTCAATGATATAGTCGTACGTGAGGCGAGCTGGTTCTTGATCCACCATTGGTGCAAATTCATTCCTGCAGCGTTCACAGAAACAGAAATGGTCGCGAATGAAACCGGCACCAAAGACCAAGATTTCGTCGATTGGATAAGTTGCGAGCTCACCAACTATTTCAGCACCGTACTGCCAAAATTCTTCTCTGTTGGGACAGATCTGGTGTGGCATTGGTTCCCCACGCGGAGACACGGTATGATACTTCGGGTCCTTGGCAAACCAGGCATCTGTATAGAAATCCATGCTAGCTACAGTGTGAATATCTAGAGTACTCGTCAAGCTCACAAGGTCCTCGAAGAGTTGGGTATGTTCCGCATCGACCGGAGCGGTTCTGCTTGGGTAGATAACGCGGCCAGTTGGGCCCTTGCCAACTATGCCGATAGAGTCCATGTAGGAAGCGTAAGTGGAAACGAAGTCCTTAGCAGACATGTCGATGTCAGATGGCCTCAAAAGAATGAGGAGCTTCTGCATGAAGAATTCCCTGAAGTTTGGCATCTTTATAACTCCGCTAGCGTTGGTCAGTCTGCAGATTCCCTTTAGCGTTTGTTGCTTGTGTATGCTTTAAGAGTTTCTTCGATTGGACCCCCACCCTTTAAGTTTTCAGAAGAACTGGTCAAGTGTTGTAAATCCGAGCAATTCCTCGAAGTTGATTCCAACTGAGTCTAAAACTTGGCCAAAGACACTTTTCAGCGTGTCAATGTATTTGTCCTTGTCAAGCCAATAGCTCTTTTCACCTGCCAACTGGACAGGGAGAACTCCATCACTGCCCTTGATTTTGACATATTCCACTATTGTTCCTGGTGGTACATCATAACCCGCACTCTGCAGCATCTCTGCTGCTCGGACATGTTGAGGCTTCGAAAGCCCGTAGTCCCCGATTCGTTTCGTAATCTGAACCCGGAAAGCTAGCTCTTCAGGTGTATATGGATCTGCTTTTCCTTCGAGGCGGTCTATGACACAGTTGACAATTTCTCGAATCTCTTCCTTTGCAGCCTTAAAGCCTTCCAAATTGTCCACCTTGCTCAATGCATCAAGCATCTCACGGAAGGCATCTTGAACGAAGTCGGGGGTGTTTCTCTTCTTTCCGCTTAGTCCCTTCACTTCAACGTAGCCAGACTCATAGACTCCAATGTAGTTCTTCTTCCTATCCGACAGTGCGACATACTTGTATGTCTTCTCGACCTCTAAGTCAATACCCAGCGCCTCTGTCGACCACTTGACTAGCTCGTTTTGCTGCTCCTCAGTCGGATTATCAAGGAAGACCGAATCCGTGTCGCCATAAAGAACACGGATTCCCATTTCCTCAGCCTTCTTCTTGGCTTCCATAATCGCATTGCGACCATAGGCTGTGGTGCTCTCTGCAGCAGGCATACAGAAGAGCTCGAAATGTTGAGCACCAGTGACACCATATGCGGCATTGACAAATACCTTTAGTGCTTTCTCAACGACTCCATACCAGGCTCGTGTCTGCTCGGTCAGAGTTTTATCTTTGCTCTTGGGTTTGAACCACTTTACACGGGTGTCTCTGAAGAATCCGATAGTTTGACTAATCATTCCCTTCCGTTCAGTACACACCCAGTGGTCTGTTTCTGGAACCCGATTCTTTGGATTGCTTCGACAGGACTCGTGAGGACAGTCAATGGTTTCGTAGCTAATGTTATGTTGTTTCATGATGGTTGGGTATAGGCTCGCAAAGTCAAGGACTGTAGCGTTGAAGTGAACCCCCGCCACAGGCTCGATCACAATGGCACCTTTGAAGCTCTTGTCTTTGATCATTGCTTCAGTCTGAGCCTCGACAGACTTGACACTATCTATGTCAATCCTGCGTGGAATGATGTAGTTCTTTGAACGATGTTCTTGCCTAAACAATGACTGAATCCAAGATGAGATGTATAGCCTGGTAACATCCTCCATTGAAAGCCGCGATACACGCATCAGTAGTACAATCAGTCTTAGAAGGAGATTATCATCAAAAGTAGTTAGGCGAAGAGTCAGATTGGCATCTCGCCAGCAATAATGAGCCAATTCGAAGTAATTGAGCGCAGAGATATCGTCACTTAAATCAAGCTTGCCAACACCCAAGAGACCCTTGGCAATAGACTCGAGGTTGAATTGTTCGTATGCTCCAGAAAGCGCATAGAGTCGGATTGATGGGTTCTTTAGGAAACGATATAGGTCTACGTGAATCCCTCTTTGCAGGAGCGCCAAATCTCTTGCAAGATAGATTGGGCAGTGCTTGTTCATGTTGATTCCTAGTTTCTGCGCGCGGTTATGCAGATACTGGAAGTCAAACGCATCACCCACAAATGTGAGCACAATAGGATACGCATCAATGATTTTGAAGGCCTCGATAAGCATCTCTTTCTCGTCTTCATAGTAGACGATTTCCAGCTCTCTTGGGTAGTCTGATCTTTTCGTGCCCTCCTTTATCTTCGGCCTCTTCAGTATGAAGCACTTATCATATCCCTCGTTATCTGACAGTCCTATTGCTGTCACAGGATATGGAGCAGTCCGAGCATCAGGTATCCTATTCCTCACTGGTGTATACACCTCTATGTCTAGAGCAATCCTGCGAATGTCAGGGACTTCAGTGAAGAACATGGGGGCATACTCGGTGATTATCTTTTCAAGTCCTTCATCATCTTTAAACGTGCTCTTGAATTCCTCAAGCATCCTCTTGTCTAGTTTTGGAGCACTCGGAATAAGATTGCCATCTTCTATCCGATATGGCAAGCCTGAAACAATATTGGCATCATATGTGTAACAGTTCCGATACCGGATATTGGCCTCCCAAGCATGGCTCACATTTGTTGGGCCGGAGCGATCTACTAGGCGCTCCCTGATTGCACCAGCAGACCCGCCTATAGAGAGAGGGTCACTAGCAATTACCTTGGTCATCTTCACTGACTCATCGCGCAGAAGATCAGTGAGCTCGACAAGTTCGGAGCGAACAAATCCCTGATGACGACCAATCTTCCGCGTTGCCTCCTCTGGAGTATAGTCAGTATAACAATAGGGTTGGTGCCCAGTGTTATCAAACCAGAAATAGATCTTCTTGTCATCCGGATTATACAATCGAGCAAACGCCTTTCTCTGAGTGCCAGCATAGTCTACAGAGAGAAGGTATGAGGGCGGCAGAGTGGAAGGAGTTTCTCTCTCACCCACCTTGATCTCGGTCACCATTTCGACAGTATCATCGGGCGGAATCTCCTCATCTTCTATCTCAGGGCCGTTGTCTTCAACTAGTTCAGACTCATCTGTATGTTGATTGGGAGAGGATTTGGAGGGTTCATCATGTGAAGGCTCTACCACTTCAGGCTCGTCTTCTTCAATATCAGCTCCGAAGAAGTCCTCGAGCGATGCCTGCTGGTCTTCAGAAGGCCTTTTGTCTCTCACCAGTTTCACTCACAATATCTGGACTAGTTATTCCTGATAAGCCCTTCCAAAAGAAACTCAGAGCGAACCCTTCATTAACTGGAATATGTGGGAATCTTGCATGGTTCGGTCAATAGAAATGGGTCTGAAAGGGGTCATCATCTCTCGGATGGACCCGGGCGACGATATTCTGAGGACGATTGAGCGCACTGCACAAGAACACCGTGTGAAGTCAGGGCAGATCACTCTCATTGGTGCGGTATCGAGGGCGAGGCTTGGATATTTTGATAGAGAGGCGGGAGAATACAAGGATTTCTTGATTGAGCGAGACCTTGAGGTAGTATCGGGTATTGGCAACATCTCACGTCTGGCGGATGGTAGCATTGTGGTCCATGCTCATCTTGTTGTTTCAGATGAGGAAGGAAAATGTTGGGGCGGCCATCTGATGGAGGGCTGTGAGGTTTCAGTCACCATTGAGCTTGTGATTCTAGAAACTACTACAGAACTGCGGCGTGCTAAGGATGAAATGACTGGTCTCAACCTCTTGGATATCAAGTGATATCGCCAAGTTTCGGCTCAGCTTCACGGATTATTTGCGCTAGCTCATCCAACTCCTCTCTTGGTGTCATCTCGCGGTGAGTGCCCGGCACCATTCTCGTCACGAAGCCATCGCCAGGCTCTCGAGGTATCACATGAAAGTGAATGTGGAAAACCTCTTGCCCTGCGCCTTTACCGTTGGCGATGGCATTTAGTATGCCTGATGGTTCTATGCTGTTGTACACTTTCCTCGTGAGTATTGCAAGTCGTTTGCTCAATTCACCGAGCAGGCCCAGATCTATGTCAAGGAGGTTTACGTAATGTTGTTTTGGAACCAAGAGACAATGACCCCTATTAACGGGAAAGACATCCATGAAAGCCATCGACACATCATCTTCAAAGATCATCGAGGAAGGAATCTCACCTTTCACGATTTTGCAGAACAGACAGTCATCCGACATCCTTCAGCCACCTGCGAGTTTTTCATGTAGGCTCATTCGTGCGTAGGTTTTCAGTCTTCCGAAGGAGAGGAAGTGAGTAGATAACAGCTACACAACTCTCATTAGTTCTCTATTATCATCTCATCCCATAACCTCTTGACAGGAGTACACACCATTGAGCGGAAGAAGGAAGCTTGTTCTCTTTGACCAGACCCAAAATGAACGGGGTAGGCTTGATACAACATATTCAGAACTCGCCAAGCTCCTGCAGGACAGCGACATCGATGTAGAACCTTATACCGAGTTCATGATACTTGCAAAGAACCTTGAGAATGCGGACGTCATAGTGTTTGGTTGCCCAAATAGCTCAAAACTGAGGCCAGCCGAGATTGATGTTCTTAAGCGGTACGTGAAAAGTGGAGGTGGTCTGATGCTTCTCTCGCTGTCAGGAGGGGATCGAGGTCTTATGAACAACATGAGTCAAGTCTCGAAGGGATTTGGTATCAGTTTTGAAAACACAGCGGTAAGAGATGAGAGGAACAATGCAGGCCTACCTACGATGCCTATCATCTCCAATGTGCTATCTCATCCTGTCACTGAAGATGTGCAAGATATCCTTGTTCCCTCAGGTTGCACATTGAACGTCACCGCCAAGGCAACAACAATAGCCAGTACATCTGATACTGCAGACCCTCCAAATAAGCCAGTTATAGCAATTGCAGAGTCAGGAAAGGGCCGCGTTATCTGCGTAGGTAGCTACGAAGTGTTCCGCAAAGGCGGCGGAATTAAGCATCAAAGTAACAGGACGTTTGCTGTCAATGCAATTAGATGGTTGAGCGGCGAGATAAGGACTGCTAAGCCTAGTGAGGTAGTGAAGGACCAGGAGAAGAGGGAAGAAGAGAAGCAGGCGAAGGTGACTACTACGGCTAACGCCGAGATGGAGAAGACCATGCGTAGGCTAGTGAATGCTGTCTTTGATTTGCAGAAGGACATTGGAAAGCTGGACAAGAAGATGGCCAATGTGGAAAAGAACATCGAGTTGCTTCGAGACCAGTTCCAAGACTTCGCCGAAAAAACGCAGTCTCAGCTTGGTGTCATGATTCCGTCTAGGCAATTCCAGACCGATGAAGAAACTCAGGCTGCAGAGATGGAGGCAGATGCGAAGGCACTAGAAAAGGAGATCAAATCCGTGCAGGATCTCCGTGACCATATTGAAGAGAGGCACGCCTCCGGTGCAATGCCTAAGGACACCTATGTCGAGCAGGCGGAGAAACTCGATGCACGTCTGAAGAGGCTGAATGAGAACCTGGAGAAGAAGAGGAAGGACCTAGAGAAGCTTATTGAGTAGCAGGGCGTTGACGCACCGAAGCAATAATCCTTCGACCCATTTGTCTTGCCGGTTCTGCAAATACTTCATATGTTTGAGAGAATGACCGATGTATGATATATCCAGCAAGAATCAGAAGTAGATACAACATATAGACGGCTCTTGAAGGCACCATTATAACAAATCCGCAAATCATCGGGACAAGCATCATGGGCAAAGATACACTGACTCTCTCGGAAGACCTCCGGCACATGCTTGATGTCGATAGAATCGAGAAGAAAGGCACTAAGGCAACAGTATAGTATTTGTAAATCCCGCGCGGCGAGAATATGTGGACACAGAGCATCAGAAGCAAGGTGAGGAATAGCATACGTCGCCAGTACGCCTGAAGACTCCGATCATCCTTCACCTCTTTCAACATGAGTGCCAGTATAGGGATGATAGCAATGAATATTCCCACTGAGTAGTACGTGAACAGATTGATGGCCTCCAATAGCCATTCTGGAAATCCAAGAATAATGAAAAGGACTACCAAGGTGATAGGATAGTTGATAGGCGGTGGAGATGTGAGGTCAGTCAGACGAGTTCCGCGGATACTGGAAAAAATTGCCCTTGCATAATTGAGTGGATCTAGAAGATATGGCAATGATGAAACCGCAGCGTACACACATACCACAAGTGCGATTCTCATGAAACCCTTCATATCCAATCTATCACTCTCCGGTTTCTTTGCCTCTTCGCCACCATCCGAGTCTGACTCATCTTCAGAAATAGGCTGTGGGGCTCGTTTCAGTAGAAAGGCAACGAGGGGCAGTGCGAAGAAGAAGGCGGTCTGCTTGAAGAGAGCAGATGTTGTCATGGCGAGAGCCCCTGAAATCCGTTTATTGTGCATCAACAGGTAGAAGGATAGCATTGAGAAGAAGACGAAAGGTGCTGGATTTAGCCACTCGAAGGCGGTGTGATAGAGCGTTATGGGATTGAAGAGATATGCTGCAGCAGCTATGGCTCCGACATGCCTATTCCCTGATAGATATGTGGAGATTCCATAGATAGGAAATGCTGTCAAGAAACCAAACAGGGAGAGAATGAAACCGATGCCCAAGTCTGTTTGGAGCAGTTTACCAATCACACAGAGATAGACATAGAAAGGGGGAAAGAAGTAAGGGACGTTGTAGTAGGCCTCATTCTGATATAGGAGATCGAATTCTGGTGTGTAAGGCACAAGACCACTAAGGAATTGATTTGCCCAGCTGTGGTAGAAGTAATCATGATCAGCCCAGCCCTCAAATGCGAATCTAATTGAGAAGCCAAACAAATCGATAGATCCAAAGCCATTCCATACTGCTCGAGGCCATCGTGTGCTGGTAACGAAATCTATTGCCGCTTGGACAAAAACCCATGTCCAGAGTATTGCGGCTAAAAGAAGCACAATCACAAACAGGCGATGTTTCTTGAAATTGTCTATCACAAGGTCACGGGACAAGACAACCATGTTCTATGCCTCCGTCATCTTCTTAGGGTCCTGAATCTTGGTTCCTTCATAGGCATAGTCAAAAAGCCTCTGTTTGGGTCGGTTCAGAAATGCTCTCAATGGACTAATTCGGGTAGATAGACGCTTCTTGACAAGGTGAATAGGAAAAGTAGCCTGATGCCAAGTCGTCCCTAATTTCTTCGAGAGCAGATAGCCGACGAAAATGGCTATGACATAGGCCAGGTAGATGTTTCGAGAAGGAATGAGGATCATGAAGCTTAACAAGAAGGGTACCCAGATCATTGACGTGGAGAACCTCACCTTCTCTTCCATGCTGGTGCACATGGTTGTCGAGGAATAGATAGAGAAGAAGGGTGCAAACATCGTGAAGTAATACTTGAAGACACCCCTTGGTCCGGCTATATTCACCCAGAGCATCATGAGCAGAGTGAAGAAGAGAATGCGCCGTAGATACACACGCCTCTGCCCCTCATACTTCTGCTCCAAAATCATTAAGCCCCAAAAGACTAAGACTCCCATAATCAGGAGCCCACCCGAGTATACCATGTAGTCAACAATCTCTGCAAGATTCGGAAGTCCTGCGACCACAAAGAGCACCTGTAGACGAATAGGGACACCATAGCCTGGAACCTCAGTGAAGGATTCCATCTTGAACGCGCCAAAGGCTAGTCTAAGGAAATTCCAGAGATTGGGATTTGCCACAAAAAATGGATAGAGTATTGCTCCAGCAAAGCCGAGAACAAGTACTACGCTCACTGCAAATTCTCGAAGATCAAAATACTCCCTCAGAGTGCCAATGATTCTATGAATAAGTCGCGGCTTGGGTGCATCAGATGAAACTCCATTCTCGGCAGATGATATCGCGGCGGTTTCGGAGTGGGCTGTTTCTTCTTTAGACTTAGCGGGCTGTGCTTTCACCAAGAGATATACAACCAGGGGAATTCCAAGTAGCCATGCAGTCTGTTTGAAGAGTGCAGCTGTTACGATGAGAAGAGTGCCTAGGTGGCGTCTTCCTACCACAAGCATGTAGAATCCGAAGAAGAAGAAGAAGATGAATGGAGAGGGGTTCATCCAAAGAAAGGTCGTATGATAGAGAACATTTGGAGCAAATATGTAGGTGAATGCTGCTACTTCACCCACATGTCTGTTCCCTGATAGTTCCTTCCCAAGACCATAGACTGGGAAAACCGTCAGGTATCCGAACGCCGCCAATAGTAGGCCAATCCCCCATTCCGTGACGGGAAGCAGGATTCCAATAGCATATAGAATTACAGTGAGAGGAGGAAACATGTATGCTCCATTTGCATTCGAGACTCCGTCTATCACAATTTTGCCAAAATCTCCACTGTAGGGCAGAACTCCATGTAGCATGTTATGGCCCCAATGGACGTAGTAGAATGAATAGTCACTATACCCCTCAAACTGGTAGTAGATGGTCAAACCAAAGAAATCGAACTCTCCAGGATTCGCTCCAGGCCCGAGCCAGACATGTCTGGTGACCCAGTTGTCTGAGTCCAGATAGTCTACCACGGCAGCCTGAAATATGGAAACCCAGACATAGAGACCAACCACGAGGATAACTATGAGGATTCCATACTCGAGCAAGAACCTCAAGGCTCGTCGTCTAATGTCTTTCGGAGGCATAGCAATAGGCTTCAGAGCCAACCCCTTATATTTATCCTCATAAGCATAGATCTCTCATATATCAGGTGAGAGGGCAAGGAGTGCGTCACTGGCACTACCAGATTTACTGACCTCTATGACAGGAACACCCTCCCAGCCTCTTACATCAGTGTGTGTTATGAGAAAGATCTGTTCGAAACTTTCATCACCTACTAAGTTCTTGACAACAGAGAGTCTTCTTTCACTGTCCAAGCCTCCTAGAGGTTCATCGAGAAGGACACTTCTGACACGTGGTGCAATGGCGGGACTATCCTTGAACGGCCTTATGCTGCTCATAGTTCTGCTTATTCCGAGTCGCAGACCAAGGCTTATAGCTGTTCGATCACCAAAGCTCAATTGGGCTGTCCTTTTCTTCGCCTTGTCGCGCTCATCCCAGATTCTGAGAAGCAAGCCAGCACCACCACGTCCCTTTGCAGCAGTTGGTTCGAGGTCAATCGATGTATACTGACCGTTGGTGAATGCATCTACATACTGATTGGTGGCTTTCCTGATGATTCCAATCAATCTCTTTTGAAAGACATAATCTGAAATGAATCCGCTAACTAGTTTCCGCCGCACATATCTTGTGTGCTCCTTGAGATCCTCCAAGGATTCTATCTCAGCACCTAGCTCTCTCATCTTGACTACTGTCGCTTCTAATTCTTTGACTTGACTCTTGTCTTTCTCGATTCGTTTGATGGTGGAATCTATGTGAGTTTTGTTCGAAATAAGGGTCTTACTTAGCGTTTGAATATAGGTCTGAAGATCAACTATGTCCTTGACCTTGTGCTTCTTCAGTAGCTTCTCAACGCTGTCGACCTCCATCTTCTCAAGAACCACACCAAGCTTTTTCGCTATATCTTCAACTTCTCTCCCAAGGTCTTCAACTTCTGCCTGTTGCTCGGCCAGGCGTTTTGCCGCATCAAGTGCACGATGAATTGCCCTTAGTCTATCATCAATTTCCTTGATCTCAGTTGGGACAGCATCCAGGTCTTTCTCAAGTTCTCCAATCTTTGCCTTATGAACAGCTGCGATCTCCCTATATTCTGCAACTACACGCTTGCAATCATGATCCGAAAGCGGCTGGTTGCATGTCGGGCAGATGCCTTCTTTGCCTTCCAGTAACGAAGTCTTGTCCTCAAGGTCTCTTATCAGTCCCTCATATGCTCCGATGTTTCTCTCAATGCCAAAAGACTTCTCGACGACATCTTCTTTTTCTTTTTCTAGGCGGGCACCTTCATTCTTGAGTGAGTCTAGACGCGCACGAATAATCCTAGAGTCAGTACCGACGATTCCTGCCAAACGTAATTCCTTATCTCGGCTTCGTATACTCCTATCATGGTCTTGCTCTTTCAGTCTGAGCTCTTCCAGAATGGCACTCGCTCTCTTGAGGTCCTTGGGACTTGGCAGTTTCTCAAGGTCCTTCTCAGCCTTTTTGCTCTCCTCCTGTACTATCGTGAGCTCTTTCTCGTCTATGTCGATACGTTCCTCAATGGACTCTATCTGTTCACGAATATGTTCTGGAACTCGATATTCTTCCTTTTTCACATCTATTTGTGTTGTAAGATTCCGTTCCAGATTCTCAAGCTGCTTTGTCATCTCACCGAGCAGCTCAATGTTATAGACCTTGACAAGCAGGTCTCTGAGCACTGATGGTGTTGCATTTGCAATCAAAGCAACTTCGCCCTGCCGAACTAGCAGTGTCTGTAATGCCTGTTGGGGTTCCAGATTGAGGATTTCATCCATCATTCTACCTACAGTCATACTCTTATCCGCTATTCTCTTCCATTTTCCTTTCTTTTCTTCTGATAGAACTACCGACATCCCTTTCGCAGGGTCATAGGACCGATTGATTTCATAGCGTGTGCCTGCGACTTCAAACTCAAGTCGCACCTCACAGAATGATGACGCGAAATTGATTAGCTCATCATTGGTTGGCTCAACTGCGACTGATCCCCACAAAGCCCAAAGAATAGCCTCGAATAGTGAAGATTTGCCAGTGGAATTTGGGCCTCTCACAATAATCAGCCCACCGGGTAACTCATCATCAGTCTCTGGGAGAGTGAGCTTCCGGAATGGTTTGAAGTTCTGAAGCTCCAATCGAATGATCTTCAATCCTCTCCCTCCGACAGATTCTCTAGTGTTAGACTCTCATCGCTGCGGAGAACAGAGATTCTTAGCGCCTCTACTGCGATCTTGGTCAGGGTTTCTTCTCTGTACTTCTCATCAACTTCAAGTGTTCTCAAATAGGCACGGAAGTCCTCCTCAGGATCTTCAATCAGGAATTCCGATTCAATCTCAGGATATGCTGAAGGACTGTGGTCGGTTTCTGCCTGACGTATCTCCCATACAAACTGGGCAATATTGTACTCTGATTCAACTGCAAGGATTTTGGCTCTCAAAGCCTCCAAAGCCATAGTTAGCTCAAAGCCACTGACACGAGGCGCCTTGCCCTCTAACCTCAGCCGTATCCTGCTTGCAGTAGATGGCTCCCAAGGCCCTTTCATTCCCTTGGCTTCCAGCCAGTCCGTTACCTTCTCTATCACTGTTGATTCAGTGTCATCAGGGTCTATGTCGATCTTCTCGCTGAATACAGGTCTTTCAAATTCCAAGACGATCGGTGTGACTTTCGGATCTTCGCCTAGCTCTAAATCCACAATCAAGAATCCCTTCTCATGGCGAATCTCATCAAATCTCCATCGTTCTGGGGACCCTGCATACCAAGCCTTCTTTGCATGTTTGTGTTGGTGATGGTCATGGCCCAGTGCGATGTAGTCATAATTCATCTCAAAAATAGCTGTGTATAATGACTTATCGATATCCATGCCGTGGGCCACACCTACAGATATCTTTGAAGAGCTTGGAGCCTGATACGAGGATATCCAACTAGTGAAGTCACTAAGAAGTCCCTGAGACGCGAGAACTGCATGGTCCATGAATGGAATGCAAAAGACTTCCAGATTATCATATGAAAAGACAAGTGGCTTGCCTTCAGCAAAGGCCCGCTTCAGATCAACCTGAGTCGCTACATTCAATCCTGGTACAGCCATCTTCAGTGTATCAAGCAAAGAAACATCCAGTGATCGATAGAGGCCATGATTCCCTTCCAAGATCAACACCGGGATTCCGGTTTTCTCAATGAATTCTTTGAGTACTCTCATGGCTGTTTCCTGAGCCACGACAGGAGGCTGTGAGGGATTGTGCTCCCATGGTGAGTTATAGAGGTCTCCTGAATGAATCACTAATTCTACCGGAGGAGACATCTCAGATATCCTATCGAACAGCTCAGCAAACCGTTCGTAGAAGTCATTCTCCAGAAGACGGCTTCGCATCTCCTCACCCCAGACATTATGCTTGACACCCTGGCGTGGTCTCGCGCCAAGGTGAGTGTCAGAGATGTGTGCGATGCGAACTGTCATTATTCGTTCCTCAAAGCGTACGCTCCTTTTTCGGAGAGCCCTTTCCTTTGTACCTTCCCTTGTCGCGTTCGAAGACTGTATCAAACAGCGGTATCTTAACTGGCAATGGCATTTCTCTGTACGATGCAGTTAGGATTCCTTCACCACGGGACATGACCCTGAACTCATTCTCAAATCCGGATATGTTGACACTTGCGTTCTCAATACAGGCCCTTATCTCACGCTCATTTCCCAAGCGGAGATTGATTTCTGTGTTCATCTGACTCAGAATTACATTATCAAGTACACTGACCTGTTGACTCACCACGAGGAGACCCATGTTGAACTTGCGCCCCTGTCGCGATATGTCCTTGAATACTGATTGTCCACGCATTAGTTCAGGATTGAGAATTGTCGGTGCTTCTTCAACTGTGACGAGAATCACAGGAAGATCACGAGGGTCCCTCACAGGCGATTCATCGCCAACACCTTCTTTGCCGTAGAATGATTTCGCTTGGGCTTTCGTCTTTGCAAAGAATGGTCTTGGCAGCCGCATTTCACCTTGTCGCAAGAAGTCCCCAATGTTCCCACTACTCTTTAGTGCGCGCCTCATGTCTGAAAGAGTTCTGGTCACTATTGTCGTAAGCAGGAATTGCTCCATATCTCTCATGAGACTGGTGTTCACCACCAAAATCCGTCCGGTCTCCATGGCCTCAAAGATGTCGCCAAGGATGGAACTTCCGCTCTCAACGAAGATGGGAGACCTCTCAAGAAAGCGGAGTCTTCGCTGAACTGCATTAAGCGTTCCTTTGGGTGTTCCCTCAGGATCCTCATTCATCGCAAGTATCTCCCTCACCCAGTTCTCATGGTGTCGATTGAATTGAGCATCAATGAATGAGTACATCTGGGGAGTGAATTCCATTATCGAGTAGAGGTCTCGAGGACGAATCTCCTCCCACAGCACACGAATCTCCTTGGCGTATCGTTTGATCTCTCGAGGAGTGGCTTTCATGTGAGTTGTAAGATAGTAAAAGTCACTGATGACAGCGGTCCTGGTTGACGGGTCCATCGCCTCAATCACGTTCTGGATTCCATACTTGTCTACACCCTTCGCGAACTCATCATGTGGGTCTATGCAGAATGCGGATACCCTGGGATGCTCACTGTCAGGTTCGCGGAGATGATCCAAGTTGGAGTCGATTATTGATTTGATTAGAACCATCATCAGGTTGCTCTTGCCAGAACCTGTCGAGCCAAAAATGCCAACATGCATTGGCAGGAATTTTGCAGGAATCATTACTGGAACATCTAGAGTTGCCTCTCCAATCTGAAGGTCTCCAACACGGACATTTCCATCTGTCTGTGAATCCAGCATTTCTCTGACAGGCTTGTCCGATGTGCCTGGAATTGGTCGATAGACATTTGCTAGATGGTCTGGAAGTCGTCTAGGGGACATGAACCGCCAGCCGTCCCCTTTTTCCTCAGCGTAGCCTAGCATCCTTCCATCCACCGAGAGGAGCATGTTTCTCTCAATTCCAGACAGATATGAATCGCCCTCTACCATCAACGTGCCAGCGACCCTAGCCATGTCATCGATTTGTCTGAGGTAGTTCTCCAGTCCAAGCACTCTGAAGAAGAAGACACGTTCGTGACCATCTCTCTGTGAGTATATCATGAAGATTTCGCCTACGCTTATGTCACGGTTGGTTCCCATAATACCTAGCATGCTCTGATTGCCCATGCCCACCTTTCCGAAGAGTTCACCAAGATTCTCTCTGTCCAACATAGTTCTCCACCTCATTTTCATAGGTTATAGTCTGCTCTCAGTGGCTCAGTCTTTCTTGATTCCAGACCAATTTCATGCCGAACATCTTTGCATATCTCTCGAGCAAGCCTCAAATCCTCATAACTAAGCTTGCAAGCCTCGTGGGCAAGTGCCAGAGGGACAGGATAACCATACCATCGCGCATCACGTGACATGAACTCAATGTCGCGAAAGAGGGCCTTCTCATTCTGTCTCGTAGCCACTGGATCGCTTCTTACAAACACATTCTCGAGCCACCAGACTCTATCAAAGTCAATTCGTGAGGGTCGATTATCCTGGGAGAAGCTGAAGAGATAGGGAACGGCTAATCGTGGAGGAATATAGGTTCGGTCTTGGGTGATATGAAGGCCTCCGCCGGGATCATCTCCGCATGGTAATTGACAGAACCACTTGGCACCATTTCCAAAGATGTCTTGTGCCATCTTTGCAATACGATGCGCAAAGGGGATTGTGTGGTTCTTACTCACAGCACATAGGACGACACCTTCCTTACTTGCCAGTGATGCTAGTTCACGAAGCATGAACCCACTTGGCATTGAGGGATATTTCTTCACGAAGTGCATGAAAATAGAAAGTGCACCATCGAGAAACAGATACTTGGGACGGATGTCACTGGTCAGCACGTTTCTTGCAGCTGCATATTCTGATACCTTGCGTAATTCGTCATGAACCACCGGATTTGTGAGCATCTGTGCTCTTGAAATCAAGGTCTCCATCTCTCTGAGTTCTGGAAGATGCTTTTCGAAATCGGTTCCCGTGAAGTCAGATATTGAAGAAATAGCACCCTTTGTATCGTCTCTGAAGAATGGCAGAATGATGTCAACCACATCCTTTAGAGCGTAGATTGATTCGATGGTTTCAGCCATTTTCCTCTGGGCGTCATTTCTAACTCCGGAGTGCCAGTGAACATCGAGATGCGGTTGGCCTCCAAGTCGCTTTTCCAAAGCTTCAGTGCTAATCGGGTCAAACATCTTTTCAGATCTAGTATTGGTGTCTAGAACAACTGTTGCAGTACTCAACAAGTGGACCCTGATATCATCTAGAAGCATCAAATTATCCGTGCCAGATCCATCCACTGCAGCTATGAGAAAGTCATCTTCAAGAATAGTGTCAGAGGGGTATGGATCGACAACATCTAGTAGTTCGTCTTTGATTCGGACCTCATCCTTGGAGAATTCCTCTGCATCACGCCGGTCTTGTTGATTGTCTATATCTGCAAATACCAGCTTCAGAATCTCCCTGAACCTGTCAGTAAGTATCTTCTCTAGCATAGGACCCTCTCTCAGTTAGCCAAATAGTGAACCTATGTCATCTTCAAAAGATTCTCTTGCCCGAGTCATAAAAACATAGCACTCGGCCCAAGTGAGAATGATTTGATTCACTACTGAGAGCTTCTGTAAGTCTTGAATCCGTAGTAGACTCCAAAGAAACCTATAGTCAATGCTAGAATGATGATTGCTATGTCCAAGATGCCAAGAATGACAATCCCGGCTATTAGTTCCAAGGATATATACCATGTAAGTGGTGTCGTTGGAATCATTATCCCTATGATGATTATGCCCAATCCAATTCGATGTGCACGAAGAACTAGAGTCTCCCTCTCTCTGTAGCCAATGGCAACCAGCAATATGCCAATCAAAAACCCCAAGGCTAGTAAAGCGGGTATGTTTACGCTAAACATTTGTACCTGCAATGTTTAATGCAACCACTCCTAACAATCAATTTGCCGTCAAACCGAAGAGTCCCCTTCGATTTAGACATTTGCGCCCCTTCCTCTGAGATTCTCTTAAAAGGAACTGAAACTACGATTTTTTGACCGCAAGGATTCTGGCAAGTTGGCGACCAAGCGGAACTACGGGAAGTGGTCCAGTGCTCAAGATAGCATACTTTGGAAAGACATCATTCGCATTGGAAACACAGGAAACAACGGTTCTCCTGAATCCAGGAACATGGGACGGAGAGTCAGTTGTCCCGGAAGATTTTGACTGCCGAGTCATCATTGCGACAAACCAAGAAGATGATGCACTAGGAAACGCTGCAGAGATCGCTATGAACTCAAAGGCGTGGATTCTCGGTAACGAAGCCACAATAGAGAGAGCCCGTGAAAAGGGTGCAAAGGCCTGGCTCCTGCACACTCTCAAGCCCGAGGTCCCTTATGAGATTCCGGGTCTGAAAGTAACACCGTTTCCTCTTCAGAAACGGAGTGTGGAAACAGGCGAGATAATTGAGAATCTGGGTCTTCATATCGAGATGTCGAATATGAAAGTGTCATATCTTGGGGATAGTCTGGTACGTGGCCCTTTTGGACAGCTGGAGACTAATGTAATGATTGTACCAGTCGGAGGCGAACATGCATTTGCTGTTAAGGATGCAGTCAGTCTTTGTATTGATGCAATTCCCCAAGTCGGTATCCCTGTCAGATGGACCTCGGAGGACCAACCCAAGAAGTTCGCCAAGTATATCGAACAGTTTGGGCAAAAGACTACTCCTCTCCTGATGGAAGCAGGACAGACACTAGAAGTGCAGTGGGCTGCCGGTAATGAATTCAGGCATTCAGTCAGTTCCATGTCAGCTGAGCCAGAATAGTCACCCGGGAGGGTGATTAGAGACAAAATGGGTGAGTTCCAATTGAGTGAACACAAAACTGTCGTAATTGACTTAGAGGAAACCGAAAAGGCGGCTATCGGCGAGCGTAGTCGTCTACAGAACGCCGAAGCCAGAGGGGTCCTATCCGTCAACAATGTTTCAGATAGATCACGAATCTGGAATGTCCGTGTGCTTCTTGAAGGAAGCGGCGGAGGTACAAGCTTCTCTGAAGAATCGATACCGGCAGGCGAGGTCGATGCTGGTGCCAAGTGGGAGACTGACTACACAGTCGATATCAAGAAGCCAATTCTTACTCTCACAGAGAGGTTTGATACCTGTGGCACGGTAGCTACTGACGAACCTCACTGGGCGTATGTATACGGAAAGGAGAATCCCGTCAAAATCACAATCACAGTGAAGAATGAAACAGATGGGCAGCTTGACAATATCGTTCTCAATAAGACCATTCCACCTGAGCTCACAATGGTGAACGTTGATTCCACAAGCTCAGGGGTCACAGAGTTCGATGAAGGAACACGGACAATCATATGGAAGGATTTCGTCGTTTATCCCAGGGAGGAATCGATACTTATCATTTCAGCTACTGGGAGTGTTGATGACACTGAGATTAAGAGCGCTGGCGAGATAGTAGTCACGTATAGAGGTGAAGATCAGCAGAGGTCCGGCCTTACTCCTGATATGACTGCACTGACCGAGTTTCTAACAGGTATCGAAACGGCCGAAACAGAACCCAATCAATGGGAGTGCATTTTGGAATGCTCCAATGAGAGCGACCTGATGGTTCGCCTAGATAAGGCAGAGGTCTATCTCACACCTGAGGATGGGGGAGAGAAGCAGAAGATGATTGATGAGTCTCCTAGAAGGGAGATGTCCCCAAATCAAGACTGGAGCTCGAAATTTGAAATTGGCAGCAAGTCGCCGCCCAAATGCACCCAAGAAGTGGTCTACACTCCAATGAGAGTCATCAGAAGACGGGTCCTTGGAACAGTTGAGAAGACTCCACAGGAATTGCCTGTTGTACACATTGACTATACTAAGGAGTTCGACCCTCCTGAAGTCAGCAGTTTCGACAAGACTCCAGTGGAGGTAACTATCGAGGTGAAGAATGTCGGAACCGCTCGCCTCAACTCATTTCTTATTCATGAAAGGTTGCCTGATGATGTGATGCCTCCTAAGCCAGAACATGTTACAGTCTGGGTGAGAGGCGAAGAATATAGCGGCGAATTCGAAGTGTCTGTAGATCCTGATGATCAGAATCCCGAAGTTCCACATAAGATGACCTTCAAGATTCTCAATCTCAAGGACTCAGTGGGTGAGGTGGAGCCCGGCGATTCAGTCAAGATCAACTATGCCATTATGGCATGGAAAAACAGGCCTGAGAAGGAGTATCCATCTCCCATTCACTGTGAAGTACACACATATCCTGAGGGTCTTGCTGGAGAGGCTGCAAGTGCAGAGGATGGCCATAGAATTGGTATTCTCTATAAGAAGAGAAGCATCTCGACAAAGAAAGGTATCAACAAAGGTTCAGATCCGGGTCAATACATAGTGGTTCTTGTAATAGAGAACAAGGGCGAGGTGACTGTAGAGAACGTTGAGGTGACCGACTGGATTCCTGCCGGTTTCGAATACGTGTCAGCTGAGCCAATGGAAGAAGCACCTATTGAGAAGCCTATTGACGATGGCACCAATCTGGTCTGGACATGGACTAGAATGAATCCTGGTGACAAGAAGAAAATCAACGTTTCAGTGCAGGCTGGCGAAGACGCTGGTGAATATGAGCGTCGTGAGCCACAGGTGACATCAGACTAGAACTCACCCACCCTCCCGCTAGGCTGGGGGTCATGAACCCCCTGCCTAGTAGATCACTCTACTTCTTTTTCAATCTCTTCTAGCTCCTTGCGGGTTGCGTCTAGCTCCTCGTCTATGTCAGATAGCGGGATGTATTCGCTTTCATCCTTTAGAAACGTGTCAAGCGTATAGAAGACATGAAACCCGGATAGTGCCTTGTGCAACGCATCTGCAATTTCGAGAATCGACTCACTGAGGTCGGACTCGCTCATGTCATTCTGCTCGTGCTCATAAACAAAATCGTACGCTCCACGAACAGGAATGAATCCCAACTCAAGCATCTTCTTGATCACAATGCTCGGGGATGCTCCTTCACTATTGAACCAGACTGAAACTTTCGTCACATATTCAGACATCGATACGACCCCGTCACTTCAGAATGGAACGAACCGCAACTATGTTTCTCTTAAGGGTTTTCTAAGGTATACGAGTCGTGGAGGAGTGCACAAAATGTGCGAAGTCCTCATGTTCTAGAGTATGCATCCATTGATGCCTACACCCACAGTCAAGTCCTTCAAAATGCGCAGGGCTCTGGTCCAGTGAGAATTGTCGGATAGATTTCACAAACGCGTCGTCACACTTGCCGCAGTTATGAGTGCCTCTGGATTTTCCAGCAGCAACAGGGTCACAGACGATGTTCACAGCGGAGGACACCTGACCTCGTGATTGTCTGAGAACCTCTGTGACGGTCCATAGCCACGGAGGTCTATATGCACCTCTGGACCACATCCGTTCCACGAGAGTATGCTTCTGGACATTTACAGGATTCACTGAAACAGTTGTCGCTCCCATTCTCGCTGCGTCAATGATGGTTCTAGTTGAATCCAGCAAAGCATCACGTTCAGTAAGAAAAGGTGGTTTGATGAGCACATATGCTCGCGTGCCAATGCCATGGATTGCTGCAGTGTTTAGCGCAGTTTCGAACTCGCTTAGCGAGAAGCCCTTATTGATGCAGAGACACCTCACACCGTCATCGACGCTCTCAAGTCCAATGCCCAGCTCTATCTCTTTGTCATCAATGATTTGCCGAACAAGGCCTGCGGCTTCGTCAGTCACATATTCCGGCCGCGACTCGAGAACAACCTGACGAATGCGCTCGTCTTCCGCGATTGCCCTCAGAATCCTAGATCTCGCCTCAAGTGGAACTTCCTCCGGATCCAAGAAGCTTCCACTTGTGTACACCTTGACTGAGATCGGGCTCCCAAGCCCCTCAAGCGATGCCATGGCATTCTGAAATTGCAGGACCAAATCTTCATTAGAAACCGTTTTGCTGGCGCCATCCAGGAGGTAGCTACACATGGTGCAGCCACCACTGTCACCACGAGCATGTGAACAACCTTGAGTGGCCAAGACAACGGATAAGGCGTGTCCCACGTCACAGCCTATGCGGCTTTGGGATACCCATTTAGCGGCAGGTTCTGCCAAGGATTTCTTTCTGATTCTCGAGAGGGAGTGGCCACGAGCTCTCAAGGCGGCTTTTCTGATAATATCCTGGAGACCTACGGGTAGACTACTCATCTTTCTGTCACTCCCAACTTATGACGAACTGTCACAGCCCTTCCCTTTTCAAACTCGCACATCTCTTTTCCAGACATCTCACTTCGCCCGACTGCCACCACGTTATCACTCTTGTCGATCACAATGACTTCATCGCCGGGGCGAATATCAGGGTCTGCCTCTCTCACTCCAACTGCGAAAATCGACCCACCTTTGACCTCCTTGCCCTCAAAACGAACCCAGCCTTGTCGCGAATTTACGATTCTTCGGGCGCCTGCAAGAGTCAAGGACAACATTCCAGATGAGGCATTGTATGCACATACCTGTTCCTTGTCAACTTGACAGATGACTGTTCTATACAGCTTCCCCCTTAGACCTGCATCCTTTGGAATGAGCAGCTCACCTGCACCCAAACCAAACTGAAAGTCAGCAGTGGCGCGAAGTGTGTCTTCCAAATCCGTTCGCCGATATTCACCACTTAAAACGAGCTCACTCATATCTCTCAGAGTTTCATCAAGCAGGTCGAGCGAGGCGCCACTTGTGGCTTTTGCTTCAGAAGATGTGTAAATCAGAGCCTGTTTGAGCCGTTCTTCAGCATTTTTCACAATGCCTAGATATCCTCCGGAAACATGTGCCACAACAACCGTAGACTCATCGAACTTCTCCATATGAGTTATGAGAGCCTGCACGGCAATCTCGGTTTCCTCTGCATCCCAGTCGCCGGTCACAGGAATATCATAGTGCGCCACTGGATGAATTCGTTCCAACTCTCGAGGAATTACTCCCAAGGGTGATGTCAGAATCGTTTCGGCTATTCCAAACCTAGCAGGTCCGATTGCGGCTTCGATTGTTCTGGCAAAGCGCTTGTGTGATTTTGAGTCTGAGTATGGCTTTCTCGCGGAACAGGGCAAGAGCAAGACTAGCCTCTTATGAGCAGGAGGCTTGAAACGAGAAGCCACCTTCTGGCGAAAGCGCCTAATTGCTGGCGCATTATATGATTCAGGTCCTATGAGAGGCATCGGAGATTTTCCTACAGTGGGAGTGAACTCCTCCAGGAAGGGATACAACTCCGCATCGACTCTTCTGAGAAGAGAGGCCATTGAGGGGGAAGAATGGGTAAATGATTCAACCAACGACCGCAATTGCCCTGACCGCATTGCATGGATGCTCTCGGAGAGAATCATCTGAAATATAGAGAGATTGTGCTTTGTCAGAGTTTCAAATAGCGAAGAAATGTCCAAGCTCGTTATATCTGAATGATGGGCGCAAGCAACACACGCGCAGTGTCTTGCGCGATCATCATTGACCACCTGCTCTGAATCCATGCGCCACAGTCGAATCCCTTGCGCTGCTGCTTCAAAAGCGCGACTAGTGTCAATGACATCAAATCCCAAGTAATGCATTAAGGGTACTGAGCAAGGCTCAATTCGGCCAATTGCCAGTGTGAGCCAATTTCGAGGAATCTGACTGCGCAGAATGAGCATTTTGAGGGCATTTGGACCCAAGTTTCCTGTGAAGCGGAAAGCTGCGGCTCTTGCCCCTAGACGGCCTAATTGTTTCAGGCTCTGTAGATAGAACTCCATATCGAGTGATATTGGTACACGTATAATGGCACGTGATGGCGGAATATGTTGATTCTCAAGAAAGGACACCTGTTGATGCATGAGCAACTTTCCTGCTTCTGAGTCGAGGATTTCGTCCGCTATCATCGAGGGAAGCAACACTGACTCATATTCGTGTAGTTCATCCATCTCAATGCCCTTGACACCCGGAAGTGACACAATCATAGGGGAGTCTTTCACAGGTTCAGATCGGCCGTAGGTTCGGTATCTTAGTGTGAGAGACTCTGAGTGGGCAGGTCCAATGAGCGTAGGTGTGTTAATTGCATTCTCACCCATGATATAATTGCCAGCTCTAGCAGGTCCGTCATGGCCTCTGGCAATTAGGAACTCGGGTATTTCATTCACCTCGCTTTCTATACCAGCGGTTCATATCCCGCATAACCCTCTGTGTCAACTTCTGTCTTGGCATTTGCAAGAATGAGGTTCACACTCTCCAAGGCGCCGAGCTTAAAGAGGGGTCGGTTGTTATTTCCGCACTGATAGGAATAGGTGCAGAGAGGGCATCCATCAATTGTCTTGCAGTCACATTTCTCAAGTATTGTCTTGGTACGTTTGAATGCTTCATTTAGCCGACTGAATAGAAGCTTTGATGCACCATTTCCTCCTGGACTTCCATCATAGACAAATATGATACCAGAATCACCCATGGATACGCCGCCAATCTCTCTTGTGCTTCCTCCTGTGAGCATGTCGCTAGACTCAATCACCACATGTTCTAGTGCATGGAAAGATCCGCCATAGAGTTCGGCGGGACCCATCCTTATTCCTTTGGCACCTGGGAGTTTACCCTCGAGATACTCATTGACCATCTTCACAGGCTCAGGCGCCCCGAACGCAAATCCTCTGGTTGTGTAGTTGTAGGTGAGTGGAGTGGCAAGATCAGATCTTCCAACAACCTTTCCGGACCGCGTTTCCTTTTTCACATATCCATAGACCGTCTGAGTCATCTCGAGTTTGCAGTAGATGACGTTCATTCCAAGAATTCTCTTGGCCTCTACAATTTCCAAGATCTTAGGCATTGTCGAGTAGAGCGGCTTTGTGTGGACGCTTCGGTCTGCAAAGGGGACAACAGTGGCTCTTCCAAATCCTGGAGTATGCTTGAAGTCCACTGACATATAGTTGCGACCGCCGTGTAGGTATATTGCCCCGGGATGCAATTCCTGTGCAGCCATCGGCATTGACCTCTCACCCAGATTCTTCCTATCCGACTTAATCTGGACAGTATCACCGATGCCTCGAATGCTATAACCTCTCCATTTCTTCTGTGCAGACTCAAAATCAGCAATACGAACATTGCCGCCATCCTCAATCCTCACAAGACCCTCCGCTGCCAAAGTGTCAAAGATTCTCTTCTGGCGGGGAAACATCGTAAGATTCAGCTTGCCGCTCATAGCCGCAGCGATGAGTTGGTAGAAGCCAACCACTTCATTCTCGGGCTCCATATAGGCAGCATCAATATCTGTGAAGTATTTCTCAGGTTCATGCCGGTAGAAGGATGAGATTGGATCATTCTCTCTAAGGGCAAGAACTGCCACACTCTCTTGTCCTTTTCTGCCTGCGCGCCCAATTCTTTGAGTCAGACGCGTTATTGACACTATCATACTCACGACACTATCTAGGTCTCCAATGTCTATCCCTAGCTCGAGTGTTGGCGTTGAAACTAGGCAATGTAAGTCACCTGATTTGAATTGAGATTCCACTTGGCTGCGGTACTTCTTGGTGAGGCCTGCTCTATGGACCATGGACCGCACTCCTACATCTCTGATAAGCATGTTTAGGACTTCTGCCTCCGAGTGAGTGTTCCCGAATACAAGAGTCTTGAAGCCACCTTCTTGTAGTCTTCTCACGATGTCCACAATCATGCTGTATTTGCTCCGATTGCCTGGGTAGAACATCGTGAAGTGAATTGGGCCGCGCTTTGCGCTCACAGACTCGATTAGTCGGACTTCGCTATCGAATAGCTGGTCAGCGAACTCCTTGGGGTTAGAGATCGTAGCAGAGGCTCCAATCTTCTGGAACTCACCAGCTTCAAGCTCAAGGCGCTTAAGGATGTAGTAAACATTGGCGCCCATTGACCCTGTGTATAGGTGAATCTCGTCCAAGACCACATATTTCACTGTATGCAGTAACGGGACCAACCGTGAGCCAGCCCATCCAAGATGATAGTGAAGAACATCAGGATTTGTGAGAAGGATATCAGGGGGAGCTGAGTAGAGCTTGTTTCTTTTGCTCTGCGATACATCACCATCAAAGATACCTGCGGTAACTCCGGATGCCTTGCACATCTCGACTATCTTGTCATACTGGTCACGAGCTAAAGCCTTGGTGGGATAGATTAGTAGCGCTCTGACACCTCTGTCCATAAAAGAGTCCTTGATTGTTATCAACAGTTTCCGAATGATAGGTAGAATGAATGCCTCTGTCTTACCTTGTGCTGTTGGCGCTGCAATGACGACGTCCTCTCCGGCAAAGATGGCATCATGGGATTGCTCCTGAAATCTGTACAGCTGCGTTATTCCCTTCTTAGCTAGTAGCTCTCTCAATCTCGTTGGTATCTTTGCGGCTTCAAGGACTCGGCCATATTCGGTGTCAGAGGACGGCATGAACTGGTACTTCACAAGATAATCTTGACCCGCACCAAGAATTGATTGGATAGAATCTGCCATCATATCCAATTGACCTCCACCCTCTTCCACTAATCGTGCAATCTCCTCTTCAGATTGAACCCGCATTCCTCTTGTGCGTCTTGGTCCAGTCAAACCTGCAGACGAGTCTGCTAAAGAAGAGGCTCTGGACCGCGTCCTCGACTTGGTCCTAGAGGCTGGTTGGATTGTGCCATCCTTCAGGGCTTTAGAATAGGCATCATAGGCATCAAAGAGGTCCTTTCTCTGACCATCCTCCAGAATCTCAACCTGACACGTAGAACATCTCACAGTCCATATGTGGCCGCCCTTCTTGATATAGAGCTTTGAGCCACATTTCGGGCAGTGAAGTACAGGCAAGATGACCACCGTTCCTGCGACTTCACTTAGCTGGACTTATCAAAGTTTGGCAGGACGAGGCCTTTTGGACACACAACAAGACTTTTAACCGGTTGTTCACACCGAACGCACAATCGACCCGTTTGTGGGAGATGACAGTTACATGGTTGAAGAGATAACTCAAGACGAACTTGACAAGGTTGTGGGCGACTATAAGGTCGTTTTTCTAGACTGCCACGCAGTCTGGTGCGGTCCTTGCAGGACACTTTCGCCAATTCTTGCAGAACTAGATGAGAAGTATTCGGACAAAGGGTTCAAGGTTGTCAAGCTGGATGTGGATCAGAACAGAGAGTTCAGTATGACTAATCGTGTCACAGGCGTTCCAAGCGTATTCGTCTACAGTGAGGGCAAGCGTGTCGTTTTTGATGATGGTGGAGGCAGGAAAGTCGATAGGCTTGTGGGAGTCATGCCGCCCGAAGTGTACACGCAGATTGTAGAAGAATTGCTTGCTGAAGCATAAGAAAGCCACACTCCCGGCTCGGTCCAATGGGATCTGCCGGGCAACTTCTTCTATTTCTCCTAAGCATGCTCCAGAAAGTTCATAGGGATTTCACTGACTGATGGCACTGCGTGGAGAGATGCTGTTGCTTCGCGAAGTAACCTTCGATGACATTGAATATACTATAGATGAAGCGCGGCTTACATTCGTCGACTGTTGGGCCCCGTGGTGCGAACCGTGTAAAGCGCTTGTACCCACATTGATTGAGCTTGATGAGAAGTACAGCGATAATCCTGAGGTCTTATTCATCCAGATAAATGTCCAAGAGTTTCCAGAGTTTGGTGCGAAGCATGACGTCTTTGGACTACCTTGCATCTTGGTATTTCTTGATGGAGAGCCAGTAGAATTCGATGATCCAAGTGGCAAGCTCAAGAAGAAGACAAATAGATTGATTGGCAAAAGGCCAGCCTGGCATTTTGAATCGGTAATCCACCAAATCCTCCCACAGTGAATCGAACAACCCAACGTCATGTGATGTTTTATATTCGTCTAATCATCAGCCATCTAGAGCACAGTCTGGCGAGGTGGAAACGTTGCCTATTCTTCCATTTGCTGATAAGAACCCCAAAATTGACGCTAATGCATATGTCAGTGAACAAGCCACGATAGTTGGCGATGTTGAGATTGGCCCTGGTGTCAGTATATGGCCAGGAGCTGTGATAAGAGGCGATCAAGCTTCGGTGCGAATCGGAGCGAATACTTGTATTCAGGATAGTGTTGTTATTCATGCACATACCGAAGATAACCCTACGATTGTCGGGAATCTCAGTATTATTGGCAGCGCATCCGTAATTCATGGCGTATATATCGGAGATAGCGCAAACGTGGGGGATGGCTGTGTCATTTTCGATGGGGCAACGCTAGGGGAAGGAATTAGACTTGCACCTGGGAGTATTGTTCCTGCAAACATAGTGATTCCTCCAAGGAGCCTGAATTCAGGTGTACCAGCATCTCAGATACGGGAACTCTCTCGGGAAGAAGTGGAAAAGCAGTCTGAAAGAGCAGAAACAATCTCACAAGTCTTCAAGAAGCTGAAGAGATGGCAAATCGCACCATAACTACATGGTTTCTCTTGAAATAGTTGACAGATTCTCATAGCCATCAGAAGTGATAAGAAACATATCGCCTATTTTTGCGGCTCCCACACCTTCGTGATAATATGTGGGATGCAGGGATAGAACCATTCCCTCTCTTAGCGATGCCTTACTTAATGAAACCATGAGAGGCGGCTCCTGAAGATCAAGACCTATTGAGTTCCCTATAGGCTGCAGAAAGCAACCGATTGGAGTCTTCTTCCCCACTTTCTTGGCCACTCTTCCATAGACATCTGACACTCCAGCTCCAGCTGCCATTTTGTCTTCAGCAGCTTTGCAGGCTCGCAAAACTGCATCATACGCTTTTTGCTGAGATTCCCTTGGCAATCCAGTGTGCAATGTTCTCGCAACTTCAGCAAAGTATCCTGATTCGCTGACTGTAACATCAATAACCACTGTTTCGTCCTTCCCAATCCGGTTGGCAGTTGGTTGTGCGAAAGGAAATCTTCCGCGGGTTCCAGATAGCACTGCAGCTCTGATGCCTCGTAGTTGACCACCAGCAGCCCTCATCGCCGCCTCAATTTCAATTGATGCATCAGCTTCTGTCTTACCTGGAGCAATTATCTCGAGGGCTGTTCGAATTCCAATCTCAGCTACCTTGACCGCCTTACGAATTGCTTCAATCTCTGCATCATCTTTGACCTGCCTGAGCCTCCAGAGGAGTGATGATAAATCCTTGAAGCCAGCACCTGGAATCCTTGTCTTGAGATATTCGAACTCCTTTACTGAGAGACGTTCTTGCTGTAGACCTATCATACCGTTCTCGATTCCAGAATCCTCAAGAATCGTGACAACGGAGTCCCAGAACTTAGCACTTCGATAGAAACCCCACTCATCAAAGGGCCTGTCATCGACGGGATGGACTTGAGCCATTATGGAATTTTGACCTAGTGCCTCATGCTGCAGGCTAGACATCACCAGCTGAGGCTGCTGATTCATTCTAATGACGCATCCCGTTGGCAGAGTGTTGGTAGGACTCTCATAACCGGTTAGATATCGAACATCTTGCCTTCTTGTCACTACAAGAGCTTCTACATCTTCGCTCTTCATGGCTCTATGAATTCGTTCGATTCTCTGGGGGGTGAACTGCATTACACGCAACTCAACTACAATCACTGTCTCTTCAGAACAAGACTAGTGTATTTGTCGAATTTCACGCTCATTTAAGCTTCACGCCGATGATGAATCTTTTGGAAAATTAATGGCGGGACCGCCCGGATTCGAACCGGGGATTACCAACTCCGCAGGCTGGTGCCTTATCCAGGCTAGACTACGGCCCCGTTCACCGAGGGGCCTTGTTCAACTTATAGAGTCTTCGCTGGAGGCCTGGGATTCAAACATTGAAATGAACAGTTTCTATGACTGCACGACCCTTCTTCTTTGTTACTCTGAATGTATGCTGGGAAGTCTGAAGGATGAAACTCTCACCCTCATCCAAAGTCTCAAGAACTGTTCGGCCCATCGGACCATTGAGATATCTAGTGAAGCGTTCAACCAATCTATCAGAAGGGGAACGTGCGCCCTTTAAAATGCTCATTGATTGCGACCTCGCGTCAGACAAATGTGCCCCAGTGGGGCATTTAAACTCCAATCGATTTCAACCAAGAAATAGTAGTGGCGGGACCGCCCGGATTCGAACCGGGGATTACCAACTCCGGAGGCTGGTGCCTTATCCAGGCTAGACTACGGCCCCAAGACTCCTCATAGATTCCTCTTTTTAGATT
>JBHLPF010000077.1:0-7431 GCA_048939765.1 Promethearchaeota archaeon
TATGGGAATCCTGCTCAGATGATGCGTCTCCTGCAAGGGGCCATGAACAAAGATGGAAAGAGATTGAAAGCTGAATTAGCAGGAATCATGGCCTCTTGTACTAGTGGAGTTCTTCGCACTTTCAACACTAAAGACTGTCAAATAGTAATACCTGGAAATGGAGACCGAGTATTTGCAGGTGCAAATGATGATGAAATGCTCTTTGCAATGCCAGCCGCAAAAGCTGAGGAAATAGTGAACGGGATGAAACAACAGCGTTTCGCTAAATATCCAATTCCAATCTCGATGAAAATGCCGCCTCCTTTTCCAGGACTTGAAGATACTTGATTAGACAGACATCGATACAATGTTTGAAGTGTTTCAATCTCCATCTTGATACTTACTATTCAAGAGCTTGTTGAAGGGAGTCCCGGTCTTTCTTGGCAAGGGCTTTCTGGACAATCTGGAAAATTATGACTAAAAGAGTAGTCCAATGATTGCGGGAGCAACTCTGATCAGTATCAGTGAGTATGGAGCTTACTTTTTCTCTCGCTTTGGTATTAGAAAGCCAACGCGGTCACGATATTCGATATATGATTGTCCGTATCGTATCACCAAGTCCTTCTCTTCGGCTAGACACATGAGGTAGTATATTGGAAGCCATAGAAATGAAATAAGGACTAGGAAGGGAGAATTAAGCCAGAGGGCTATCGAGAACCATAGAAAGAATTCACCTATTGCTTGAGGATGACGTATTGTTTCATAGATGCCGCCATACAGAGTATGTTCTTTCTTAGGTACCATGGCCTCCTCACCTGCAGCTCGTGTCCCAGTGTACATTAGGTATAGACTTGGTATCAAGATAATCATGCCAATCACTATCGAAATCCACCAATCCCAAGGAAAAAAGCGTGGCAGACCTATTGGTAGTGGATAGAAGTAGTAGACAATGTAATTGGCTACTGCGACAAAACTGAAAACTGCTGCAATAGTTCTGTATTTAGCACATTTAGAATATGCGGCCTCTCCGATCTTCTGCTCCAGTTGTGCGGGGCCAGCGCTCTTGACATAAAGAAACAGATACAGAATTGCTGATAATAATAGAACGCCCAGATTTATCCATTCGATCATTATGATCATCGTATGAGAATTAATAACTAAAACGGCGTGGCACTACCCAAATAGCTTTCGTTTTGACAAGATTGGACCAATGATGGTTACCATTCAGGAAGAAGAATCTGATATTCTCGCTAGTTAGCAAATGCTCTACGAGTATCTCCAGTCTTGGTTGTCATGGAATCCTGCCAAGCAACAGGAGTCTCTAGACAGGAACAGGTCCGCTCCACAGCTCAGGTATTGTCGAGCTCAGCATTTGCAGGATTCGATCTATCTCACACGTTATCTGCGCCTCAGAACGACCAACACTACAATGATAACGACAGCAACACCGCCAACTCCAAGAGCGAGATACTCCCACGGGATTTCTGCTGATGTGTCAACCGATGATGCCTGAGTCACAACGATATTGTCGATTGCCATATCGCGGCCGAGTGAAATCTCAAAGTCCTCAGATGTAGAAATGTCCGTGTCCGTTACACTCATTATTTCAGTGCCATTGAAACGAACGGTCATCAGCCCTCCTGGTGTCCTAGTAATATTGAACCGAAAAAGAGCCCCTGTCATATTGAATCCCTTCGGGCCGTTAGCCCATGCCAAATCGGTAGTCTCTCCCTCGAGGCGCTTCATGAGCTGGAAATCGAATTGATCCAAATTCTCTAGATAGCGATACCACACTACCAGAAGGTATCCATATGCAGATGCCGTTCCTCCCTGACCTCCCATGAACACAATATCCACCATCATGGCTATCACCTTCCACTTACCAAAGTGAACGACGTCGAAGGTCCAGCTGCCAATTGATACATTGCTGGGGTGTGCAATACTGGTATGGTCAGGCCCAGTCCCACGATACATGCCATCCTGCACAATGGAACTTGAATCGGATTTTGACCATCCATCCAGATTGCCATCATTAAAGTCATCCGACCAGCTACCATCAGCCTGAACAAAAGTGGGCAGAGCCAATATGATACACAGTCCAATGACTATCGTCATTGCTTTCAATGCAAGCTTTCGCATTCTCTCCTCTCCTTACAGTGTTGTGAAAAAGTAGTCGCCGCATTCTCTCAGATAACTGAGGGGCTTTTGAAGCTGTATCAGAGTTGCTATAACACTGTTATTGAGTATGGTCCAAATCTGAGAAATAAAAGTTTCCTAGGTTCAGATTCGCACTGCTCAAAATGGAACCTCGATACTCACTGACTTTTCGACTGTCTTTCTGACACAATTCCAAGCCACCAAGAGGTCATTGACGGAAATAGTCGACATTCCTTCTAACAGTATGCCAAAAGACTGATGAGAAAGGTCAACCATATGAATCTGTTTTTGAGAGTCTGAGGCCTTCAAGAGTGAAACCGCTTGGAACAATAACCATGTACTTTCCATACGTCGATGACGGAACACGAGCCGTGCTACAATCAGTGATGGATGAGGCAGAGAACTTCGGTGATTTCGCAGAACGCCTCAGCAGTAGAGTGTGTCTAGAGGCTACAACTCCATTGGCAGAATATCTAGCATCCTTTTTTGCCTACATGCTTTTTGACTACAGTATACTTGACACTCTTGAGAGTGCTGGAAAGATCTCTGAAATGGCTCACCCTCTATTGCTACAGAGCAAGAACCGACGGGGGCAGATGGTCTACTGGGATGAGATGAGGCAGTCTGTTCATAGGGCAATCAAGGCCGCCCCTAACGATTGGATAGCGAGCCATCTTTACTTGTTGTGGAGAATACGTGCTGAAGAGGATTTTCCCGAATGTGATACTGATGTGAGCCCTATTGAAGCAATCACTGAAGGTGTGAGTGAGGACAAGGACTTAGAGTACTTCAAAGTATATCTTCTTAGAATCCAAGTTTCGCACTTCTATCGAGGAAATATCGTCGAGGAATCTATTGATACATTGAACCAAGCACTGGTGTTAGCGAGGAAATATGATGACCAGATTATGGTTGCAGAATTACTTACACTGTTGGCCGGCAACATCAAGCGTGTGGATATGAAGAGGGGAATCGATCTCTTGTACTCAGCAAAGAAATTGAGCGAGCGGCTTGGTTACAGTAAAGGTCTTGGTGAAGTTCAGCATCAGTTGGGTCTTTCAATGGGAATACGAGGCGAGTTGGATGCCGCGATAGAACACCATCTTCAAAGCCGAGAAGTTTTCGAGCCTATCTCTTATCCAACAACTGCAGTGAACTCCTTGATTGCGTATTTTTGCAACATCAGTGGAAACGGAGATCAAGCGCTAGAGTTCGTTGAAAACTCACTCAGAACTATTGATTCTCGTAGAAGATGGGTTTCATACGCGCATGTTCAAAAAGCATGGGCTTTGATTAACCTTGGTAGGTATGACGAAGCCGCACCCGAACTCAGTGAAGCTAGAAGATTGTCCACGCTTGCTGGGGATACTGCAACTCTTTCCGTTCTGGATTTGGTTGAGGGAATTCTTGATAAATCTGAGAAGAGATATGATAATGCAGTTCAAGCCTTCATGCATGTTTTAGATACTACAGTCGCTCCTCTCTGGCGCAGCATATGTCTTCTTAATCTCACAGAAATTGAAATCGAGATGCTCCCAAGAGAATCATTGGATGGGAATATTGACTCTTCGGGACCTTGGATGAAGAAACTAGATGAACACACTGGGAAGAATGATTTTCCTGGTATTGTTGCTCGGTCATTAATTCTCAAGGCGAAGCTTCGCCAGAAGCAGGGGCGACATGATGAGGTTCGGAGGTTGCTGAAGGAGGTCCTCAAGATGGCAGAGTCACCGAGTATGAGGTATCTCAAGAACATTGTTGTGTCCACCTTTCCAGACGTGATTCTTGGTTAGGGCTGCGTATTCGTCCACTAGCTTTTGAATCCTGGAACCACTCAAAGCTGCAGGAGTTCATTGACAGACGTAGACATGCCTTCTGAGGAGGAATATTATGACTTGAAGAAAAGAAGAATAGCCGCAAAAAAGACGGCTATTCCGAATCGTGTACTGAACCTATTGCCTAATCACCATGTAGTCCTGGCCCAGTATTGGTATACCGCCAGCTTCCTCTTTGAGGAATCCAGTCAATATGATGGTGATTGGTTCTTTACCAAAGACATCCAAGCCAAGGACAGCCACAAGCTCTTGCGTGTCGAATTTGAGGCAGAGATCCACTATTCCATCGCCATTGAGGTCATGCCCATAATAGGGGTCACCAATAAAGGGTGTCGCTACATCCTCATAGCTCCACCTGAGTGGTGCAACTCCGTCTTCCACTCCTTCCATAGTGAGTCGAACGGATGCGGGATCAATTGTGTAGACATCGAACTCGGGTGTCCCACAGATGGCAACCGGTATCACTCCTTTGCTCTTGCGATTCAGAGGGTTGGGCCATGAGCCTGGCTTTATGTCGATGTGCACTGGAATATAGCCTACCTCGACTGTGAGGTCATAGAGGATTGGGGACACTTCGCCCTCCTCCAATTTCAGTGTAGTTTCAATCTGAAGGTATCTTCCATCTGGTATGTCTGTGAGGTAGACGTCGTTTGCTGCATCTTCCCAGTCCGACCAGGTGCTTTCATCATTTGAGCTCCTGACCCGCACAGTGACGGATGTTCCTTCTGGCTCAAGGCTGTTCCATGAAACCTTGCCCCATGGAGTATCTTCACCTTCACTATCGAAGTTAACAGTCCATGTGCCAATTTTGGTAGTGATTGTTCGGGCTATGATTCCAGTCATGTCGCTATAGCCATAGTGTCCTCCGCTGCCGAGAATGTGCTTTGTTAAATCTACAGTATTTGTTGCCGGGTCAATTCTAGCAATGGTATCATCATTGACATTTACTGCCCAGACCTTGCCGGCAGCATCAACCGCCACACCGGTAGGGCCATTGCCCACGGAAATCCATGTTTTGAAGGTCCCGTCGTTGTCAAACCTGGCGACTCTACCATGAGCTGTGCTAGCTACCCAGACATCATTGTCACCTGTACACGCAACACCTCTCCCCTGGTAGATATATGGATTGAAAGTCTTAGTCCATTCTTTGACCCCTGTTGTCACATCAAACCTGGAAAGCTGAGAGCTTGTCCAACCAGAAACGAACAAGTGATTGAGCGTATCGACTCCTAGACCATACGAGTAATGAGGCAGAGAATACAAGTTCATCACTGGTGGATCAGTTGATGGATCAAGCCTTAGAACTTGAGCAAGGGAGCTGCCTGAGGACCAAAGAATGCCATTTGCGTCAATCACTGCTCCATAGGCGCTGTGAGGATAAACATCAATAGTTCTGAGAATCGCACCCGTTTCTCCATCAATGTAGTAGTATTTGCTGCTAATCCATGTCCCAGCCCAAAGGTTATTGTCGGAATCGATTGCCAATCCCCTAGGTGCGGTGCCCCAATAGTTCGTATCGTATGTCCCTGTGTAAGTCCCAGGGGCATATGTACCTTCAGAGCTAGGTATCAGCACCACCTCATAAAGGACACACTCGTCTTCTCCCCAGGGAAGCATCTCTGCACCAGTAATGTCCCCATCATCGTTAAGATCCTGCGATGTCTGGCATATGCCGTCATCATTCCTGTCAATCCACTCACCTATCTCATAGAGGCCAATCTTCACGACTGTGCCTGCCTGCCTAACCCCAACCCAACAGCTGCCGTCAAGATCTACTGTTGTTCTTGAAGGACGGCAATTGGAGTACGGTGCAACATGATAGCGACCTAGCTCGTTTCCTGTTTCTGTATCAACCTTTGATACTGTACCTTCCCCATCATTCGGCACCCAGATGAAGGGCAGCGTTACTTGTTCCTGTGAGAGCTGTAGCTGGTCATGTACTGTTTCATGTTCTACCCCGATAAGGGTTCCTTCGTCAAAGTCAGCGTCAAGTGTATATGTCCGAGATGTGACGACCGGTGAGGCCGCCGCAGGCATAATCCCGACAACTGAGATCATCAGAATGATAGACAATAAGCCAACCAGCGCTATTCTATTTCTCTTCATTTCTATTCCTCTCCATTTTCTGAAAGAGGATTGAGAGAAAAGAGGGCGTGACTACTAGGGCATTCGCTCTAGTCTTTCTTCTTCAACCTCTCTCCTCCTAAACCACGAATATTGCTAACCAAAAGTACAATGAATCTGCGAACTGAGGCCCAATGAGCCTGAACAACTGCTTTTCGATGTCGTATCCTCGAGCTATTCTAAGCTAATGTGGAACACCATCTATAGCACGTAGCTTTGTATTATGTCTTACCGCGTCCTATTTTATGAGGCAGAACCACGAGGCTCCTCTACCTTCATTTCAACCATTCGAGAACCTGCTGTCGAGGGACAAGCTCTCTAGAAATCGTACTCAAAGTCTGTTCCAAAAACTCCCCCTCCGTGATGATTTGCTGGCCTGCAGCTCGAAGAGCATCTCCAATATCATGAAAAGAAGCCCCTCTTTCCTCAGCCACTGGTATGACCCAGGCGCACGGCCGGTCTCTATAACTACACCATGGTGGTAGAAGATGAATGGGGGAATGTGGCATTTGACACAGTTATGGTCACGGTTCATCCAGTCCCGCTTCTTGAAGCACTCCGTCCCTTGTTGATTGTGGGAGCAATTGCCATCATAGTGATCGTAGTGGCATTCATCGCCTTCAGAAAACGAAGAGCTTCGTAAATGTCCAACCATCTCTTTGCTCGGAGAGTAGCAGAGGAATGCAGCATATTACAGCGGAGTATCGAAGCATTGATTTGTGCCGCTAGTTATGACTCCGAAGAGTGCCATGGCAAATGTCTTCACCACCAAAGTCCTGAACAGGTTTACAAGCCAGGTGCCGGAGCTAAGGAGTGCCCTAGCTGAATCTGAGATGAAACTAGTTCCCACTCTGTCGCCTCCTTTTGAGATGCTAGTTAGGTCAATCGTCTACCAACAGCTCGCTTACAAAGCTGCCAAAACAATTCATGACCGAATGCTGGCATTGGTCGGAAATCTAACTCCATCCGCAATGCTGGCGAAAAGCCAAGAGGAGTTAAAAACGGTCGGCCTCTCTCGTCAGAAGGCTTCCTACCTCCATAATGTTGCAGATGCTTTCAAGAGAGGAGGTCATCTGTGGAAATACAGGAAGATTGAATCACTGGAGGCACTGTCATCTGAAGAGATAACCACACTATTCACCTCAATCAAAGGAGTTGGCGAGTGGACTGTACAGATGTACCTGATCTTCTCATTGGGTCGTCTAGACATTTTATCTGAGGGAGACCTTGGTGTAAGGAAGGGTGTACAGAAACTGTATCGGCTTCAGGAAATGCCCACACCTAAACAAGTCAAGACCATTGCTGAGAAGTGGCATCCTTTGGAAACCGTAGGGAC
>JBHLPF010000078.1:0-7388 GCA_048939765.1 Promethearchaeota archaeon
TAGCATCATTTGCTCAAAGGCATTATAAGCATAGAATCAGCACTTCAACATAAGAGAGTTTCAAGTGAGGTCTTGGAGAACGTTATGCAAACAGTAGCACTAGAAAGAGTTAGAATTAGAAAGGTCTTGGACTTCCTCTCAAGGAATTACTCACGCGTCTATAGAAAAGAGTGGAGAGAAGGTAACAAGATCTTGGCGATTTTCATTCATCAGGAATATGTCTTGAGAACAAGTAGCGATCAGACACTAGTCACAATAGTGGAGTATAATCAATCCGACGAGAGGGGCTTGTGTACAGTTGTTGCAAGTGGGGGCGGAAAGGGGCTCTTTGGATTTGACTGGGGTTCTGGCTCTGATGGAGAACGAACCGTGAAAGTTAAAGTTGAAAATCTAGTCAGAACCGATCAGATGCGTTCTAGGCTATACTGCCACAACTGCGACAAATGGCAGGACTATGAAGTCAGTAGGGGGCAGACAGAAGTCATCTGTAGAACTTGCGGCCAAAGAATCGAAGTTCAGTAAGAGTATGACCAAGCTAGAAATACATCCCAGCACGCATTGGATAGCGCTTTCTGAAGATGCCCAATGCGGACTTGTCAAGCTGGTCCTGAACCTTCTTCATATCCCCGCCAAGTGAGGTCAGGTCAGGCCTTGTCAGAACTGGTCCACTGAGAATGTGATCTATGGACCCTGTACCTAGCTCTGAAGATGAAACTGGTGCCCTCCGTATAATACTACGAAGTTTCGATTGCATGCCTAGAGGATTACCAAATGCGGCAACAAGTCCCTGTATATCGGTCTCAGTCAGAGGTCTGAAACCAAACTCTGGAGTTGACCGGACAGACTGGACAACACTGGTTGAGTCCTTGATCTCCATGCCTGAACCAACAAACTCGAAGGGGTTCAATGAGATGAGCTTCATCTGGAATGCAGAGTCTGGTCCGACCACTAGCATCTCTCCTCGAGGTGTTGTCATGACTCTCCAACCTCTGGGTCGTTCTGAATACTGCTCGAGGATGCGAGGCACAAGTTCTTCAGCTGGCTCAATCTTTGTCAAAGTGTTTCAATGATATAATCGCATTTTGTCTGATAACCATGTCGTTGAAGCAGATCATGCATCGGAAAAGGAACGAAACTAGGGTCTTAGAACCAAGGCTTCTCCAAAGGCTGATTCCATATCTAACGATCCACGTACCAAGTTCCCTTGAGCTCCAAGCTTGGACATTATATCATCCATAGCTTGGTTAGCTTGTGCCGTTTGTTCTTCCCAGGTACCTGAGGGGTCACAGAGGTCATCGTGAGTTAACACGTACTTGAATGTGAGCGCCACCCCATTCATCTTGACTCCGATAGCAGTAAGAGTCATTCTTCGAAGACGCTTCTGATCATCAAGGAAGGGACTGTAGAAATACTCCGGAGAGTACATCACAAGGGCCGCATTCCTGGCAAATGTTTCGAAGTCCTCAAAGCTCTCAAGGACAACAGGGGGAGCAGTGACAGGATTCTCGTTACTCATTCTTCTCATCTCGTTCTTCCAATGCATGAACCCCCTGTCCCCTTGGCTTCCAATGGAGCCACTGCAGGGGGTCGAGCTCGACGTGCCTTCTGGCCAGTACCTGTATACATTATATCAAAATCTTATAAATATATCTATTAATCTATTTATTTAGCGCGTTATTTAATTAATTCTCTTGGAACACGTGTTCCAAATATAGACGAGTCTAAAACACATAGATTCAAGGAAGAAGCATCTATTGCTCTACGTCACCAAAGATAGGAGAGAATGGTGTTCGATCAGAAGTGTCAAACGATTCACATACCTTCCTGAGTCGCTTGATGTGATTCGATTTCAGAAATGCCAGATACTCGAAGAGTGCGCTTATGACTTCAGACTTTGCTCTGTTGGCGATTGATAGATAGAAACCATATGCTTTCAGACTGCGTTGAAGAGTATCATTACAAATGGACCATCTCTGGAACTGGATACTATCAGCAAAAGGAGATGCAAACTCGAAAAGATCCTCGTTAGGAGACTCCCAGTTGGCCTTTCGTTCCCTACTATTCTCAACTCCTTCTAAGGGACCAGCGACCATCATATGCTCTATCCTCTCAATCAGATTCTCCTCTGACTCCTCCAATACCATCAGCAGTGCCCTGACTTCTGACCTAGTGGCCCTTTCCAATTCTTGTTGGTAGTAGGCCAAGTCATTCAGTGCTGTGGCAAGGGCGAGGTTCAGCATATGCCGGACTGGGTCCTTTCTCTCGCTCATTCTTCTAAGATATCAGATACTTCGTAAAAGAAATCAGTTTCTATGGTTGATACCTGGATGGGTCAGCCAAATAGTTGGCAATCAGCTTGTATTCTTCGGAGTCCATCGAGTCCTGCAGAAAGGGTAATCCTTCGTCAATGAAATCAATCAGAGCATGCAATCTTATGCCGGCTTCTTTGGCCCTCCTCTTAGCACCTTGTTGGCGGTCCAGTACCACAGCCACATCATCACAGACGGCATCGTGAACCTCTCTTCTCTCAATCTCGGTTTGCACCTGCGTGCGGGCAATGAGTTTGCTTTCCATGCCTGTAACGAGATCGTCAACTATACAGAGAACGTCACCTTCCTCGATCACTCCTTCGAGAAGCGAGTGTTGCCCGTATTCCTGGATTGCTTTGCGGAGGCCCTCCTCTGTCCTTACACCCAGCATTTTGCGAGTATGACAGGCAGGCAGACCGGACTCGATTGAAATAGCAGTGGCAATTGGAATTCCCGCAAAGGCTACGCCAACTACCTTGTTCACATTCGGAGCATTCTCTTTCAGGAGCGTGGTCATTGCCTGACCAACTTTCTTCAATGTTTCAGGATACGAACTCAATAGACGTAACTGGATGTAGAATGGACTCCAGATGCCAGAAACCAAGGTCCACCCCTCTTTCTTGTCACGTGAGGCTGTCAGGAGCATTCTGTTCCGGTAGATCTCATTTATGATGTTCTTCTTCAAAATTTCAAGACTACCAGTCATCGTCCACTCCCGACAACTTCACGGTAGAGCTGTTCTTAACACTGTCGAAAGCCGTAGGAAGAGATAAGCGAGCTGAGAACATCACACTAGACATGGCCTCTTCGGAAGCTATTCAGTGGTTGTTAGCCAATTCTGGACCATCCATTCGATTTCAGATTGTAGTAGATCTGCTTCAGGACCAAGATGTGGGGAAAGTTAGCTCGTTATTGGCAGACCTACTATCCAGTCCTTTGATCAATAAATGGATAGGCAGGCTGAATTCAGGCTTTCAGATAAAACAGCTCCACTCCTCAAAACCTGAAGCATTTGAGAACACCATGGGCAGACTTGGAGAACTGGGATTGCGAGCTGGGCTACAACCATTTGATAGCAAGACCCTGCCATTTCGAGCCTGGTTGACAGATACTGCCGAGGAAGAAATAGACCATCCATTCCAAGTCTTTTTGCGTACTATAGTCGCTTCGTTCTTATCATTCACAGGCTACTCGAGCACTGAGCCAGTTCACAAGATGCTTACAGAACGACTTGAAGCGATTCACTCCTTCGCTAGGAGTCCCGATTTTGCAAGTGTGTACGAAGGTAAAAGGGGAAAAGACGGCCTTGTTGATGCCATGTTATATCCGAATCAGCAATTCGTCTTGCCATGGATTCATGACATACGTGGCTTCACTAGTTCAGATCTGATTCTCTCTGACACTGATCTTCGTCAGAAAGCAGAAACAGTTGTTTCAATGGTGCTTAGACCAGAATACCAAGAACTTCAACCAGGTTACGGCCTAATGAAGTACAAGGACCGAAGATACAAGATTGGATGGAGCGTCCATCTACCTGGCTTCATTTCTGAACCATCAGATGCTTCCATGTCGAATGTGCTTCTCATTCTGCCTATTATGGCACCCTTCAAGACCGCCAGAAGGAGTGAGTGGTTTAGACGAATCATGAAGAAACTTGAAGCCTATGCGACTGAATACGGTACATATCAGTTCCCAAGGGAGTGGTTGCCTGAGAGGCAAGGGGGGTATTGGGTGAATGGTGCCTATATGGCTCTTGAAGAGAACAGGAGAAAATCATCTGCGATTGAGTCCGAGTCAACATTCAGGATGCTCAAAATCAAGCATCTGATGGAGAAGTTTCCTTAGGCGGGAGGACAGACATAACTCGTGGAGATCCTCTAAAAAGCACACTCAGAACTCGGTTCCTTGTAATCAGGTATTTCGTCAAGATGAAACCAAGACCGACTCCTAGGATGAACCTCAATGGCCAGAAGAGCGTACTGTGTTCAAGACCAAAGAGTGGCAATCCAAATGGCAAGACCATGATAGGTACAAGATAGAAAGCGAGTGGATGGACCTCATATAGCTCCTGTGAGTTTCTTCCTAAGGCCATAAACATCTTCTTGGAAGGACTCGAGTGTACCAATGCGCTTGAGGCATAGAATACTAGCGTGCTTCCGATTATTCCTGGTATTAAGTAAATCAGCAGGCTCTTCCCAAGGTTGTCGACAGCAATGTCGGTAAACCCATTGAAATCAGAAACCAGAATCAGTATGACCGAAAGCAGAAGAAGAATAGCAGCATCACGAACCTTTGATGATGACAGCCAAGGATTCAAACCCCTATACTGGCGCATGGCATTCCCAAAGAACACGAATGTTGCTGCTACAAATACACTGCTTAGTCGCCAAGGAACGAGATTCGGCACAAAGAAGGATTGGATTATCAAAGCAATTACTGGAAAGGCCACTGCAATAATCCATCTGGAGTAGTAGGGAAACCGCTGTAATGCTCTATCAGTGATCACGAACAGCATCAATCCGAAGTAGAGCACCGGCAGAAACCACAGGTGAGAGGCCGATAGGGGAGGGCCGTTCCCATATAGGAACCATAGAAAGACTTCCACAGGAGTAAAAGCAGACTCAACAGTGGAAGAGAGTGGGAGAAATAGGACCATCATTATCATGTATAGGAGGAAGTATGGAATGAGGAACTGCTTTCCTCGAGACACGGCGAAGTATCGCAAGTTGTTTCTATATCGGTAATTGTTGTAAGTGAGACCAGCCAAGACGAAGAAGATGGCTATTGTAAAACTGCTCAGGTGAATCGTCACAGGATTGAGCCATGGTATCATTGAGTGGACTAGTATGACGCATGTGATTCCAATGCCCTTGGTCACCTCAATCCATTCAAACCGAGGTAGTTGTGGCTCACCTTTCATTTCTTCCATGAGAATATCTACGCCCATGTTCCTCTACAGAGCTTTCATTCTGTTTGAACTTCATCCTGAAGAGTCTTTAGGCGCCCCTTCAGTTGTAGTGTGATTCTCATGTCAGAAGTACTGATTCTTTCGAAGAATGAAGTGCAATCCTGTCTTCCCATGGGAAAGACGATCCAGGCAGTACGCGAAGCATACATTGCCTTCGCTAAGGGAAGAGTGCAGCTAGCACCAGTTGCACATTTGGATGTCAAGCAGTATAATGGAGAGGTCGATATCAAGCCCGGGTATGTGGAGGACTTTGGAATCATTGGGACAAAGATTGCCAGTGGGTACTATGACAACCACAAGCTCGGTCTGCCGCCAGGAGTTGCTGTCATTGTCCTGATGGATTTGAAAACGAGCATGCCAATCGCGATAATGGATGGAACCTACATCACTGCCTACAGGACTGGAGCTGCTGGCGCCGTTGCAGCCGACGTCTTGGCAAGAAAGAACTCAAAGAGAGTGGGGGTTGTGGGCACCGGGACCCAAGGAAGAATGCAGATTATAGCCCTCAGAGAACTCCTCAAGATAGAAGAGGTTCGAGCATGGGACATCGTCGGAGATGCAGCTGAACGCTACGCAAAGGAGATGACTGAGAGTTTCGGAATAGAAGTGAATGCATTTTCGAATGTGGAGGATGTCGTTCGAGATGCGGACATTGTTGTGACTGTGACCCCTTCTAGAGAGGCATTAGTCAAGAGTGACTGGATAGGAGAAGGAGTTCACATCAATGCCATAGGGGCCGATGGTCCCGGGAAACAGGAACTGGATCCTAAGATCGTGGCGAATGCAGACAAAATTGTGGTGGACAGCCTTGTCCAGTGTCGAAGGATTGGAGAGATTCAACATGCTTTGGCACAGAACCTCATCACAGAGAACAATGTGCATGCTGAGATAGGCCAGATCCTCATTGGTGATAAGTCTGGCCGAGAATCAGACAAGGAGATAACTATGTTTGACTCAACTGGTCTAGCAGCCCAGGATATTGCTGCTGGATACGTAGTCTATAAGGAAGCCAAGGAAAGGGGACTGGGACTGACTACGAATCTCCTAAATATCTAGGGTGAGCGTGTGGTGGAAGAAATCAGCTTGGAGAGCATTCAGAAGGCAAAGAAGACCATCAAGAAGTATGTCAAGGCCACACCACTTGTCCGTTCATATTCCCTCAGTGAGCGATGCCAGGGCCAAGTCTATCTTAAGCTGGAGAATCAGCAACATACCAACTCCTTCAAGGTACGCGGTGCACTAAACAGAATGTCACAACTGAAGGCTAGAGAGAGGAGGAAGGGAGTTGTCACCGCCTCCTCCGGAAATCATGCACAGGGTGTGGCATATGCCTCACAGCAGCTGGACATACCTGCCACAATAGTCGTTCCAAATGAGGTTTCCAAGGCCAAGCTGAAGAAGGTCCGTGAGTTTGATGTCGAGGTTGTCCTGGGTGGAGGGTTCGATGAAGTGGAGGCCAAAGCCAGAGAGATGGCAAAGACTGAGAAGCTGACCTATGTAAGCCCTTACAATGACTATGCAGTGATGGCGGGTCAGGGTACTATTGGGCTTGAGATCATTGAGGAGATTGACGACTTTGACACCATCATCGTACCGGTGGGAGGAGGGGGATTGATTGCAGGCATCGCTGTGGCTGTCAAGAGCATTCGACCTGAAACTCAAGTGATTGGAGTTCAGACGCAGGGGTCAGCTACAATGTATGAGTCATGGCTCGCGGGCGAGGTCGTTGAGATAGAAGAGTCAGAAACCCTCGCAGAGGCCTTTCTTGGAGGAGTTGAGAAGGGGTCTCTGACGCTGGACGTCATAATGAATTATGTTGACGACATTGTCTTGGCCGATGAGGAGACCGTGGCTGATGCAATCCGACTTCTTTGGATTGAGGAGAAACAGGTGATTGAGGGAGCTGGAGCGACCGCAATTAGTCCTTTGCTTGAAACGCCTGACCGATTCAGTGGGCACACTGTTGTCTGTGTTGTGAGTGGAGGAAATATTGACAAGTCACTGTTCGACAGAATAGTTGGCAGAACCTAGCGAATCCTTTAAATTCGCTCCTCGGAGTCGTCGGCTCAGCAATGCGCTCGTTGTCTAGGGGCTATGATGGATCCCTGCCA
>JBHLPF010000079.1:0-7274 GCA_048939765.1 Promethearchaeota archaeon
AATGTCAACACCCATCAAAGCGGACATTAGACTTGCCCAGTCCTCGGCAGTGAGGACCATGCCCATGAATTTGCATCCTCCAATTGCATCAAAATTCCCAAGCGCATCTTCGAAGTTCTTTACGACCAATGCAGTCTCAGGAATCTCTTGGAGGGGGTCTCCAATATCTGCATCCTCCACGATCATGAATGGCATTGCAAGGAAAGCAGGACCCTCGATATATGCTGTAATGTGATCGCCGCCGCGGTTGGCAACCGAATAGGCTAACCCTGTCACCTTGGCTGCACGACTATCGTAGCCAGGCAGCTCAAGTCCCTTGACATTCATCGCAAATCGCTCGGACCCCTGACCCAGTTTCTCAGCCATTCTCTTTGTACCTTTGGCCAGCAGATCACCAATGCCTTCTCGTTTTCCAATCTTGTGAACGATATCGACTATTAGTTGCGCGTTCCCCCAAGAGAAGTCCATGCCATCAACATCTTCTTCCTTTAGAATCCCCCTCTGATAACACTCCATTGCAAATCCTACAGTGTTTCCTGCAGAAATCACGTCTATTCCATACTCGTTGCACAAGAAGTGAGCTAGTGTGATCGCCTCCAGGTTGTCTACTCCGCACATTGTCCCAAACGATGAGAGCGTTTCATACTCAGGTCCTTCACCCTTGCTCTTGAATGGGCCTGATTTGATTTCAGCAATTCTTCCGCAATGTATTGGACATGCAAAACATGGTTTTCGTTCTACCAAGATGCTTTCGTTGATCGCAGTCCCATTGATCAACTCCGCGTTCTGAAAGACTCCGGTCTGCCAATTCCTCGTGGGAATGCCGCCTTTGACATTCACCAGGTCCACCATCGTGGCAGTGCCGTAGACCTCAAGAGTCATTTTCAAGATGCTTTGATTCACCCAATCGAATCTCTTTTTGGCTTCATCTCTGTAGGCTTCGGGCTTCGCAATTGGGATTGTCAAGGTGCCCTTGGATGCAATTGCTTTGAGGTTCTTGGAACCCATCACTGCACCCACACCGCACCGACCAGCGGCTCTTCCCCAATTCTCCTCATCACAGTCATTCATTATAGCTGCATACTTGACGAGGTTCTCCCCCGCAATGCCGATGCATGCTACGTTAAATTTCCCACCATGCTTCTCTCTGAGTATCCTTGTGGTTTCAGATGTGTTCTTCCCCCAAATATCAGAAGCATCCACAAGTTCCGCTTTCCCATCCTCCGTTAGCAAATAGACTGGTTTTGGTGATACGCCTTCAAATATGACGCCGTCAAAACCTGACCGCTTGAAGTCTCTGCCCCAGAATCCTGCTGAGTTGGCGTGTCCCCATCCATTAGTGAGTGGTGCCTTTGTCACTACGCTATAACGACCTGTGCTGGGCGAAGTGGTACCTGTTAGAGGTCCAGTCATAAAGATTAGTTTGTTTTCTGGTCCAAGAGGATCGATGCCAGGCTCCGTTTCTTCAAAGAGTATCTTGGTTGCTAGCCCTGCGCCTCCTAGGTATTTCCTCAACGTTTCCTCATCTGGGAACTCCTCAGTTATGGTGGCAGTTGTCAAGTCGACACGCAGAATCTTGCCCATGTACCCATACATTTCGAGATTGACCCCTAATCACAAAGCGGTGTTTGTACGGTTTTATAAGCCTGATGTTTGAAAGGTTCCCAGAGGAGCTAGGATGAAAGTCACCGTGAGATTCTATGCGACACTTAGAGACCTCACAGGCAAGAAGGCTCCAATTGACATGGAATTGGATGAAGGTGCTACCGTTTCGAATCTTCTAGATGTACTATTCCTGGATTCTGCAATCAAGCCCGCTATCGCTGATGATAATCAGAACATCAAGCCTGACATAAGTATTCTAAGAAATGGGAGAGAGATAAGATTCTTGGATGGTGTTGATACAGAGCTCAAATCTGGGGATGAAATCTCATTTTTCCCCGTTGTTGCAGGCGGCTGCCTTTCTGAAGCTCAATTTATCAATCGGTTTTCCTAGCAATTCGACTAACAGAGAATCAAGGGAGTGATTGAAATTCCGAAATTGTTCTCAGACGAATGGCTAGAATTATACAAGGATGCGCTTAATGCAAATGACGCCTATGAGAAGGCCGCATCGTGGTGGACAGGTGATTTTATCTTCATCGTCAAAGCCAGCGGAAATTTGGATCGCGATGTCATGGCCTATATTGGGCTGACTCACGGAAAATGTACAGGAGTCAAATCCATTTCTGGTGAGGATGAATATGAGGTTGTCAAACCCGGGGAATCAGCAACCAGCGGTAAGCTTGCAGTTGAATACACCTATGAAGCCAGCTATGATACCTGGGTGGATATTCTGAAGGGTGAGCTTGATCCTATCCGAGGCCTTCTGAGCGGAAAGGCGAAGATAGTGGGTGAGATGGCAAAGGTTCTGAAAGCAACGGATGCCGCCAAGGAACTTGTACGCACTGCTGGGATGGTTGACACTGAATACTTCTAGCTGAATAAGGTGATGCAATTTGGATGAATCTGCACAGGAAACTTTGTTTCTTACATTCAAGACTGTGATTGAGGATGTCATTGCTGACAAGCGAAAGAATCCAAAGAACAACAAGACGCTAGACGAGTTTCAAGCGAGAATAAACATCGGCTTGCATGTTGAAGAGCATTTCATCCTTTGGGTAAACTTGGTAGCTGATGCTGGGAAATATGAGCTCAATAGAGGAACATTGGATGAGTTCGATTTGGAGATAGTAGCTGATCCTGAGGATCTAATGTACTTCACAAATGGGCAATATTCCACAATCAAGATGATGACATCGAAGAACAGGTTTGGCAATAGGCGACTGCGATATAAAGGCGGCACCACTGGCCGCAATATGGGAAAGCTTCTGAAGCTACCAAGTGTTCTTGTCTTGGATAAGAAATAGAATAGTAGAATCAAATCTCAGTGTTTAGGGCTTTATGTTCCGATAACAAGACCTTTGATATGAATCCACCTCTGCTTGCTTCAAGCTATCTCAAGGTTAGTGAAATCCAGAGCTTGCCTCCCAATTCGATGAAATCCAAAAACACTATCAATTACTTGCAGGAGCATTGACTTCAGAGCGTAAATTGCAATATGTAACTCAAATACGCATAATTCGCTTCAAAACACGTCGTTTTATCTATTGATGAGTTACAAGAAATCACATTTTGAAAAGCTAAGCTAATTAGCCTAAGTATGTTAGTTTTCCATAGGTACCTTATGTTATAAGGGGTGTAATATCCGTTGAAAGGTGGCGACGAAAAGGAACGGGTGATCTCCCTCAGGTGTTGTATCCCCCGAAAAATGTCTTCATGCACAGATGATGAGCTGCGGCTCAGTATTGTCACCTTGAAGAATGCGATTATGAACATCACTATCTGTATGAATAGAATCGAGCGCGAGCTCAAGAAGAGAGGTACTTCAACAAGCATGTTTAGAGCCATAAGAGAGAAGCAGATTCCCGAACTTGTCGAATTAGCCGCTTTTGCGGAACAGATGTGAAATACTAGGCCCTCATCTTGTAGTAGCAGGGAGAGGTCCAAATTAGAGACGGTATTATTATGTCATTTGATCACGTGATATGATAGCTCTTTTGAGTCAACCGTCTGAACTGAAATGGTGCTCTTTCTCTCTTCGGGATAGTCCGAGAAAATTGGCCAGTCGAGTTTTCGGAATGTATCGATCTGGGGGCAGACAATATGTGTTTTCAGAAGATAGAAATGTACCTTTGGATGCAACTCTCCTACTCCCTAGGCTGACGACACAACGTGAGTGGAAGATGAAGCTGAAGCACAGAATAATCAACGGTATATTACTCCGAATAGGATATCCAAGAATCAGAGGCATAATTGCAAAACAGAAATCAGTTTCCCAATTCCCGAATGCGCTTACTTCAACATCAAACTCCCCCACCAGATTTGAGATTCCTCTTGAAGCTATTACGATGATGAAAGAACGCGAAGACTTCGAGATGAAACAGACATTCCCGATGAGAAGAATGCTCTCAATAATGAGGAACATCAACCTGACAATCGATTCACTTAATGAAAACCCTGTCAGCCCTACCAATGGAACCTCAGGTGACTTCATTGATGAGCTGAAAGAGTTCGCCTACTCACAAGGCGTGGACATTATTCACTTTACTAAGTTGCCACAAGATTTGATCTTTCAAGAGTTCGGTATACTATTTGATAATGCGATAGTTCTGGCCATGGAGATGAGTCAGGAGAAGATAGACCAAGCTCCCAGTCAGGTCACATTCAAGATGGTCTTCGATACATATGACAGCCTTGGAATTGCAGCGAATAAAATCGCGGCATTTCTACGAGAGCACGGTTATGCGGCTCAAGCAGATCATCCACTTGGCGGAACAGCACTGTTCCCCCCTCTAGCCCAAAAAGCCGGAATTGGATTCGTGGGGAAGCATGGTCTGTTGATTACTCCCAGATTTGGTCCAAGAGTTCGACTCGCGGCAGTCTACACTAGCGTACGGAATCTGCCTGACTCCAAGGAAAACAATCATAGTTGGATTGAAGAATACTGCAAGGCTTGCGGGCGTTGCATCAATGAATGTCCACCTCAAGCGATCCGTCAAGAGACCTTGGTGCATGATTCGGGTCTTAGAACCGATATCATTCAACAGTCATGTTTCGAGTATTTTGTAGAGTTCTACGGTTGTTCAGTATGTATCAAGGTATGTCCGTTTTCAAAAGGGCCGGAAGCATATGAAAGATTGAAGAAAGTAGTTGAGAAACAATCCTGATCATCAATGCAAGAACCAATTGGGGTTCTAGAAGCTCAATTTGTCGAGAGGTATTCATGAGCCCTTTTAAGCCGGCATTGCATTATATTTCAACTCACTGAGTCATCCAGTTTGAAACCTGCACTTGCAAGATTCACGGGTTCAGAAATGCCAGTTTTGAAATTCAGGCAATATATATGACAGGCATCGATTGCAGCAGAATGCCTACTGGAGATGATGATGTTGGCCTTGGACAAACGCAGTGAGAATGCGGAAGGAATAGCCAGAAAGCTTCTCTCAAAGATGACATTGAAAGAGAAATTCCAAATGCTGACAAGTCCGGGATATAGACGTATATATTCAACCAAACCAATCAAGCGTCTTGGTATCCCTTCTTTTAAAATGACAGATGGGCCGCTTGGCATTGCATTCCATTCAGCTGGGTTCAAACGCTGCACAAGATTCCCCGCAACGATTTCAGTTGCTGCAACATGGAATAGGTCGCTAGTGAATCAGATGGGCGTAGCAATCGCAGAGGAGATTAGCGCTATCAATCGACACTTGCTGTTAGCCCCTGGCATCAACATTGCCCGTACACCCTTGAATGGCAGAACTTTCGAATACTTCAGCGAAGACCCCTATCTGACAAAAGAACTAGCTATTCAACTCGTGAAGGGAGTCCAGAGCAAAGGTATTGGAGCCTGCATAAAACACTACGCAGCGAATAATCAGGAGACTGACAGAAGATCATGCAATTCGGTAGTAGATGAAAGAGCCCTGCATGAAATATACCTTCGAGCATTTCGCGAGGTCGTCATAGAGGCTGACGCATGGTCAGTCATGGGAAGCTACAACAAAGTGAATGGAGTCTACGCTTGTGAGAATCCATATCTTATTCGCGAGGTCCTCATGAATAGATGGGGATTCAAGGGATTTGTAGTGACAGATTGGTTTGCCACGCGACCGTATGAGACCACAGAGGGGTGCATCAACGCGGGCTTGTCATTGGAGATGCCTGTTCCCTCCAAGTACAAACAGAAGGCATTGTTGAAGGCATTCGATGAAGGCAGCTTCTCAGAGGAAACATTGGATGAATTGGTATTTCGTGTGTTGCGAGTGATGCACTTGACTGGCGTGTTTGAAGAAAGGGACGCAATTTCCGAAGGGTCAAGAAACACAAGGGAGCACCAGGCGCTATCTCGGAGAATTGCAGAAGAAGGGATGGTTCTCCTGAAGAATGAAGGTCAAATACTACCATTACGCCTTGAAGACATCGATACAATTGCGTTGATTGGCCCCAATCTGAAGAAGAGATTTGGTAGGATTTTATACGGAGGGTCGTCTGCCGTCTGGCCGCCGTATGAGATCTCACCCTTGAAAGGCATGCAGGAGAAACTTGCGGGTAGAGCTCGAATTATGAATGAAGCCTCAATTGCAGATGCGGCTATTGTTTTCGTCGGATTGAATCATGGCAAAGGTCAGGACTCTGAAACATATGACCGCGCGGAGCTTGGACTCCCTGAGGAGCAAGTTCAACTCATAAATGATACAGCCAAAGACAATCCAAATACAATCGTTGTCATAGTTGCAGGCAGCCCCATCGCAATGAACACCTGGCTTGAAAATGTGCCTGTAGTTCTTGATGCATGGTATTCAGGAATGGAAGGAGGAAGAGCAATTGCCAACATGCTCTTTGGTGATGTGTATCCATCAGGCAAACTTCCAATCACCTTTCCAAAGAAGCTAAGCGACTCACCTGCCCATAGCACAGGAAACCCAAGGAACTACCCCGGCGATGAAGAAAAGAATGTATACTATGACGAAGGGATTTTCGTGGGATATCGGTGGTTTGATGAAAAGGAGATAGAGCCGCTATTTCCATTTGGCTATGGTCTAGGATATTCTTCATTCGAGATTAGTGATGTTCGCCTTCTAGCCGACAAAATTGCAGGTGCGGATGATAGGATTAGAGTCGAAGTGGTCTTGAAAAACGTCGGCGAAAAGGATGGGGCCGAGGTCATCCAGATATACTGTCATGACACAGAGAGCTCTGTTGTGAGACCAGTCCAAGAACTCGTAGGATTTGAGAAGGTAGTTTTGCAGCCTGGCGAGCGAAAATCAATTCCTGTTTTGATAAACGCAAGAGATCTGATGTTCTACGATGTCAATAGGCATGATTGGTATCTGGAACCAGGAGAGTTCGAGCTGCGAGTCGGAACCTCCAGCAGAGATATCTTCTCTAGCTTGAAGACATACTTCTGATGTTTCGCTCCTTAGGATAGACCAATAGAATACCATCGCCTAACTTGTCCTGAACTCTCTTCCCTCTCTCTTGCAGAGTATCTGAAGGACGTTCCTACCTGTATAGATGCTTCCAGGCACACCTCCGCCCGGAAGAACCCAGTGGCCAGCCATATAGAAGTTCTCTAAGCCAGGGAGCGTTCGAGGAATCATCTCGGTCAATGTATTCTTTGTCAAAAGCCACCCCATTGGAGATCCCTTATCGTTCAGGGTGTATCTCCAATA
>JBHLPF010000007.1:0-92510 GCA_048939765.1 Promethearchaeota archaeon
GCCCCAGTCTACAACTGGATATCTCCCATGAAACGATACCTTCAGGAGGTCATGATTGAACCTCTTGTGGAACGCAATCTCTTCTCCTGATAGCCCCTCAGGTGTCCGGTCAATCTCCGGATGATGTTTCCAGATTGAGATCGGTATGCTCTCTCCAAGGTTTCCAAGAAATGTCTGTTTAAGAAGATCGAACTTAGACATAGCTAGCATTTCACTAGTCTTGGGATAATGAGCGTTTCGAAGTGTCTCTAGCTTCGTTACGGCGTTTCGGAAGGGTCATTAGTTGGTCATAGTTTCACGCTGTCAGTCAACGGTTGTGTTTACATGGGTCTGGCTGATGCAATCCGCGATTACTTTGAGAAACATCCCAAGGCCAAGAAGGCACTAGGCGTAGCCTCAGCCATCGCGACTAACTTTGCACTGATAGGTTCGGGCTCAGCGGTCCTTGCAGTGGCTGCGGGTACAATCATGAAGCATCAGGAAGAAAAAGGCAAGGTAAAGTCCGAAGAGCTAATGGGCTTCTTCAAGGATGCCGTGCAAGACTCAGCCGTGAGAGAAGCAATCAAGGAAGCTGTGAGAGAGGGAGGACTAGGCATTGCTGCACCTGTCAACACTGCCATGAATCAGCTGAGTTCTGTCCGTCCAGATGCAGGACAATATGTAGACAACATGAAGTCAGAGCTGACTGTAATCGCACGTCAGATTGGTATCATTCGTGAGCTAGTTTCATACTTCGAGATACCTGACTCAAGAAACAGGGTCAAGAACGTCTGGAGACTTCCACTCTACCTCGATGATGTGTTGGTTATCGATGATTCGCTCAGAACAGCTCTAGATACCGCCATCAAGCATGTTAGGAATGGCAAAAATCTAGTGATTCTTGGAGCTCCAGGCTCTGGAAAGACTACTGCAATGTATGCCATCTGGAAGGATTTGGAAGAGGAATCAGACACAGCTCTTGTCTGGGACACAAAAGATGTGGCTCGTATTCATGAGAAGGATGGTGTCATTCTGTTCGTGGATGACATTCCAGAAACACGTGAGCTGATGAAGGCAATCATCGAAAGGGATGTGCAAGGAGTGGTCACCACTGCACGTGAACAGGACTGGGCACGACTCCCGGTTGAGCTGCGGAAAAAGTTCACATCTGTGAGTCTTCCTATGATTCCAGATGATGCCATGCAACAGATTGCAGTAAAACATCTGGAAAGTCAAGGTGTAGAGTATAACGAGAATGCATTGAAACAGCTGGTCGATTATGCACAGGGAAGCCCAATCTATGTGAGATACATGGCTGAGGAGATTGGATTTGAGAGCAAGACCGGGGGTATAAAGAAGCTCACAGAAACAAGGGTGAAGAAAGCACCAAAAGGAATGACCAATTACGTGGCTGGCCTCTTGGCCAGGGTGCTCTTTGAGTTGGAAGGAAATATCTACACACCGAGGAAGGGATCTCTTCCTGTAATCAAGACCCTTCTTTGCCTCGCGGACATGCCGAATTATGAAACTCACGAAGTTCATCTCAATCAGGTGTTCTTCAAGGTCAAGGCGCCTGTGGACTCTCCAGGTCCATTCAATGCAATCAAGCAGTATCTCTCTAGAGACCCCAGATTCTTCTCCCTCAAGTTCATGCATGACACCCTCGCTGATGTGCTAAGGGGTAGGGTCGACCACCCAATCGTCGGAGACATCAGGATGCTTGCTCAGGAGATGGGCGCAAGAGGTAGACGTGATGTGGAAAGACAAGCCCTCTTTGATGGGTGGGAGCATATGAAAGCAGAATATGAGATCGACTCTGCGGCGGGTCTTGAACCTCTTCTTTCATACGGATATTTCGCAGCCAAGAACTTTGGAATTGATTACGTGGACCAGATAGCGATTGACCTTGCGAATGAACATATCGAGAGTCCTCTTAGTCAGGGCCTTTTCGCCATCACAGGGCCTATTGAGAAGATTAAGGCGCCAGAAGAGGCTATTCCTACTAAGGAGGCGAACGCAAAGAAACCTACACCTCCGAGTAAAGACGAATTTGTACATCCCACAGATGTTCCAACAACGGAAACGATTCAGAAACAACTAGAAGACCAGGGCGTAATGTTCCCAGATTCTACATTGGAAGAGGTAAAGAAGGATCTTGCAGAGCTCGGGAATCTTAAGGAGCTTGGTGACGACTTTGGGTTTTCTATAGCTGAGCTGGTTGAAACGAAGCTTGCAGAAGCTGGTCTTGATGGAGTATCCAAGAACAGATTCGAGGCCTTGCAGGAATTGATGGAACAGGATTCAGTGAGTCCAGCAAAGCTCTCTCGGGCACTTCGCGGAGCGTCGACTAGGGCGAGAGTGCTCAGGGATGGAGGAAAAATGGGAAATCCCCAGGAAACAGGCGAGTTACTTACCAATGCTGCCGAACGTCTTGTACTTCTGGACTCAATGGTCTATGTAGAAATCCTCAATCACATAGCAGAGGGATTGTCTGCAACACTGGGGGAAAGCAACACCGCTAAGACTCTAGCGAGGGTGACTGGGGAGATTGCAGTATCACTGCTTGATGACAAGAGCAGGAAGACCATTAGCAGTGTCTTTGATTCTGGAGCGAAGAGGTCTGAGAAGATGGGCGATTATGATGCGATGAAGGAACACCTCTTCGCAAAATGGTTTCTCACTGGAATTGATCCCAAGGACTTGGATTTTGCATCCAATAAGCTAGGGAGACTGATGAAACTAGGGCGACCATTTGACGCCTTAGAATACTTAGCCAAGATCAATGCATACTTCGATGATGACCAGATAGAATACCGCATCGGCATGCTTCAGCAGGCGTTTAGAAACATCTCAAATGCAACAGTTACAGACAGAAAGGAGTTTGACCGAACCGTTACAACCTGCCATGAGAGCCTGGCATCAACTGTCCATGTGCTTGAAAGCAAAGAATTGGTGTCTAATAATGACACATTGGCGGCCCTCTGTAACACTTTGCTTGCATCTACGCTGAAATTCATGGACAACTTTGTCAAGAAGTCTGGGAAGAGTATAGCAGCTGAAGCTGTGTATCCATTGCTACACGAAAGCATCAAACCACTAACCCTGTTGATTATTGATGTTCTAACAAAGGTGGGAAATGAGAAGGCGAAGAGAACAGCCGCGACTGAGTTAAGGAAGATCAAAGGCGAGAGTGCTCACAAAAATGACTTGCTCAGGACCATTGGTGCCCAATGGTGATACACCAGAAATAATATCAACTCAATCACCAGTCATGACACCCCACTCAATGACGGAGGAGACGGTTTGTCCCATTTAACAGCTGTATTCAGTCCCGAAGAACTACTCAAGATGGATGGGATTGACGAGCTGGATACAATGAGAATGGAACCGAATCCATTCTGGAACAGACCAAGGCTGGACATAACCTGGAGCTTGCCAGTCATGTCTGGACTGATTAAGAGCCAGAGGATATCCCTGGAGCAGATGCGCCTGGCCACTCGTGAGGAGCTTGGGCTCTATCATGATCCTTCCTACATTGAGACCCTCGAGTTGTTCGGAAACATGGGTTCTGCGTTCTCCTCTCGTTTTGGACTCGATACTGATGAGTGTCCGGTGTTCCACCAGGTTGACAAATATGCGAGCTATCCTGTGGGCGCCACCATTGATGCAGTGATGGGCGTTGCTGATGGCAAGTTTGAAGATGCGATGTCAATCATTGGCGGGTTTCATCACGCCTATAGCTCGAATGCCGGAGGATTCTGCTATCTCAACGACACAGTGGTCGCCATAAAGAAGTTTAAGCAGAAGTATCCGACCAAGAAAGTATTGTATTTGGACACTGATGTCCATCATGGTGATGCAACCCAAGAGGCCTTCTATAGCGACCCTTCCGTACTGACAATCTCAACCCACGAATTGAGCATGGGTTTCTATCCCGGGACAGGGAGGCCAGAAGAGGTCGGAATCGGTGAAGGGAAAGGCTACTCTGTGAATATTCCATTGCCCCCTCTCACAGACGATTTCGAGTATTGGAAAGCCTTTGAAGAACTCGTTGTGCCCATTTGGTTAGCCTACAAACCTGATCTGGTATTTTGGAATGCCGGTGCAGACGCACATATGGATGACCCTCTCGCAGACCTGCTTCTGAATCTTGACACGTATCATCGTCTATCAAAGACCGTACGCCAATTGGCGCATCTTGGAAACAAGAAACTGGTTATTGTGGGGGGAGGAGGATATCATCCAGTGACGGCCGCACGCGTATGGGCGGTCCTTCTTGCAGACGTTGCAGACATAGCATTGCCGCCGCTTATCCCGGCAGCGTGGATAGAGCTTTGCCAAAAGCATGGCTTTGAGGTAAAACGAGGCGGTTGGACTGACCGCCCTCAGAGAATGTATGCAGAACATGAATCGAAGGTGAGGAGAGCTGTCGACGAGACCATTGACAAAGTGAAGGAGCTCATATTCCCAACTTTCGGATTGGAGAAATGAGTCAGTTATTTCTTGATACCAAGAACACATCTATGACGCGTTTCATCAATGACAATGCTTTGGATGTCGAAGCCATCAAAGACCTTGTAGATCTCTTCTTCTGTGAAGTAGTGGTGGGGAATTCCAGCCTCTGGCCCATGATGAGGGATGTACGTTCCTGGTTCAACCTGTTCTAGTTTCCAGCCTTTGTCCCCCTCGCTCGGAACCTCTGATAGTATCGGAAATGTAACAAAGAGAACACCACCAGACCGCAAGACACGCTCAATCTCGCCAACGGTGAGAAGAATTTCCCGCATTCGATTGTGATGGACAACCTGTGTTGATATCACTGCATCAAAGAACGAGTCCTGATATGGGAATCTCTTCTCCATTCGGTGTGTAATGATTGTAGCCTGAAGATTCTCTTCTTTGAGCCATTCATGGGCTAGGGAGAGAGCACTCTGAGAGACATCAAACCCGAAGGTCTCAAAACCTCTCTTTGAGAAATAGACTAAATGACGGCCCGAGCCACAGCCGACATCTAGAACCCTTTTCACGTGACGCTCCCGGAATACCTGCACGACTTGCTCCATGGCTTGATGGGGCTCTGTGAACACCCTTCCCTGTTCTTCGAAGATATCCTCCCACTCAGGCATAGCCGACTGAAGGGAACCATAGGAGATAAATCTCGGGGAAACCAGATTCAACTAAACCTCCCGAGCGTACCTGATAATGTCAAGACTCAGACCCAGATATCTCGTTTTGATTATGAGCATTCTAGTCATGTTTTCAGGTGTAGCACTGGCAGCCATTGTCCAAAGTGGATTTGGAACCGTCTATGTGACTGAAGTTGACTTCCAAGCCTCAGATGGTTCTTGGATCCATAGCACACTGCAACAACCAGTTTACGCTACAGATACAAATCAACTGCCTGGGGTGGTAGTGATACACGGGGTGATTCAGTGCAAAGAATGGCTCATGGCATTTGGAATAGAGCTATCAAGACGAGGGTTTGTGGTTCTGACGATAGATGCGAATTCGCACGGCAACTCAGGACCAGGGACGGGAAGTGGAACTGCAGCATTGAACTATCTTGCAAGTCTTGACTACGTTGACAGTTCCGCGATAGGTCTAATTGGACATAGCATGGGGGGCGGAATTGCCTGGAGTGCTATTGAAGACTCATCTGTCAATGTTGATGCTCTGGTGTTGGTAGGAAGCGGGCTCAATTGGAGCGAAGTGCCCTATATCCCAAATACGCTACTAGCCATAGGAGAGTTTGATGCGCTCTCTCCGTATCCCCATAATCTAACAATGCTAGAAGGGTTCTTTGGAGTCACAGGAATTGAGGCAGGTGTCACGTACGGTAGTTTTGGCGACAATACCGCGCGCAGGATTGCCATTGCTCGAACGAACCATCTTTTCGAAACCATAGATCCCATAGTAGTGTCTGAGAGCGTTGAATGGATGAAAGAAGGACTCAAAGATGGAGTAGAGGACTCTTACTGGATTGCATCCGGGGACCAAACCTATTCCCTCTGGCTTGCTGGCGGATTCATTGGGCTGCTTGGACTAGTTCTCACTCAATTCCCTCTTCTGGCTATTCTGATTGATCTGTCACCTTTTCGCAATCTTAGAAAAACTCACTCAGCCGGACAGACAATTGGTAATCGGGCATTCTTAGGGCTGGGAGTCATATATGCAGCAATAGGACTTGGGGCATTCTACCCCTTGCTTGGCGTGGGCCTATTTCTTCCATTCCCGCAATCATATGGAACCTCTATCTCCCTATGGATTCTAGGCAGCGGCTTGCTTTCTTTTCTTATTCTGAAGCTGATAAAGCGGAAGCGCCCACAGATGACCTCTAAAATAGGACTGGCAAGCAATAATGCTCCTAGATACATAGCCATGAGCTTTCTCTTGGCAGGGATTTTGGCAGCTTGGTTGTACGCTTGGACCCTCCTTGTAGATCTGGGACTCTCCCTTGATTTCCGCTGTTTCCTTCCCGGATTCAATGATCTGACCGTAGCACGTGCAATTATGGTCCCAGTCTATATCATCCCCTTTCTTGTATACTTCTTTGCGGAAAGCAAGTGGTTGATAGGGGCAATGCGAACCGAGGCTAAAGAAACGTGGGTTGGAACGCAAATTCATTGGACGCTGAAAGCGATTCTCATCAAATGTAGTCCGTATTTCATTCTCCTAATACTACATTATGGATATGGAATGATTACGGGGTTTCCACTCCTGCCAGGTCTGTTGGGATTTGCATTCCTGTTTTTCTATGCCTTTGGCCCTTGGTTTGCTATTTCAACAATTATGATTCTCTGGGGTCATCATTTGACTGGTCAATACTGGCTTGGGTCCATTGTGAATGCTCTACTCTTCAGTTGGGTTTTGGCATCAATGCTGCCAATTGCATTCTAACATGGAATCCGTATGAGTCATCCAAATGAAACAATGATCATTATCAGATACTATGTGGTTTCTTGAAGCACCATTTATACAAGCGTACCACCATCATTCTGCAGAGTGAACTTCTGGCTAGTAGCTCAGGTATTTGAGATTCTTCAGAAATAATACTGGTCAATTCAGGCTTCATTGGACTCCTTTGGAGGCTTCTTAGGCCGACGAGTTAGCGATGACAGAATAGTTTCCCTATCCTGCTTCCTGAGCTGTGTTCTCGCGAGCCATTGCTCGAACTCATTGGCGTTTTGAACCCCACCCTCTGTCACGGCTCTATAGATGAGGGTACTGAGACCATCCTGAAGGAGGTCACGAATATGATAATGACGCTTGATGTTGAGAATCACTTCACGCATTTCCTCATCGAGAGATTCCTCTAACTCATCGATTATGGCAAACCCAGTAGTACTCACATCTGTCGTTAGCCAGATGTCAATACTCCAGGGTCCTGATTCACCCTGGTATTCTTCAATTCCCACTTTCAGCGAGGCTCTCTCGCGATAGTCCTTCACACTTACTTCATCAACACCATCTGCTTTGAGCAGGACAGCCATGAGGTGTTGTGCCATGTCCATTGTATCGCGGAGTAGAACTAGAACATGAATATCGATGTCCCTCTTGACGATGAGGTCTAGTGCAACACTGCCCACTATTCGAGCATAACCATAAGCATTGAGCAGACCCATTATATCTAGGTCTTCAATGATTTGTTCGGCCTCAATGCGCAGTCTGCTCTTCTCAGTCATGATTTCACCTGAGGTTCTTTTGACCTGTGTTAACAAGAGAGTTCAGAACATGTGGAGTATATGAGGTGATTTCATACAGACTGTTTGGGCATCAAAGGCCCAGAAGACTCTCAGCAACATCCCAGAGTTTCTTTTGAACGGACTCATCATAAGACTCCTCCGAAGAGAGCCGTTCCTGACTCTTGGCGAAGCACCGACCAGTGACACTTTCAAGCTCCGGTGATGTAGCAACATAGACAGAGGTCTCAGCACCCTTCTCTGCATTGATTTGAAAGGGACGTACCAACCTGAACATTATCTTATTGCGCAGACCGCCCATATTAGCACCAAGATTGGTGGCTACAAAACCTGGCAGGGCTACGTTCGCAGTCACTCCTGTGCCCTCCAGACGTCTTGCAAGCTCATAGGTGTACATTAGAATCATCAGCTTGGTGCTCTCGTATACACGCATTCCCTTGTAGTTGCGTTCGCTCTGAATATCGTCAAAGTCAATCTTTGCTCGAGCATGAAGACCGGACGAGAGATTGATTACTCGAGAAGGTGCACTGCATTTCAACAGCGGCAGCAGCTCTCTGGTAAGAAGAAAGGGGCCAAGATAGTTGACCGCCAATGACCGCTCAAAGCCATCCTCCGTGAGTTGGCGTTTATGACATGCAGCCCCTGCATTGTTAATCAGTACATCCAATCGATCATATTCGGTGGAGAAATCCTCCACAAACTGTCGAATGGATCTTGTGGATGAGAGGTCGCATAGCATTAAGTCGACTGTGTCTTTTTCAGTCCGTCTGATAATCTCATCTCGTGCCTCCTCGCCTCGTTGTGGATCACGAACAGCCATCACAACTGTGGCACCCATCCTTGTCAAAGCGAGAGCAGTTTCTTTTCCGATCCCTGAGTTGCTACCTGTTACAATGCAGACTTTGCCTATCATGTATACCAGCCTCGGCAGGCATCATATGTGAAAGGCATGAAGTACTCAAATCTATCTAATACGTGATACCATGCTCCACATAGAATTTCATTAGTGTCAATGCCTCCCCCCATCCTGCTGCACATTCAGCCAATGCGGCTCTGCTTGTTGGCGTGTCCTCATGACCGAACTCACGAAGGCGAACAACAGTTCCCTCCTCTACTGGTTCAAAGTCAATCTCGATGGTAGTTGCGAGCTTGGGATTTCCATGGTCAGGATTCCACTGGAACACGAATCGTTTGCCCCTCTCAGCCTCCAAGACTGGTCCATCTGATTCAGTCGTGTACTTATCGGGTCCCCAATCTTTCCAGACGAATTTGATCCTCCCACCTGGACGAGCATCGACAAAGGACCCTGAAGTAAACCAAGCGTCTAGTCCTTCTCCAGTTGCTATAGCATCGTATACCTTCTCTGGACTCGCTCGAATGAGTGTGACTTGTTTAATCTCAACATCAAGTGGCTTAGTCATCGCAACAACTCCTTTAACTATTGTTAATAGTAATTAGTAATAACACTTCCTCTCTAGCTAAGCAGAATGAGGGGCTGCACGACGTCTAGATAGAAACACAAGTTTCTGTACGGCTGATTCCCTCAACGGTGTGGAGTGTCTGCATCAGCTTCCTGAGATCTTCAACTGAGGGAAGCTCAGCATAGGCAATCATGTCATATGGCCCCGTGACAACATCGGCCCGCTCGATTCCTTCAATTTCAGTGATTGCTTGGCAGGCCTCCCAGATGGCGCCCGCTTCGGCCCGAATAAGAATAACTACTGATACCATCCCCAGTTCACCTTGGCGAATGATAGATATGCGATATGCTATATGCTGATGATAAAAAGCCTTCCGAAAAGGTAGCGCCAAATGACAGGGAAGATGCATCATAATTCATTTCGTAGTACTTTTCAAACGCAAGTTGATGCAATTGCTACAACCAAAGGCCTCATGCTTGAGAAAAGATATTCATTTGATGGTGCGCCATGCATGAAGGAGGTTGAATGAATTGGTAACCGGCTATAGGATTGAGAAAACAAATCCATCGGAACTCAGTTCCATTCTAAGTCTTCTCAATGATGTGGATCTTCCTTCTGAGGGAGTGAAAGATAACATCTCGAATTTTTTGACGCTAAGGGGCAATGATGATGACTCGAGTATCGAGCCATGGGGATGCGCAGGCTTGGAGATATATGGCAATTCGGCGCTGCTCAGGTCCGTGGCAATAGCCCCTGAATATCAGGGTAGAGGTCTAGGTACTGTCCTTACCGAGGCGGTAATACAAGATGCTCGGGAGAGGAGAATCAAGACACTGTTTCTACTTACGGAAACCGCTGAGGACTTCTTCAGACTCTTTGGCTTCCGAGTAGTAGAGAGAGAGATTGTTCCTGAAGATGTGAAGACATCAATAGAATTCACCAAGTTATGTACGGAAACGCCCGCCATGATGTTGGAGATTTAAACAGCACGCTTATGATGGATGATGTTTCGCAATTGAATGAGGTCCAGAGTTGAGGCTTACAAGGGAGAATTTTACGAAGGCCAGCGAGTTTGTGCATTTGAATGCAAGACCTATCGATCGAGCTCTATACGAGTATCGCTTTGAGGATGGTCCAATTAGCACAGTCCTAGAAGAGCTGGCAAAATATCAGAATGACGATGGAGGATTTGGCAACGCTATCGAGCCGGATTTCAGGCTCAAGGCATCGTCACCAATGGCAACGTCAGTAGGACTCCAATATTGCACTCAGTTGGGAGTCGAGTCCGACCACCCCATCATTGAGAAGGCAATCAGGTACTTGGTGTCAACATACGATTTTGAAAATGACTATTGGCCAGCTACATCTCCGGATGTCAATGATGAGCCTCATGCGCCATGGTGGCATGTTGTCGAGATAGCCCCTCCAAAGGAGAGTGAGTGGCCCAATCCAAGTGCTGAGTTACTGGGATATCTGCATAGGCACTCGGCTCACGTTCCAAAGGACTTGTTGAAACAGTTGAACAATCGTGCTCTAAAGAACTTGAACAGCTCGGAAACCATCGATGGCCTGTACAATCTGATGTGTTGGGATAGGGCATATCGACATCTCCCTGAACCCCTCAAGTCGGGTGTAGAGAGGAAACTGACTCGCACAATTCGAGCCATTACGCCGCTTACATCGGAAATATTGGGAGAAATAAGAATCTCATGGCTTGCTCCCTCTACAGACTCACTCTTTCTAATCTACCCAGACAATCTTTACCAATTGCTCAGGGAAGAAATTCAGAGGCAGGCTCAAGATGGCGGATGGTGGCCAAACTGGAAATGGGGACAATACGAGGATGTTTGGCCTATATCTGAAAGAGAGTGGGCAGGGAAGATAACGGTGCACTGCTTGACAGCTCTGAGAGCTTTCAATCTGAATGATAGTCTAATTGAGCCTTAGTGAACCTAATAATCAGAGGAGGCCTTTGAGCCCCAGATACAAATTCCCAATATAATCAATATAACTACAAACCATGAACCAAAAGCCACTGGTTCATAAAGTCCATAGCCAAAGTCCACAAGCAATGGAGGGAGAAGGAGCAGATCGACAAAGATCCATACGGTGAAAATCAATACACCTGCGATTATGGATGCCAATCTTCTGGGATTGTTCAGCAGAGAACTCATCTTGAAACATCAAAACCACTGTTGACTCCTTCTTAAGTCGTATTCTGTGTACATCCATCCGATGAAAGAGTATAAGGAAGCAGTCACACCAAGCCAGTTCGAGTCTACGTTGCCACAAGATGCTATTACTCTCATCGACCAGTCTGGAAACGATAAGCATGTCGCCCCATTTATCAAGCCCAGTCTTGAAGCATTTGAGAGCCCAGAACGGATCGAGATGACATTGCAGTACCTTGAAGAAACAAAGTCGCTAGAGCATGTCAAGATGTTCAAAACTACTCAGGCAACAAAAGAGGAGGCCCTCCTCGTCCATAAACCATACCTCGTTCAGTCGATTGAGCTGATGTCAGAGCTTGGGGGCGGGGAGTTGGGTGATTCATCCTGGGCAAGTGAAGATTTGTGGTCCTCAGCTATGCATGCTTTGGGAGGTGCCCTCCTTGCAGGTGAATTGGTCGCCTCGGAAGCCTGCAGACATTCGTTTGCTCTGGTTCGACCTCCAGGACATCATGCAACGACCTCCTCATCTATGGGTCTCTGTTTCTTCAACAATGTGGCAATTGCAGTGAGGGACATTCAGGCTGAGAATGCAATTAAGAAGGTTTCAATACTTGACATAGATGACCACTTTGGAAATGGGACTTCAGAGATTTTCTACGAAGATCCTAGTGTCCAGTTCATCAGCATTCACGAATATGACTACACAAGTTTCGGAATTGGACACTATCGAGAGATTGGACATGGCAGTGGTTCCGGGACCAACATCAATATCCCTCTGCATCGCGAGGCATCTGATTCAACCTATCGGACGGTAATCGATAGGATTGTCACACCTGCTATAAAGAAGTTCAACCCAGATGTTGTTGCAGTTTCAGCCGGATATGATGCACATTTTGCAGACCCCATCGGGGAGATGGCCGTGGATTCCAGGACCTTCTGGTATATCTCATCCATGGTGGATCTGCTTGTTGACTCCTGTGGGATGAAAGGATCATTCTGGGTCCTAGAGGGCGGCTACAATCCATTGACTATTGGGCCATGCGTCAAGGCTACATTGGATGGATTACAGGGGAAACCTTGCCCTGAGCTCGAGGACCAAGAGGAACGAGAGATAGAGGATGAGGTGGTGAAGCTTAACCGCAGGACCATCAATAAGATTCTGAAAACAGTTTCATCCTTCATATGATATCAGACCTTTTTTTTGGAACCAATGCTTAATCCGCTAACCATAATATAGGCAGAACATGCTGTTCTTCAGGTAGTTGAAAAATGCTGCACGATGACGACTCTGATTGTTCTTGTCCTTCGCATGATATGCAAGAGGGGAGAAAGACCAGACTCTGGGCATTGGGAATTCTTGCTGTCGTGAGTGGCTTCTGGATTGCCCTGAGGTCTGGAAGCAAGCCTACGAGAATCGTATATCCCTGTCAGCAGGTAGCACTATCAAACATCCAAGTGTTCAAAGTCGCAGTTCTAGCGCTTATTCCCAGTATTGGAAGGATTCGATTTCTCTTAGGAAAGATGAAGCCAGTTGCTGTCCTAGTAGCCCTAATTGTTGGAACTGTGCTTCTCACAGGCAATTCTATTGGTCCTGGACTAGTCTTCACTGCTGCAGAGGATAACAACTACATCAGAGTCCCTCTGGTACTGACGAATTACACCTCTGCCGAGGCTGTTTCTGACCTCTACATAGTTCAGAACGCTACAGGAGAGAATGGAAACATGGATGCCGCCATTGGCGCATTGCTTGACATGATGGAATCAGAAGACCGTGGTTTCTACAAGTCTTCACAGACTCCTTCCGGAATGATAGAGAGTGACGATGTCATAATTCTGAAGGTGAACAGCCAATGGGCTTCCAGAGGAGGGACCAACACCGACCTGGTCAAGAGCGTCATCACTGCCATTGGGAATCATCCCGACGGATTCACCGGAGAGATCGTAGTCGCTGACAACGGACAAGGACTCGGAAACCTCGATTACTTTCATGCCAATTCATACTATCGTAATCAATCGGTGACCGACGTTGTGAACTCCTTCAGCGAGTTCAACGTTTCCACCTACTTGTGGGACACCCTCCGTTCCAGCACAGTCGATGAATACTCTGAGGGAAACCTCACAGATGGTTACGTCTTGAACAGCACCTGGGACTCCAACACAGAGATTTTCACCTCATACCCCAAGTTCAGGACAATACATGGAACATACATAAGCTTCAGGAATGGCGTGTGGGACAGTGAAACGGGCTATGACTCCAACAGACTGAAGGTCATTAACATGCCTGTGTTGAAGTCTCACTTCCGATATGGTGTGACTGGCTGCGTGAAGAACTACATGGGCCTGCCAAAGGGCCATATTGTGGGTTCAGTTGATCCCGGAATCCCACATGAGCACTTCTCTATAGCACAGGGTGGATTGGCAACTCTCATGGTCCAAACAAGGGCGCCTGTTCTCAATATCCTGGACATGGTTTGGGTCAATGCCCATCCAATGGAGAGTTCGACCCAACGGGGACCATGGAGTGAGTATTCGTCTGCTAGCTTCACGGACATCATAGGTGCTAGTCAGGACCCGGTAGCTCTGGACTATTGGGCATCCAAGAATGTGCTCTGTGGCACAGCTGAATATCTGAACTACACAACTTATTCATCTCTGAGTCCAGACTATGAGCCACTTAGCGACCAATACTACGGGTCTGATCCAATGGATGAGTCATTTCATAACTATCTCGAGAGATCGATGAATGTGTTAGTGAATGCGGGATATTCGGCCACAATGAATGAAACAGAGATGAATGCCTATGTGGTACAACTAGTAGGGACTGCAACTCCAGGACCCACAACTACGCCTAGGCCTACTGGATCGCCAGACGGTTGGCTTGACATCCCAATCACAATGGTATTGTTACTACCAATCGCAGCCGTGATAGTCGCAATTGCAGCTGTAATGGTCAGACGGAGAGATGCATAGGCCGGGAATGGTGAAACGGACTAGTTCTGTAGAATCTTCTTTCCCTTCAAAATCAGGGACCCAACCACCATCAGGGCAATTCCATATACTAGGCCATTTGCAGCTGCATGAGTCAAGTGCAAAGAGGAATCCTGAGTAATGAATAAAACAGACACGTGATTACTACAGCCTATGAGCATTCTAATGACCACTTTGGCCCTACTTGCAATTCCAATAGGAGTCTTGCTGGGTCTTGCAGCTGGCGTAATCGGTCTTACTGCGTGGCCAATACTAGTCCCACTGCTACTCGTTTTTGGAGGATCCCCTCTCCACGAAGCCCTTCTTTCCAGTCTGCTTGTTGATTTGATGATTGCAATTGTTCTTTCAATCTTCTACATACGAAATAAGGAGGTGGAGGTTGATAGCTTGTATGGTGCGAAGCTAGGCGGTGTTGCAGGAGTTGTGGCATTAATCACTGCAATACTGGTCTTCCACATCCTGGATCAGTATTCGGGCCTATTCGAAGGAGGGTCATCTATTGTCACTCTGGTTTTCGGTGGACTGTTCATCATACAGGCCATTAGAATGGATGATTCTACTGGTGTACGAGATGAGAGACCAAGCCAAAGACAGCTCTCTGACAGAAAGAAAGACATCATCGCATACGGATTCTGTATCTTTCAAGGATTTCTCACAGGCCTTATTGCCATAGGAGGTGCGATGAACATTGTACTTGTTCTTATGTTCATCCTAGGATATCCTACGCTTAGGGCTGTAGGAACTGCAATGGTAGCAACAACAGTCATGCTCTCCATGACTGTGATTGCGTTCCTCATTCTTCTTCAGTTCAGTGTGTCCACTCTGCCAATTGTTGTCTTATACGTCCTGATTGGAGCGATAAGCAGCTATCTGGCTGTCACCAGGATTCAAAACATCTCAGAGCGCAAGCTACGCTTCACAATTGGCATTGTCATCCTGACTGCTGCTATCTTCGCTACCGCGCAGGTCTATTTCCTAGTATGATAGATACTAGAAGAGTTGAATGCTGAACACAATCCACATCGTGAAAATGATGAATGCTCCTGCCGCCATAGTCGATTCCCGAATATCGGCAGTTTCAAGACGCAATGAGCGCACTTCTCCTTCAACTGAGGCCTCTGGACCATCAGACTACATCTGATATATTTCGTGCAGCAACTAGAGAGGACTGGGATCAACAAGAATCTCCTTCATTAGAAGATGTAGAACTGTGACCCAAGCGCTTCTCACTTTCGATATCTCACTTCCAAGACTTATGGAGCTGTATAATCCATCCCGAATAGATAGGATTCCTCTGGCTAACGATTCGGAGTCAATACTATCCTTGACTGTCCCATCTTTCTTAAAGCCTTCAATAACACCAGAGAGATCCTTCACCCAAGATTCGTAGCTCTCCTTGACCCATTTTAGGACCTGATTGTTGACTGCTGCCTCGCGAAGCAAGTCCAAATTAAGAACAAGAGTGCCCAAACGCATTGACAGCATCTTGTCAAAGAATCTCTCAGTCGCAATCTCAGCTATGCCCCCTGTAGCGAAGAATCTCCCGACTTCTTCTCCTCGACTGCTTGTATGGGCTTCCAGCACTGAGAGGAGGAGGTCTTGTTTGCTATCAAAATACTGGTAGATGGCCCCTTTGCTTACACTCATGCTCTCAGCGATGTCGATCATCTTTGTCTTGTAATATCCCTTCTCCGAAAAGAGCTCCGCAGCATGCATCATTATTCTCTTCTTTGCCTTCTCCTTGTACTCGGGCACAACTTTAGGCATGGCTGTTCACAAGATTCTCTGGACAACCTCATATATAAAATGACTCATAGGAATTAAAAATGACCAATGGGTATGTTTTTATCATGAAGCTGTCATAAATTCTTGAGGTAGACCTCCATGGAAGAAGAGCTCATGTTCAAGATCCTCTTTGTTTTGATTTATGCCGCCTTCGCAGGAGTCAGGATATATTATAGAAGCCAGAATCTTGGTAGGACCGTTGAGAAAGAGTACAGGCAGATAACGAAGCCCTTTGTTGTCCTAAGCATTGCGATTCTGGGATACTTTGCATCAATTCTTCTATGGATTCTCTTTCCAGATACCATCCTTGTCTTTCAGTTGGCTCTGCCAGTCCTAATCCGTTGGGCCGCAGCTGGACTGGCAATGATTGCTGTGGCGTTCCTTTTCTGGATTCACCGTACCTTGGGGAAGCAGTACTCCGCAAGGTTGGAGATACAAGAACAGCATCAGCTAATAACAGCAGGACCCTACAGCAGAATTCGTCATCCAATGTATACAATATTCATCCTCTTCTCTCTATCAGTTTCATTAATCTCTGCAAACCTGTTGCTCATCTTGTTTGCCATCTTATTGTCGATTCCATTCCACTGGATAACAAGAATTGAGGAAACATTGCTTACTGACCAGTTTGGGGATGAATACCTAGAATATATGAAACGGACAGGCAGGTTTCTACCTCATCTAGGCTAAAACAACTGAAAGACATTGGGAGAAGAATTAGCTCTAATGCAATCAATCTTCAAAAGAGGAGAAGTGAGAGGGGCATGCGCCCACTCTCATAAACTAGAATTATAGCCGTTCCTTGATCAGGGTTTCAACGACTGTCGGGTCAGCCAGCGTAGTGGTGTCACCGATGTCGTCAATCCTGCCTGCTGCAATCCTCTTGAGGATTCTGCGCATGATCTTGCCGGACCGGGTCTTTGGCAATGCATCAGCAAACTGGATCTTCTCAGGAGTTGCGATTGGACCGATTTCCTGACGCACGTGGTTCCTGAGCTCTTTCTTCAAGGCGTCAGTCTTCTCAATTCCGACTTTCAGGGTGGCGAAGACATAGATGCTCTCGCCTTTGATTTCATGCGGGAACCCAACTACAGCGCACTCTGCGACTGCAGGATGTTTGACAAGAGCGCTCTCGATCTCAGCAGTACCGAGCCTGTGGCCAGACACCTTGAGCACATCGTCGATTCGACCCATGACAAAGTAGTAGCCATCCTCGTTGAAGCGGCCTCCATCACCTGTCATGTACATTGGACGACCAGTGTCGGGATCCTTGTACTGTACCCAGTAGGTGTTCTTGAACCGCTCATGGTCTCCGTAGACTGTCCTCATCAGACCAGGCCATGGCTCACGGATACAGATGTAGCCACCCTCGTTGGCGTTAACCGGTTGTCCACCCTCATCAACTATTACAGGTTTCACACCAAAGAATGGCTGAGTTGTGCTACCAGGAATAGTAGCAGTAGCACCAGGCAGAGGGGTGAATATCACACCACCGGTTTCAGTCTGCCAATAGGTATCTACTATTGGACACTTCTCCTTACCAATCTGTTCGTGATACCACATCCAAGCCTCAGGGTTGATGGGCTCACCAACTGTACCTAGCAAGTTGAGCGAGCTCAGGTTGTGCTTCTTCACTGGGTCCTCACCGAACCTCATCAGAGCCCTGATGGCGGTGGGAGCAGTGTAGAACTGATTGACCTTCCAGCGCTCGACCTCTAGCCAGAAGCGGTCGTTGTCTGGGTACGTAGGAGTCCCTTCGAACATCATACTTGTAGCGCCTGCGGAGAGAGGCCCATAGACAATGTATGAGTGGCCTGTGATCCAACCGATGTCGGCAGTGCACCAGTAGACATCGCCAGGGTGCCAGTCGAAGATTGTCTTGAAGGTGTAGGTCGTATATGTCATGTACCCTCCAACAGTGTGTAGAACACCCTTTGGCTTACCAGTTGAACCAGAGGTGTAGAGGATGAACAGTGGATCCTCAGCGTTAAGCCACTCAGGCTCGCACTTGTCATCGACCTTTGCGTACTCCTCATGGTACCAGACGTCTCTGGACTCGTCCCAAGGAGTGTCCTCAACGTCCATTCTCTGTACAACGAGCACTTTTTCGACAATTGAGATGTCCTCAAGTGCATTGTCGGCGTTCTTCTTCTGGGGCACAATCTTGCCGTTTCTGTAGTAAGCATCAGCTGTGATGAGGAGCTTGCTCTGACAGTCCACAATTCTGTCCTTCAGTGAGTCAGCAGTGAAACCACCGAAGACAATGCTGTGAACAGCGCCAATTCTTGCACAGGCCAACATGATGATGGCCAACTCTGGAATCATTGGCATGTAGATAGTTACCGTGTCACCTCTCTTCAGACCGAGATTCTTCAAGACATTGGCTGCCTTATTGACCTCGCTCAGAAGCTCCTTGTAGGTGTAAGTCTTGGACTCATCCAGAGGGTCACCCTGCCAGATGAGCGCTATCTGGTCACCATTGCCAGCCTCAACATGCTTGTCCAGACAGTTGTAGGCCATGTTTGTGACGCCGTCCTCAAACCAAGTGAATCGAATGCCATCAACATCCTTCCACTCGAACCCCTTGGTAGGCGCCTTCTTCCAGTAAATCAAATCCTTAGTGATCTTGAGCCAGAACTCGTCGGGATTCTTGATAGACTCCTTCCAGATCTTCATCCTCTCCTCTTGGCTCTTGATATAGGCCTTCTCGACGAAGCTCTGTGGAGGCGGGAATCGCCGCTCCTCGTGGCTCGTGACAGTGATTTTCTTCTCTTCGGCCATGGAATTATCACCATAAGCAACGTTGCTTTGGTTGTCCGCGCGAGGTCACGCCCTTAAGAAGATTTGCCAATAGTGCAAGTTTCTGTGGTCCTTGGAGAACGTGAACCCAATTCATAGGAGTGAGCATGGGGAGTAATACATGAAAAAGAAACTGAGTGAGGCCGCGGACTGATGTCCCAGGCCTCAAACGGAATTGATTGTGCTATTGAGCAGACTTACGCATGAACTTCAGAACAATTGTGAGAATCACAGCAATGATTGCAAGCACACCGGTGACAACAAAGGCCATGAAATAGGAACCAGTTGCATCGACTATAGGACCAGCAACAAAAGCACCAGTGATTCCAGCAATTCCATAGGCTGTGAACACCACGCCATAATTCTTGCCAACATTCTTGGAGCCCCAGAAGTCAGCAGTTGCTGATGGAAACAGTGCGAAGTTGCCACCGAAGCAGAAACCTATGAGTGACGCAATGAGCATGACTGCGACCCAGTCAACAGCCAAGGTTGTGATGTATGCAAATGTGAACATGCCAATGGCGAGAACCAGAAACATTGTAACCATGGTGTTCGCCCGTCCGAGTCTGTCTGAAACTGCACCCCAGACAATCCTGCCTGCTGCATTCAATAGACTCATGACACCAACAATGACGGCTGCAAATGCTGCACCACCCATCGGATCGACCTCTACAGCTGCACTCTTCACATTCCCGAGTGTCATGAGACCCGCAGTGGCTGCAAACACGAACATGAGCCATAGTAACCAGAAGCTTGCTGTTCTAATCATCTCACCCGGCAGGATATCTAGACCCTTTCCATCTGCAGTAGTCGTGGGGGGCGTGTAACCTACAGGAAGCCAGCCGTCTGGAGGATTTGTAAGGACTTGAGCACCAAGAACCACCAGAACAAGATAGGCGACACCTAGAATTAAGAAAGGTGCCCCCACCTGCAGAGTTGTCGGAACATTGAACATGCCAAGCAAGAAATCCTCAACATAACCAAAGACAAGTGCACCGCCTCCAAAGCCAGCAACAGCAATACCGGTGATTGTGCCCTTCTTATCTGGGAACCACTTCACGAGCGCCGCAATTGGGCATACATAGGCAAATCCAATCCCAGCTCCACCGATGATTCCGTATGTGATGATTAGCCACATAGTCCCAATCATCTCGTTGCCAGCTGCTACTATATCTACCATGAAAGCCAGTATATAGCCAGCACCTAGAAGCACACCGCCTACAGTAGCAACCTTCCGTGGACCAACCCTATCCTGCCATCTTCCAGCAAATATCATGAACAGCGCAAATGAAGCCAGACCAGCTGCAAATGGCAGCTGAGTAAAGAACGCAGACCATGTATATGCGCCGCCTCTGAGGGCTGTTTGGAAGAAGGACCAGGCGTAGATTGAACCTAGACACAATTGGACTATGATTGCACCGATAATCACGAGATTTCGGTTTCCAACCTTTTCTTCAGACATCAGATCATTCACCTGAATAATAGTCGAGTCTTGTGCCGTCGCGCGAGGTTACTAACTGATAAGGGTTCTTACATGACAACAGGTTGTCCGCGTGTTATTTGGAAACGCCTATATGCAGTCTTAGCCGGCATCGGCCTGTTCAAAAGAGGGATTTCAATGTCAGGAGTCAGATGGGACGAAAAGTACAAGGAGAGGATAATTTCATCCAAGAGTGCCATCAAGAAGATCAAGAGGGGTGCACGCATCTTCCTAGGAACTGGGTGTGGAGTGCCATATCATTTGGTACAGGAGCTAGCGACTCATGCGGACCAGATGTCGGACAATGAGATAGTCCATCTGTTGACTCTAGGCGACACACCTTCCGCAGACCCAAAGTTCCAGGAACAATTCAGGCACAACACCTTCTTCGTATCAGAGAACATCCGTGAAGCAGTTTCAGAGGGGCGAGCTGACTACTCACCTATAATGCTCTCTGATATTCCTCGTCTCTTTCGGACCAAGAGAATGCCTCTCGATGTTGCATTGATTCAGATTAGCCCGCCTGATGAGCATGGGTTCAGCTCATTGGGCATCTCGGTCGACATCACAAAGTCTGCTGCAGAGAGTGCAGACCTTGTCATAGCTCAAGTCAACGACAAAATGCCCGTCACACATGGAGATTCATTCATTGACATCAAAGATATCGACTATCTGGTTCCATATAATGAGCCTCTGAGGGAGTTCATGTCGCATGAGGGGGATGAAACCATAGACCTGATTGGCTCCTATGTAGCACGACTCATCGAGAATGAGTCTACTCTGGAGCTAGGGATAGGTGCCTTACCACAGGCCGTCTGCACTAATCTGGAGGAAACTGGTGTCAAAGACCTTGGAATCCACACCGAGATGTTCAGCGACAGTCTAGTTCCTCTCATAGAGAGTGGAGTTGTCACGAACAAGAAGAAGAGCATTCACAGAGGACAGGTCATCGCTAGTTTTGCCATGGGAACAAAGAAACTCTACGATTACATCGATAACAATCCAATGTTTCACTTTCATGACACAGCCTACGTCAATGACCCATATGTCATAGGTCAGAACAAAAAGATGATAGCTATCAACTCGGCGCTTGAGATTGACCTGACAGGCCAGGTATGTGCAGACTCGATTGGTCATAAGTTCTACAGTGGGATTGGCGGTCAGGTAGATTTCATCCGTGGAGCGTCAAGGTCACCAGGTGGGAAAGCTATTATTTGTATGCAGTCTACAGCCATGGATGGTAAGGTTTCACGGATTGTGCCGCGACTAAGTGAGGGAGCAGGGGTAGTTACGACACGGGGAGATGTTGATGTCGTTATAACCGAGTTTGGCCTGGCTATATTGCACGGCAAGACCATCAGAGAACGAGTGCTATCACTGATTGCAGTTGCACATCCGGATTTCAGAAATGAGTTGCTTGAGGCAGCAAAGAAGATGCACTATGTCTTCGAGGATCAGGTACCGTTTCAAGTGAAGGGAACTTACTTCCCAACAGAATATGAATACCAAGAATCATTCAAAGGTGTCGAGGGACCTATCAACGTCCGCTTTAGACTCACTCGGCCAGACGATTCGGACAGGATAAAGGATCTATTCTATGGCCTCTCAGAAGAGAGCATATACTTCAGGTTCTTGACACCCCTGAGGAGTCTACCCCGACGCACCCTGCAAGACTTCTACGATGTGGATGCCGACCGTGATGTATCGATTGTGGCAGTAGTCAGTCCAGGCACTGAGGGTAAAGCAGAGAGAATCATAGGAGCAGGGAGGTATTTGCTCAATAGAAGCACCAACGAGGCTGAGTTTGCACTTCTTGTTCGAGATGAGTATCAAGGAATTGGAATTGGGAGTTTCATGCTAACTCATCTGATGAGGATTGCTAAGAGCAAAGGCGTAGACGCCTTTGTTGCTTTCGTACACCCGAAGAATCAGCCTATGATCAGGTTTCTGCATAAGACGGGCAAGATAGTTGAAAGTCATCTGAGCATTCAGGACGACGAGTATACCTTCAAGCTCAAACTCTAATCTCCTTAGCCTGTTGGAAATCTCTATATGCCCCGTAGGACCTTGAAGCCAACAATCCAGAGGCGAAATGCATGGCTTGTGAGGAATGGACTGACAAGTATAAGGACAAGATGCTGTCAGCGGAACAAGCCATAAAGAAAATCAAGCGAGGTACGCGTATCTTCCTTGGCACTGGCTGTGGAGTACCATTCCATCTCATGCAGGAGCTGGCAAAGAACGCAAACAAGATGGCTGATAACGAGATAATCCATATGATTACTCTAGGTGACACGCCGTCTGCAGATCCGCATTTTCAAGAACGTTTCAGGCACAATACCTTCTTTGTTTCAGACAATATACGATCAGCGGTATACGAGGGCAGAGCGGACTATACTCCCACCCATCTCTCAGACATCCCTAGGTTCTTTAGCTCAAAGAGGATTCCATTGGATGTCGCGCTGATTCAAGTCAGTCCTCCTGACGAACATGGGTACTGCTCTCTGGGTATCTCAGTGGACATCACAAGATCGGCTGCCGAGAATGCAGATCTGGTGATTGCTCAGGTCAATGAGAATGTACCAGTCACCCATGGTGACTCGTTCTTTCATATTCGTGACATTGACTACCTTGTATGTCATAATGAGCCACTTAGGGAATATCAACCAGAAGAAACAGACGAGAAGAGTGACCTCATAGGGAGCTATGTGGCAAGGCTAATCGAGAATGAGTCAACAATAGAGCTGGGGATAGGAAGGCTTCAGAGATCTGTCGTCAAACACTTGTTGGAATCCGATGTGAGGGATCTGGGGATTCATACGGAGCGATTCGGAGATTCCATCATCGATTTGATTGAAAGTGGCATTGTGACCAATAAGAGGAAGAGCATCAACAGGGGAAAAATCACTACAAGCTTTGCTATGGGCACACAGAAACTCTATGACTATGTTGACAATAATCCGATGTTTGAGTTTCGAGAGACTTCGTATGTCAATAATCCATCCATTATTGCGCAGAACCACAAGATGGTGGCAATCAACTCAGCTTTAGAAGTGGACCTAACGGGACAGGTGTGCTCTGACTCCATAGGTCACAGGTTCTACAGTGGTATAGGGGGGCAAGTGGACTTCATCAGAGGGGCATCCATGTCACCTGGTGGAAAGGCCATCATATGCATGACATCTACTGCATTGGATGGCACTGTTTCAAGGATTGTGCCACGTCTAAGCGAGGGAGCAGGGGTGGTGACAACACGTGGTGACGTTGAGGTAGTAATCACTGAGTATGGGCAAGCAACTCTCAGAGGAAGGACCATCCGAGAGCGTGTGTTATCACTGATTGCTATCGCGCATCCTAAGTTCCGGAACAACTTACTTGAAGCGGCGAAAGAGATGCGTTATGTATTCTCAGACCAAATCCCGTTTCAGGTAAAAGGCACATACTTCCCCCTTGAATATGAAGCACACGAGACCTTTGATGGCCAAGAAGGCGAGATCGATGTTCGGTTCCGATTAATCAGACCTGATGACACGGACAGAATCAAGGAGTTGTTCTATGACCTGAGCGAAGAATCGATCTTCTTCAGATTCCTTACACCTCTCGAGAGCCTCCAAAGGCAGACATTGCAAGACTTCTACAATGTAGACCAGTCAAGAGACATCAGCATTGTAGCAACAATCTGTTGTGACGAAGAGGGCACCACCGAGAAGATAATTGGTGCAGCAAGGTATCTTCTTGACTTTCATAAGAATGAGGCTGAGTTTGCCATTCTCATCCAGGATGATTACCAAAAGAGGGGTATTGGAACGTTCCTACTTTCTCACTTGATGCGAATAGCTAAGAGCAAAGGTGTGAAGGCGTTCCTTGCTTATGTGCATCCAAAGAATCAGCCCATGATTAGGTTTCTGCAGAAGTTCGGACTGTCAATGACACTGGAGAGTTATCCCAATATCCAAGAGAATGAATATGTCTTCAAATTGATCCTCTAGAGCCTCCTGAAAGATCGCTGATGGTAATTCTTGTCACTGCACCAGACTCGAGATTCGTTGGTCTGAAGCCCTTGTGAATGCTATCCACCCAATCATCTATCACATCTCTGCTTCTAAGACCCTCCATCCTTGCGACAGGATTCCCCTTCTTGAATGCCACAAGTAGGGGCACGCCCTCAACATCGAACTTCTCTGCAACACCTTTCACTTCATCTATGTTGATCTTCGCGAAATACACATGCGACTGGTAATCACTGGCAAGCGCATCAAGGACTGGTGTCATCTGTCTACAATATGGACAGTTGGACGTATAGAACTCAACAATTGCAGTCCTTGGCGTTCTGACCGTATTCATATAGCTACTGTCAGAGAGCTCATTCAGTGTTCCATTGGCAAGAGTTTCTTCTGGGCTTGCGGTTATTGCATCTTCCAAGCGTCGCGCCATGCTCTTGACGCCAATCTTGCTATTCTCTCCATTCTCTGGCATTCTAAAGCCTCTTGGATGTCGATAAGAAGTCCCAGCCTACCTTCTGCGATAATATTGAATAGTCTTTAGGCGTGGCAAATCACGTGACAGTACCTCTAGTCAATTGCAACTGTGTCAGTCCGCTTCAACAAGTCTTCTACCAGCCCTACACTCTCCTTATCTTCCTGAGCAGCTCCAGAGCCTTGTCATCACCGTGCCTCACTCGATAGGCCAAGATTCCTGTTCTAACCATGGCATTTCGCTGACCCTCTGGATTGTCTGGGTCGTAGTGAGTTGCAAGGAGTTCACAGGGGAACTGTTTGCAGAGGCCGCAGTGATCAAGTTTCTTTCTCGTCCCGCACGCGAAGACTTTGCATGTGCCCCACCATGGTCTTTCGCCCGATTCACTGCACCCAACGCATGTCGGGTCGCCCTTACTCAGATAACTGGGGCAGCCGTTGCAGAGATGCCCACATGGGTTCAGCTTCATTTTATTCGCCAATGAACTAGACCTCTTCAGGACGGATAAAACTAATCGCCAATGTAGCCCGGGGACTCAATGACAGTGGTTGGAGCACGAAAGGAGTCTGCAAATCCTATTAAGTTCAATAATTATGGGAATCTTGTGTTTAGGACAGAGGTGGCAATGGCAGTTGGATGATTCATTTGAGAAGCACATCAGCTCTGAGGGGGCAGAGCCCGTTGTAAGAGCGTGCTCTTGGTGTGGAAAACGTGAAACACGGGGTCGTTGGAGTGGAACTAGGTTCTCTTATTGCTCATTCAGATGTCTTGCTGCGGCCGAGCATCGAATTTCTCTGCTCATCGCGATCTTGATGACACCATTCTTCCTAGCGATCCTCCTGTTCCCTCAGGTAATGTACGAGATCATCTTGGCAGGGGCAACTCCCTACGGAACAACGAGCCCTCTCGCGCCCGGTTTCGCCGTAATCATTATACTGTTAATCTCTGGACTCAGCATTGGGTCACTCTACGCAGCATATGTTGGATGGACTGTACGGCGAAGGAGTGACACAGTATTCATTGGCGATATGCCAGACACTCAACTCTACCCGAAACAAGGACAGTATGGCGACACGGGGCACCGCTGTGAATGGTGCGGAAGCACAAGAGTAAGTGCGTCGTGGAGCGGCAAGAGCGGCATCTACTGTTCCCTCAGATGCAGTGCTGCAGGAGACTATCGCAGATTCATATTACTCTCAGTTCTTGTTTTTGCAATGACGAGTATTGTTGGACTATTGGCGATCAGGACATTTACTCAGAGCCCTGGGGGACCATTGGTCTCACCCTTGGTTTTTCTATTGATCCTACTTGGGTTGGACTTGGTGTTCGCGTATCCGGCGTATTTGGGCTGGTCGATGAACCGGACAAGGCAACGTGAGAACCTGTAGAGAATAAGAAGGGGTAGGACCAGTTTCCCAGATAGAGATTCATCAACGGATAATGATTGATGAGTTTGCCACACTATATCCTGGGGTTTGCTGCAAGAACGAATCTGCCAGAGTCAGATGATTTCTAGGTCAACGGATGGCTGTAGCTTCCGAGTCCCTAGGAGATTAATAAGATGTGGTGGGCCCGGGGTGATTTGAACACCCGACATCCGCCTTATCAGAGCGGCGCAATAACCAGGCTATGCCACGGGCCCCGCGCTTTAGTCTGCACATAGGTCTGGATAAAAACGTATTGGCCGAGAACTGCCAGTATTCGCAAGTAGCCTTTAGAAGCCGTTTCACGCCCCCTCATGGCTTCCTCCGACATGGGAACTCTGCTATCCGTAAGTATATTTACTATAGTTAACATCCAAGAGAGTTGGAGATTAGTGCTGTGAGTAGCATCGGTAAGAAGAAGAGTATTGGTGCCAATGATGCATTGCGATTCATTCTTGAACTTTGGGCCCTCGTTGCTTTTGGATACTGGGGTCTGAATCAAGATTTCGGCCTGTTCAATTATGCACTAATGCTAATACTTCCAATAGCCGCAGCTGCGATCTGGGGAATCTTTGCAGTTCCAAACGACCCAAGTAGATTTGGAGGCGCTCCAGTTCCCGTACCAGGAGCTGCTCGCCTATTGTTGGAATTCCTGGTCCTTGGCTCTGCATTCCTAGCGATGTATGTAGCGGAACTACTCTATCCTAGTCTGATATTTGGAGTTCTTGTCACCATTCACTACATTCTGGCTCATGAGCGAATCAGGTGGCTCCTAGGTGCAAAAGAAGCTTAGACGACCAACACAAAACTAGCTAAGAGCCTCAGGGACAACCTCTCTGATTGTCTGAAGTGACTCGATGACCTCTTCAGTCGTCAGCTCGAATATGAGAGGGCCCTTGAAATCGTCTTTCCTCAGCTCATTGAGAAAGTCCCTGACAGGTAGTTCTCCTTTCCCAATGGCAAGATGATCTTCATATTTCCCTGGAGTCTTGATATCGATGCCATCATTGAGATGCACTTCGATTATCCTATCGCGATGCTGAGTATAGAACTCGAGCACAGACTCATCCCCAGACTGCTTTGTGAGAGCATGCCCAGTGTCGAAGCAGATACCTGTGTCATATTCGTCCACAACGTCACGGGTGAACTCGAATGGAAACTCGATATTCTCGATGGCTAACTTTCGTGAATCTATCTCTGTCCTGCTGATGATTTCTTCAACACTCTTCATCGAGAAAGAAGCCATGTATCCGCAGACAAGTAACTGCATGGCTTCAGAATGGTTGTTCCTGAGAAACTCAGCAGCCAGTGACCCGGATGCATGGAGCACGTAAGCCTCGGGCTCCAGCGGCTCTGCTGTCTTGATTGAGTGGCAGATGCTGTCGACGCCACCCGACCTGATGAAGTCATTGAAAGACGCTAGCTCGATTGACCAGAGGGGCAAATGCACTGTATAGGAATGTCCAAGTTCATCCTTTAAGTCGACAAGTTGAGAAAGCACCTTGGGTGTGATTGAACCAGGCACCATGTGCTCCATCTCAATGGTAAGCTCGATTACTTCGATGTGTTCTATCGCTACAACTTCCCTGATAATGTCCACTAGATTGATGCGGGAGAAGTCTGGAAAGCCGTTTGCTATGATTTTCTGTACCGCTGGCAGGAACTCAATTGCGACTGCTCCAAACCGCAATTTGATGAACTCACCTCATCCTAATAAGAACACAAACCAAGCATTTGCGACTGCAATCAACGGGAGGAATAGAGTCGCTGTCAGAGTGATCACGACTAGTAATGTATTGATGGATGGCCCGGCTGTGTCCTTAAACGGGTCTCCAACCATATCTCCTGTGACACTAATGTCATGAACACGATGCCATTCTTCAGTTCCTTTCTCGTATTTGGTGTAGTCAGGAGACTCAATGATTTTCTTGGTATTGTCCCAGGCTCCTCCTGCATTGTCCATCAGGAGGGCCATTATCAGACCGGACATGACAGCACCGCCTAGGTAGCCCGCAAGTGCTTCCAGTCCAAGAAACACTCCCGACACGATGGTGACTAGTATAGCAATTAGTGTACCAGGCATTAACTCTCTAATTGCCCCTGAAGTAGCAATAGCGATGCATGCATGATAGTCAGGTCGGGAAGTGCCCTCGAGAATGCCTGGGTCTTCCTTGAATTGCCTGCGTATCTCTGTGATCATTCGCTCAGAGTTCCGCTCCACACCAAGAATCAGTATTGCTGAGAAGGTCACTGGAACTAATGCGCCAATTAGAGCTCCGGCTAATACCACAGGTGCCGCAAGATTCACGTTTGTTAGTGCAATTACACCTGGAATCCGGAGTGTTTCAGTGGACTCAAGAAAGGCTGCAAAAAGGGCCAGCACTGACACTGCTGATGCACCAATGGCAAATCCCTTTGTGATCGCCTTTGTGGTGTTGCCACTGGCATCCAGTTTATCACATACTACAATTGCCTCTTCGGGTGCTTGAGCCTGTTCGATGACACCTCGTGCGTTATCCACAATGGGCCCATATGCATCCGAGCTCATGATCATTCCATTGGTTGACAGTAGGCCAACGGCTGCTATCGCGACACAGTAGATTCCATTCTCCCACGTCTGTGGACCTAGGGTTGATGCCCCTGATCCAAGAAGAAATGAAGCCACCATGGCTACACCAATACCAACCACAGATGGGACCGCACTCAGCAGACCGTATGAGTAGCCTGACAGGATTAGATTCGCAGAACTCTTGTCTGCAGACTCGACCATTTTTTGCACGGGCGTGAATCCTCCAAAACCTCGGTCGCTGGTGAACACATCACTTGTAAAGCCGATGAATACACCAGCAAAGAGACCGACGATTGCTGCCAGTGCTATTGCGAGGTCGAGCTGTAGAAACAGTACCATGGACACCGTGAAGATAGCAAATAGAATCGTCGTGATATAGGTCCCTCGATTCAATGCGGGTCCTGGATCTTGGTCTGGCTTCGCTCTGACCAAGAAGACACCGATTACTGAGGCGATAGTCCCAAGAGCAGCAATCATGAGAGGTAGGAGCCCAAACAGCTGGACGCCATCCAAGTGCAAGTCAATGCCAGCACCAAGGATTGAGGCCGCGAGGATAGCTGCCACATTGCTGTCATACAGGTCTGCTCCGGTTCCAGCTACGTCGCCAACATTGTCACCGACCGCATCAGCAACAGCAGCGGGATTTCTAGGGTCATCTTCAGGAATGTGATGTTCAATCTTGCCAACAAGATCAGCCGAAAGGTCAGCAGTCTTTGTATATATGCCGCCGCCAGCTTTGGCAAACAAGGCTACTGTGCTAGCTCCAAATGAGAAACCCGTAATAATCTCCCAGAGGGCAACTGCAGGCTCCACACCAATTGCCTCAAAGACCTCCGCAGGAATGACAGTATTCCAAAGGAAATAGAGAGTCCCTAGTCCGACTAGCGCTATCCCGGCGATCATCAGCCCCATTACTGAGCCAGCTCGGAATGCCACTTTGAAGGCAGGAACAAGTCCCCCTGTTTCCGCAGCCGCGGCTGTTCGACGGTTTGCTTTGGTAGCCACGACTATTCCAACATATCCCGCAGCCATGCTAGCCCCTGAGCCGAGGATATAAGAAATGGCGATTTGAATGCCGAAGTCTCGAAATAGAATTGCGATGAGTATCGCAAGAATCAGAGTAAAGATTGTGAGTATCTTGTATTGAACCTTGATGAAAGAGTATGCGCCTTCTTCAACTAGTGCACTGACTTCGCGCATTTTTTCGCTGCCTTGGTCTTCTTTCTTGACCTGATAGTAGATGATGAAGGCGACAAGTATTGCTAGCACACCCGATGCAATACTTGTTCCTAGGAAAAGTGGGGCCGCCATTTTGTATGCTCCATGTTTTTCGGGAGATGCCCTGTATATAGACTCTCCTCTAGTCGCAGCACAAATAGATTCAAAGACTAGAGTTTTCGAAGCTGGTGGTTCTCGATAACTGGATCAAGCTCCAAAACTTCAACCTTCAGCATCTTGTCACCTTGACGTATCTGCTTGACAACATCAAAGCCCTCGACTGTCTGACCAAACACTGTGTGCTTTCCATTAAGGTGTTTGCAGTTGTTCCCATTCAGAACTATAAAGAATTGGGACCCACCCGTGTCACGTCCTGCATGTGCCATTGAAAAGGCTCCATCACTGTGTTTCTGCCTGTGTCCACTTGTTTCACAGGGGATTCTGTATCCTGGACCGCCTGAACCAGTTCCTGTTGGGTCACCGCCCTGAATCACGAAGTCAGGTACTACACGATGAAACATGAGACCGTCATAATAGCCGCTTTGAGCTAGTGTGACGAAGTTTTTGACGGTGTTGATAGCATCATCTGACCAAAACTCTGCGACTATGTCACCCTTGTTTGTCTGAATCTTAATTCTAGTTGCCAAAGATATCACCATGACAATTGCTAACCAGCCGTTTTGCCAGTTGTTTTTTCACAGTATGACTCCTTCTTAGAGGTTGCGAAGCGGTCATAGGTATTATGCTCATCATTCTTAAGCACACCAAACGACTCCCTCGCGGTCATGATAATAGAGAAAGAGTACAAAGAAGGCAGAATCACCTTCGTCAGTGCAGATGTGGACTATTATAGTGAGAATAAGAAGCAGCCAACTGCTGACATGCCAGTCTTCATGAATCCACGTATGCGCCTTAATCGTGACTTCTCTGTTCTCTTTCTCGCCGCGTATCTAGATGGAAATCCAATAGAACTGATGTGTGAACCACTTGCGGGATGCGGTGTCAGAACGCTCCGTTATCTGAAAGAGTGCCAAGGGACATTTGATGCATTGATGTTTGATGCGAATCCAAATGCCATTGAAACTATCAACAAGAACATACAGCTTCTAGGACTCTCTGAGAGGGCTATGGCAAAGCTAGGAGATGCCAAGGTCCTTCTACTGACTGAATCGAGGGAGAGGAGATTTGACTACGTGGATGTTGATCCATTTGGAACGCCTGCTCCGTACATGAGTGCGGCAATTCAATCAATGGGTCCCAAGGGAGGGCTTCTTGCCCTCACGGCTACCGATATGGCATCACTCTATGGTGTCTATCCTAGAGTGGCTCTCAGGAAATACGGTGGTCTCTCGACTAGGACTCCATTCTCACACGAGCTTGCTGTGAGACTCTTGATTGGACATTCTTTCAATGTCGCAGGAGCCAACGACTACTCGGTCACGCCACTTGCGGTGCTAAGTACGGATCATTATATCAGAATCTGGCTCCGAATCAGAGCTGACAGAAACGGAGCGAATCGCAATGTAGATGACATGGGGCTAGTCATGTATTGTCCGGAGTGCATGCATTCTGAAATGATTCCATTGAGGTCTAAACAGGAGTACTGGAAAATTGAGCATCAGAAGGATGATTGTTCTGGAAGGCTTGTCACTGCCGGTCCTCTCTGGATTGGCAGTCTCTACGATACAGACATCTTGGACGCTGCGGAACGGATTGTTCCAGAAATGGAAGATGTGTTTGAGAAACGTGTCACAAAGATGCTACGGATGATGATTGATGAGTGTGTACTGGATACTAATCCGTTTATTGACATCCACGCACTCTGTGACCTACATAACCTGGTCCCTCCGAAGCTTGCAGAAATCATCTCCGCCCTTAGAGAGGCTGGAAATCTTGCGGAACGGACCCATTTCAGACCAACGGCGATACGAACTAACGCCGCAGTAAGAGAAGTGGCTGAGATTGTAGCCGCACTTTCAGGAGAGAAGTAGACATGCCTAGACCAAAGAAATCCCGGACGAAAGAACACTACTACAAGTCGGCCAAGGCCCATGGATACAGGGCTAGGAGTGCATACAAGCTTAGACAGATTGCACAAAAACACAAGCTGCTTGATGATGTCGATACCGTAGTCGAACTCTGTAGTAGTCCGGGCGGATGGACTCAGGTGCTTCGAGAGATGGACAGTGGTCTAGAAATTGTGGCTGTTGATCTCAATCCAATGGCTCCAATTAAAGGAGTGACATTCATTCAAGGGGACATCTTGGAACCCAAGACACTGGACCAAATCAGGGCTGCAACCCGTGGGACCATTGATCTGGTCATATCCGACTGTGCGCCAAATGTGTCTGGAAACTGGGACTTGGACGTCTTCAGACAGCTCTCATTAGCTGAACGTGCTCTAGACATTGGAATGAAGCTATTGGATTCCAAAGGAAAGGTACTCACGAAGGTCTTCCAAGGCAGTGGATTCCAAGAGTTCCTTCAGACGACTAGGAAGAAGTACCGTTCTGTCAAACTGGTAAAACCAGCAGCATCACGCCAGAGCAGTGCCGAGATCTATCTACTTGCGTTAGGACCAATTGGAAAGCCAGAAAATGAAATCGGGCACTAGTTCGCCTGTGTACTGATCATCCAATCTTCAATTTCCCTGCAGCTAACAGGCGAGTCAGGCTGTCTAACACCACATCTGCTAATCTTCAGACAATGAAAACAGGGACACCCATTCATATCGGACAGACTACCATGGTCAGCCTCATCGCTGAAGTCCGCTCTCAGCATATACTTCTCTTCCTTTTGTTCTAGTTTCTGCACTTTGATTAGCCCCTTTGTCACAAGTTGCTCGATTTTATCGGTCAATTTGGCTGGTTTCATACCAAGGCTAGACGCTAGTTCATTGACGAGAAGACCCCTCTCCCCTGCCGCATTCAGAGCGTCCAGAATTGGGTCCATTTCATCGTTCATTGAGATGACCTTTGGCTAACACATGGCAACACACGACATTCAGCACGGATTGATATTTAGATTTCGGAAGAGGCTCCACATTTTCGACAATTGATGTACAGAAGTGTACATTATTTTGAACGTTTATAGAGATATAGAATCTGACCCACAAGCTTCTCTGCACTTTTCTTGTCCAAGGGTCGAACAGCCACATATGGGGTCTTCACAGGTCCAAACACATCAACAATAGCTCCAATCTTCTCGGCATTTTTGTTCACAACGACTGATTTGTCGCCCATAGCAGGTGTCTTGTCTGTTTTGAGGATTAGAAACCCCCGTTTGGAAACATGTAACACTTTTCCGAGTCGTTTCATCAGAATCCACCGAGTTCCCAACAGAACTATCGCTTCTTGCCTTTTCGTTTCTTCTTGCTCTTTTTCTTTTCCGCATCTTTCTTCGCGGATTCACGCTGTGCAACTATGCGTCTAACGCCCTTAGCCAACATTAGCAGTAGCCGCTTCTTCTTGTGTCCTTCAGGATTCTCTACGACCAGATAGCCGCTCGCACTGCTCCAATTCCGAGGATATCGCTTGTCTGGTTCCAACTCATACTCAAACCCTGCAGATTCTGCAGCCTTCTGAAGGATTTCAACTGTGACTTCAGGCGCACCAAGATTCTTTGACACCCTCCGTCCTTGTGCTCTACTTAAGTTGGAATCCAAGTATGCGGGCCAAACAATAACCATTCCATCGCGTTTTCTCATTACTGCGAGATTCTCCTTGGTTCCGTGGACAGGCGCCCCCAGGACCAGTGTTCTTTTTATCTTTCCCATTCCGCGACGGACAAAGACCTTCATAAGAACGAATAGTCTCCTCAAGAATCAAGGAGCTGTTCTGATATTGGCAAGGAAGAGCAAGGACGTCTACTTCTGCGAGATTGCAGACTTGGTATCATCGAGAAGCACTTGTCTAAGAAACCAAGTAGGAGCTGTAATCGTAAAGGAAGCACAGATTCTCAGTACGGGATACAACGGTGCGCCAAAGGGACTGAAGCATTGTGAAGAGGTAGGTTGTATGCGCGAGGAGCTTGGTGTCAAACCTGGTGAACGACACGAGCTCTGTCGTGGTCTTCATGCTGAGCAGAACGCCGTCATTCAGGCTGCCTATCATGGTGTAAGTGTGAATGGTGCTATGATATTCTGCACAACAAGACCCTGTAGTATTTGCACCAAGATCCTAATCAATGCAGGAATCAAGGAGATAGTGTACATCGAACACTATGAGGACAAGCTTGCAGCCCAGCTTATAGATGAGGCAGGGCTCAAGCTGAGACAAGTCGAGATTCCTAGAAAATATGGAAGGAACTCTTCCAAGTAGGTGTAGGCGCCAACTTGGGAAAGGCACCGGTTCTCTGGAAAGCTTAAAGTACGACATCAGTTGCTCATCGGCCAATAGCTGGAGAGGCGCCTGATGCGAAGTTTGCACAATCTGATCAGCATACATGACCTCGACCGGACCACGATAGACAAGATTCTCAAGACTGCTGAGGAGATGGAATCTGTTGCCGTCGAAAGGTCAAACGAATTGAGTGGCAAGATTATGGCGACTCTCTTCTTTGAACCATCGACTAGGACTCGGCTTTCATTTGAGAGTGCAATGATCAGGTTAGGCGGACGTGTTCTTGGATTTGCAGATGTGATCTCATCATCAGCTGGAGGTAAGGGGGAAACTCTTGCAGATACAATCCGTACAGTCGAAAGATATGCAGACATCATTGTGATACGACACCCCTTGGATGGCTCGGCAAGAGTCGCTGCAGAGTTTTCAAGCGTCCCTATAATCAATGCTGGCAGTGGTTCTGAAGAACATCCAACACAAGCACTCCTCGATCTCTATTCCATTAAGAAGATAAAAGGTACAATAGACGGCCTCTCAATCTCGCTCTGTGGAGATTTGAGGTACGGCAGAACTGTTCATTCTCTCGGGATGGCCCTCTCATACTACGATGTCAATGTCAAGCTGGCTGCCCCGCCCACATTGAGAATGAAGCCAGCAATCGTTGAGGAAATGAAGAAATCAGGCATCAAGGTCACTGAAGTCGAATCTGTTGAGGATGCAATTAGCGACGTGGATGTTGTTTACATGACTCGTATCCAGAAGGAACGCTTTCCTGATGTGAACGAGTATGACGAAGTTAGAGGCAAGTTCCGAATCACAGCTGATGATCTAAAGCTGATGCGTGAGGATGCTATCATCCTTCACCCCCTTCCTCGTGTTGATGAACTCTCTTCAGAGATTGACAATACACCACATGCGAAGTATTTCGATCAAGTATATAGTGGCGTGGTGACGAGGATGGCCATCTTGAAGATGATACTTGGCTAATCTGGACCTATGCTGCGGAGTTCTCGAACAAGCGTGTCAAGTGAACTAATCTTGCTGACTGCTAGAGGAATTCTCATCTGTTCTGAGAGCTCAAGCGCAAGTCTATCAACTTCATCTACGCCATGTAGGATGACTAGAGTTGGTTTGAATTCTTGGGATTTTATTGCAATCATCGGAGCGCGTCCAGTATTTGCTTTTGTGAATATCAGACATCGTTCAGTTGTAGCGCCGAAGAGCTTCAAGAACCCTTCACTGCTAAGCTCTTTCACAGCCCGTTCGACATCAACCAAAGTGTATCCGTAGATCTCTTTGTCCAAGAGATTCGCTCCAGTCTTGACACTACACTTTAATCTCTTGCAGAAGTCGTCCATAGTCATAGGGGACATGAAATCGCTCATGGCCAAGACTATGTTCAGATCAACAAGACTCACATCCATGAGACGAACAAATGCGGCAATCACCTGACCACCATTCCGCTCGTCAAGTGATATCAGTGCCATCACAAAACGCCTTATAGTTGATGTACCTGGTGATTTCCTCCGTCCTGACTCATAGTCACTGATAACACTCGGACTAATGCCAATGAAGTCAGCAAGCTCGATTTGAGGGAGTCGAAAGCGTTCTCTCCAGACACGCATGGTCTTCCCTGGGTAATCAGACAATGCTATCTCGCCGGCAATACGTCGTGCAAGTCTCTCCCTGACAGACGACTGCATTGACATAGCTGAGCCTCTCATAGTTCAGTGATAAGGATTTCGACTATTGCCGAAGTCACTCTTGAGATGCCAATCTAGGAGAAGACCGAATCAGGCCTTCCAGAGATGGTGGGCCGGAGGAGATTCGAACTCCTGATCCCCTGGAGACCTGCTTGCAGACCTGATGGTCACCAAGTCCCAAACCAGGAATCATAGCCAAGCTAGACCACCGACCCTGTTGGTAGACGGAGTGTCCTTACTTACGGTTATAAGAATAGCGGAGCCTATCTTTGAAATCTACAACTCTAGGATGATTCCCTGAAGCGGTTCTAATCGAATGATGTCATCTTCAATTGGATTTGAGTCCCTCAGTACGGAGAATAGTACTTTGGGCTGCGTATGCGGTTTCTCAACTGAGATGCTCTTCTTAGACATATTCAACCAGACTTGCACTGACTGTTTGTCGAATTCTCGCTCAAAGGCGAGAACATTCCTTCGATTGGTTCGCAATTCAATCAGATTCAGTGAGCCTGAATGAAGTGCTGGCGTGTTTCTGCGAAGATGTAACAAGTCCCTATAGAAATGAAGCAACGAATCACTATCTGACTCTTCAATCTCTACATTGATTTCTTCAAAACCCGGTGCTATCGATAACCATGGGTCAGAGTCGTCTGGACAGAAGCCTGCATTTGGTGAGGCGTTCCATTGCATTGGGGTTCTGCATTCATCTCGGTTGAGAGTGATTCTTCCACTTCTTGTCAAAAGATTGACCAGAATCTGAGGAATCCCACTGAATTTCTTGGCGATGGGATCCTGTCCTCTCTTGAGTGGGATTTTGTAGCTCGGCATCCCAATCTCTTCACCATAGTAGATGAAAGGAACGCCTCGTACGGTCAGTTGTATCATGACGTTGAGCTTTGCAAGTGCAAAATCATTACCAAGTTTGCTGATTCTACGTGCCTGGTCATGATTGGAGAATACCCATGTTGGCATGTATGGTTCTGGGAGGAATCGCTCATATTCTTCAATCAAGTGTCGAAGAGCTTCTGCATATGGTTTGACATTGAGTGATTGGAACTGGAAAGTCAGGTGAAGGCCATCTGTTTTAGCATCCACAATCTCACCGGAATATCTCTTCAAGACTTCAAGAGAAGATGTAATCTCTCCAACTAGGAATCGCTCGGGGTTGGAATATTCATCCATGATGCGCCTCAATTCCTTCACGAAGGCATAGTTCTCAGGGTGGTTGATTGTATGGATGTTGTTCTGGAACATGCCCCTTGCGTCTTCATCAGAGGGGAAGAGAGAGAACGCAAATGGATTGTCCCTGAGCTGCTCATCCTCGTAGATTGTATTGATGATATCGAGGCGAAATCCATCCACTCCCTTGTCTAACCAGAATCGCATCGTATCATTCATCTCTCTCTTGATGTCAGGATTACGATAATTGAGGTCTGGTTGAAAGGGTAAGAACTGCGCCCAATACCATTGCTCGGTCAGTTCATCATAATGCCATCCTGAACCTCCTACCATAGATTTCCAGTTATTCGGAGGCTTCTTGCCGTCTGGCATTTTGCCATCACGCCATATATACCAGTCACGCTTTGGATTCTCTCGGCTTGAGCGCGATTCTAGGAACCATGGGTGCTGGTCACTTGTATGATTGAGGACCATATCAAATACGACATGCATAGCCCGATTGTGGATCTCCTGGATGAGCATGTTACAGTCCGCCATTGTGCCATACTCTGGTGCGATATCTCGGTAGTCGCTCACATCATACCCGTGGTCTGCTTGAGGACTCGTAAAGAAAGGCGAAAACCAAATGGTTTCAATTCCCAGATCCTGCAAATAGTCCAACTTTGAGATTATCCCAGGGATGTCGCCAACCCCATTACCTGTACTGTCTTTGAAACTACGTGGATAGACCTGATACACAGTAGTCTTCTTCCACCATGGGATGAGTTTGGGATTCTTCCCTCGCACTCGGGATTCCTCGTGTGTGTCAGACTATAACCCCCTCTTTTCTGTTCTTACTTCAGCCACATTGAAGTCTTGATGAAGTCCGACATTTGGACGGGAATTTTACGTTTCAGTAATGAATAAGGTCATAAATAACTCCGCGGTAATCGATAGCGAGTAAGATGAGTCTACTTGGTCCTGACGATTTCGACCTAGATAGAAAAGGTCGCAAGAAGAAACTTGCAAAGGACCTTGCGCCTTCAATTGCGAAGGAGGTTGAAAGGTGGCTGGACAGGGAGGACGATCCTGAGGCTTTTAGGAGAGTATCAGAGTTGGTGGGTCCAGAAGAGGCCACCCGTCTGTTTGCTAGACGGCGAAAACAGACTAGAAAATCGAAACCCAAAGACCCTCTGCTCGAAGACCAATGAAGGGACCGCTTTGACAACAAATAGGCATGAGCTTGATGAAGAAACACAGCAAAGCAACTTGAGAACAGCCTTAGCATTCATTCGCACGATAGACGCGGAGAAGAGAACCCACTTAGCTGAATTGCGAACGGGAATCGGTATATTGACAATACCAATGTCGCTATTGACAATTCTGATTGCCACATCAAACTACTACTCGATCAACGAATTTCTGCCTGTCATAGCGGGGCTTGTTGTAGGTATAGTCATACTCCTCTTTATTGGGGGCTATCTTGTGGTCATCGCCCTAAGAGATATCAGAGGAGACGACCGCCTCCGGGCATCGTGCGATGACCTCTCGTACCTGGTGGCAGAGTTCAATAACGATGACGATTAGAAGAAGTGGAGCCCCAGGAGGGATTTGAACCCTCGGCCTCCTCCTTACCAAGGAGGCGATCTAACCAGTCTGAGCTACTGAGGCATCCGTTATGACAGGGCTCACAGAGCGATGTCATTTCGCAGTCCGCACTGAGATTGGACATAAAGCTTTCGACGTGGAGCAGGGAGAACAAATAGGTGTTTCAGAGGAATCTCTATTTGAACAGCTCATGAAGGTGAATCTGATGCTCTCCCAGTTTTCCACCATAATTGCCTGCAGTCATCTTTGTGATGCCAGGATATTTGCAGACCTCTTCGATAGCGACCTTAGTGGCTTTGGCAACTGCTTCTTTAGTCAGGCCGTTGATCACTATCTCCTGCGCGAACTCACTGCCCTTTGGCATCATGGTATCAGGTACTAATGCACGCAACGTTGGACAGAATTTCTCGTTTGTCGACGCAAAAAGAACCTTGTATCGCGATGATGGTTTGGATCCTGAGCCTACCAGCCCTCCAGGGAATGGCGTGTAGGCACCCTCAACCTTCTCTATAGCCTTGACTGCAGCTTTACCACTGTCCATGCCGCTCTTTACATCTTTGCAGGTGTAGATAATATTGCCGCCAGCAACTCCCTTCACACGGCCGAAGAGATTCTGCATGACACAGGTCCCGCTCATCCTTGGAATCAGCCATAGAACTCTTCCATCGATTGGACCCTTCTTGGTCTGATAGCCATCTCCAAACAATGATACCTTCTTCCCTATCTCATAGAGGTCCTTGGGATTAGGGGTGTCATCAAAGGCGCTCGCTGTTGGGCTTGTGAGAACGCACTGACCTAGTCTGGCTAGCAATTGCGGCTCGAGTTTCTTCTTCGAACCAACTGCAAATATCACTCTGACGCCGGGTCGACCGTCTGGAGTTTCATCGGGTCCAAGCAAGTACTCAATTCCTGCCTCTGCGGGAGCCATAATCACTGAAGTGCCAAACCCTGTTGCCTCCAAGGCAGTCGTATAGGCCCACTCTTGATCATAGGCAGTAATGATGGTCCTGTTCATATGCATACTGAATGCTTCTGCAAATGTGTCCTCGATTGGTACACCGTTGATCTCCATCTCGCGCACCACTGTATTTGGTGTGAGTACGGGCAACACTTGTGCTATTTCTTTCTTACCTATTTAGGCAAGTCGGCCGTTCAGAGGTTTTAAGAGGAGGAAAGGATTCGAACATCGTCATTAGGATGGTCTGACTCATGACTGTGCATCTGAAGTTGACCAAGGAACCGGACATCCCTCTAGAAGCTGACACCATAACTCCGACCCATTTTGCAGGGAAGAGCGCTGCAGAGATAGGAAAGCTTCCAGTTCTTCAGGGAAATCAGACCTTTGAACTTGCGACCTTCTTTGATATCTCTGGAGATGCAGGTGCCACTGCCGACGAGACTGAGATTGTTGTGAGTGGCAATTTGAAAGATGTCAAGATGATAGGCAAGGGTATGAATGGGGGAAGAATCACCGTGGAAGGAGATGTTGGCATGTATCTAGGTGCTGAGATGATAGCAGGCAGAATACACGTCAAGGGCTCCGTGGGCTCATGGGCCGCTGCAGAGATGGAGGGTGGAAACATCCAGATAGAAGGAGATGCTGGTGATTACCTCTGTGCCGGCTATCGTGGTAGTCCAGATGGGATGAAAGGAGGCAGGGTCTATGTCGCAGGTAATGTGGGACGCGAGATGGGCGCCCATATGAGAAAGGGCTTCATCGCAGTGAAAGGCGATGTAGACACACTTGCAGGAGTCAGAATGAAAGGGGGAACAATCATAGTTGTAGGGAATATCGCAGACCGTCTTGGTGTTGAGGCCACGAAGGGTATGATATTCTGCCTAGGAAAGGTGGATTCGCTACTGCCCACCTACAAGTTCAGTGGCAGTTCTGAGAGAGAGTTCACGAACTACTACTTGAAATACCTGAAGTCGCGCAGACCAGACTTCATCAGTGAAGACCTGGACCTTGCTGAAAAATGGGCGAAGTTCATGGGCGACTTTGCAGAGGGCGATCCGAAACAGGAGATCTATCTGCGTGAAACAGCAAATCAACACTTACTCTGAGGAGAGAGGAGTATGAAAGATCCAAGCGTTAACGAGAAGGCACTAGAGATTGTCAAGGAGATGATGGATAGAAAGGACGAACTCAATTGTACTGTGACTGAGCAGGGTAATGGAGCTACCCTGATTGACGCGGGTATTGATGTGTCCGGGGGAATTGAGGCTGGAAGACTCGTCGGGGAAATCTGTCTCGGAGGCCTTGGAACCGTTAGGATTGCCCACCAGCACGTTGGCGACATGACATTTCCTGCAGTGGTGGTCAGTACCGATCATCCTAGGATTGCGACCATGGGATCCCAATTTGCAGGATGGGCTGTTGATGTCAAAGGTGACGAGGGGAAGTATTTCGCAATGGGTTCAGGTCCAGCCAGAGCGCTTGCGGTAGTCGAGAAGAAGCTCTACAAGGAGCTTGACTACAAGGACGAGGCCAAGGTCGGTGTGATTGTGATTGAAACACGAACTCCACCTCCTGAGTTTGCAACCAATTTCATTGCTGAGAAATGTGGAATCTCATCATCAGACCTCTATTGTGTAATGACACCGACCGCTTGTGTTGCTGGTTCGGTGCAGATTTCAGCCAGGGTTGTAGAAGTGGGCGTACACAAGCTGCACGAGTTGAAGTTCGACCCAGCCAAGATTCGAGCCGGACATGGTGTTGCACCTATAGGGCCAGTAGCCAAGAACGACAATAAGGCGATGGGGGTCACAAATGACTGCATTCTATATGCTGGGCGTACGTTCTACTTCATCAGGCCAGATGAGGAGGATGCCCTTGCAGACCTGATAGAGAAGGCACCGTCTTCAGCATCTGAACAATACGGTCAGCCCTTCTTCAAGCTGTTCAAGAGTTTCGAGTTTGACTTCTATAAGGTCGATCCGCTTCTCTTCAGCCCTGCAGAAATCACCCTTAATGACATTGTCAAGGGCAAGACCTACAAAGCAGGGTACGTGAATGCAGAGGTTCTGAAACAATCATTTGGAATGTAGTACCGGGTACACATTTCACATGCAGCAGCAAACAGATAGTAGGGAGCAGATTTGATGCAAGAATGAACGAGTATGCCAGCTGAGAGAATTCTGGGTGCCTTAATAATCAACGTCCGCATGGAAGTTTGTCCATATCAAGGAGTTCCGATAACTTTGCAGACTATTCTGGATCCAACAGTAATCTCTAGTCTAACGACTGCTTTCCTATCTTTCTGCTTATCCACTTACCTCTATTTTCTGTGGAGAAGACAAGAGAATAGGCTCTATACTGACCTTCCATTGATGTTCAGTATAATCTTCATCAGCTCAGCAGTAAGCCAAGTGCTTCAGGCCTTGCCTTTGCTGGGCGTAATCGGAGATTCTGTTGAGATGTTTCGTATACGTGCCTTTGTAGTATTGGTGATGGTGATACCTATGGTGGTCGTGCTGCTGAGCATTCTGGCCCCTAGGTGGAGAAGGCATCACAACAAGATCACCGCAGCATCTGCTATGTATTGGATTGCTGCTACATTTCTTGGCACAAGCCGAGAGCAAATCATGACGCTCGTAATTCCCTTTTTGTTGGTACTTATGGTAGGCTGGCTTGTTATGTTCACCATAACTTGGAAAACTGGTCGATTGAAAGAAGTTCGAAGCGACCTCATGGTGTTTGCAACCATTCTTTCCCTCATTAGTCAGGGTGGAAAAGTCGCTATGATGGCCATGGGGATAGGCTTTGTCGCAGACATGATTACGGCGATAAGTGTCATTACCTATACAGTTGCTATGGTGAACCCATGGTACAAACGGCAACAACCTTCTGCTGATTCTATTGAAGTAGCAACAGCAATGTACTAGCATTCAGTGCTGCTGTGGAGGTTCCTCCAGATTTCGAGGAATCTCTTTCCCATTTTTCGGTCTTTAAATTCCAATGATAGGACACTCAACTGGTAGCGATACAACACTAGAGGTATCTCAAATGACAATTACTGAAATTGCTCAGGAGACACAAGGCAAGGAACAGACTTCTGAGCACCCTCTCTCAAAGATCGGGCTTTTGCCCCTTGCTGGGCTGCTTTTCCTTGTAGCGGTAGTCTGGCGAATCGTAGACATCTTTGTCCTCGGCTTGGGGGACACCTGGATAAACATCATGCCCTCCAAGCTGTTCCCATTGCTAATTACTGCTGGAGTGTTTTGGAAATACAGAAGGACAGAGTTCAGTTCTGTTCTAGGTCTGGCAAAGGGACCCTATTTCAGAACCCAAATTGTGCTGGGAATTGGCATCTTTGCGGCATGGCACCTCATGTTGAATGTGTTTCCCAAGATCATCTATGGGGTAATGGATCCGACCTACAATGTTTCCTTCGTGATTCTCAATGTGGATATTCTATGGTACTTGTTCCTCTTCTTCCTCACAAATGGATTCCTAGAAGAGGTCCTTTTCAGAGGCCTTCTGCAGAACTCTTTCAGAGGGAAGACATCGACCTTTGGTGCAATTTCTCTTTCCGGACTGCTGTTTGGCGTATGGCATGTGACTTGGCCAATAGTGAATGGACTCGACAGCGGGTTCTCTGTTGGACAGGCGATCTCGCTTGTGGTATTCTCTACGATTTTCGCATTATTCTATGGCTATTACTATGAGAACTTCTCGAGTCGTCGCACTCTAGTTGGGACCATAACAGCACACACATTCATGAATTTCATCAACGAAAACTTCAAGGTAGGTTCAGACCCGCTTGTACAGGGTCCGGACTATTTCTACGGGTCACCGATTCTACTGGGTCTGACAATAGGTATGTTCCTGCTCACTTTCATTGTGCTAACATTCGCGGCATACAAGTACCGCATCGAGGACGTACAGAAGCACTGGCATCGGATCACAGACTGGTGGACTGGACTGAGAGCAAATGAATAAGATTTGATGACCGTTTCCGTGTCCTTTATCTGTTGAAGGAAATCTGAAGCCCCGATTGGAATGAGAGTCGAGATACGATTTCGAGGTCCTCTTGCATCCAAGAGGGGCATGCTTGTCTTTAATGTAGAGATAGAAGAAGGGGCCAGTCTCGAAAGGACTCTCAAGAGCCTCTTAAGCTCGGAAGAAGCAGTGGAAAGGGTCTGGGTAGATACCGAAAAAATGGACCGTGAAGCACTGATTCTAAGAAACGAGGCTGATGTAGGCCTTATGGGCGGTCTTGCCACTGTGCTAGAAGATGGCGACAAGATTGTGATATTACCACTGGTACACGGGGGTTAAACAAATCCCGCTCCAGCCCTGATCGCTTCGATATCAAGTCGTTGTGCTTTTGATTCTATGTGATCCTTCAGTGAGTTTTCAAGAGCCTTGACAGGAAAGATTTCGGATTTTTTCACTAGAGCACCTAGCATGACCATATTTGAAACAAGACGCAACCCCATATTGTCAGCCGTCTTCATGGCGGGAATGCTGACTATCTCAAAGTCATCTCCGGCCTCTTTGGGATTGACTAGGTCCGGATCTATCAGCAGGACTCCTCCTTTCTTGGCTCCTGAGAGGTACAGCTCAAAGGCCTTCTGTGACATCAGAACACTGTAGTCTGCCTGGCGAACCTTTGGATAGCGTATTTGCTCATCACTGATGATTACTTCGCTCTTTGCTGCTGTTCCCCTAGCCTCTGAGCCATAGCTCTGCGTCTGAACGGATTCAAGACCAGCATGAACGACCGCAGCATGCCCCAGAATGACTCCAGCAAGCACAACACCCATACCACCAGTGCCAGCAATACGGAACTCTTTCCTCACCGCATCTCATCTCACTGACTGGTAATCTGCCTCAGAGACTCTAGAAAGGATGGTTCAGTTCGGTCGGCAAATACACCAAGATCTATTGTGTTGTGTTTGGGGGTGCGATACTCTATTGGGTCATCCTTCTTCCGAACTGGCAATTCTTTCATCCATTTCAGCATCTCGACAGGCCCACCAGCCTTCGTCCTCCGACCATACGCAGTAGGACATTGGCTAAGCATTTCTACAAATGTGAAACCCTTCCGTTCTAGGGCTGTTTTCATTGCTCTTGCTGCCTGAAACGGATGAGCAGTGGTCCATCTTGCAACGTAGTTGGCTCCCGCCGCAGCTACCAATCGAGCAATGTCGAACGGGCGCTCTGGGTTACCATATGGTGTTGTACTTGTTCGGTCACCAGTGAAAGTTGTAGGTCCAACCTGCCCACCAGTCATTCCATATATCCAATTGTTTGAGCAAATGACGGTCAGGTCCATGTTGCGACGAGCAGCATGAATAAGATGGTTCCCGCCAATTGCAGCCAGGTCGCCGTCACCGCTTATCACAACGACCTCTTGCTCAGGTATCGCCAGCTTCAGACCAGTTGCAAATGCGATAGCACGGCCATGAGTTGTATGCAGAGTGTCCGCGCGGAAATGCGGAGAAACAATCCAAGCGCCACAACCAATGCCTGAAACAAAGGCGAACTTGCTAAGGTCTTCATGGCCTAGGTCCTTGACTGCCTTAAGGAACGCTGAGCCTGTTTCCATATTCCCGCATCCAGGGCAGAATGGGTCAGGCAGGCACTCTTCACGTAGGAATTGTCGGGCGAAGTGCTTATTGGTGACGGTCAAGTTTCTCACCAAGTCGGATGTCGGAGTCAGAGACTAATAACACATTCTCTAGGGAAGCACTTTGTATTCTGTCAAAGCATCACGCTTAAAACGACATGGCAAGACGCCTTGTTTCGCAGAGATTACACTCTAAGGTGATATTAGAATGTCAGATGTCGCAGCAATGCGTGCCTTTAACCGCGAGCTGGCCTCGGTTATCGGTGCGACAGTAGAAGTTGTCATCAATACTGGTGACACATATATCGGTACTCTGAGAGGCATTGATCAGAATACTCTGAGTATAGTTCTTTCAGATGTTGAGTCAAAGAAGGGTCCAATTCCCAGAATATTCCTCTATGGCACCAGCATTGTTTCATTCTCAGTTGCAGAGAGAGAGGTCAGTCTTGAGGGCCTTGTGAAGGAGCTTGAGAAAGCATTCCCACCCGGTGGTGTGCAGTACTTCGCTGAGCAACCATTGATCCTCGTCATGAACAAGATCAGGATTACCCCTGAAGGCGTCGATGGAACGGGTCCACTCTATGAGCGTGTGGCACAGATTGCTGATGAATGGTTCAAGGAACATGGACTAGACTAGTTTACAATATGTGAATACATGACATGCTGAAGAGCTTATCAGTCCATACTAGTCCAAACTAGGTTCTCTGCTGCGACTCTGGACTATTCACATTCCTTCATAGGATTCTTCGTAGACCAAGTTCTTTCAGGTCCTTTTGAGTTTCCTCAGGCGGCTTGCGCTGCATCAGTTTCCTTTCAAGAGGCTTTAGTCGATCCTCCCATGAAGGGCGTCCTGTGATGGGTGGCACCTTTCCGAAGTCTCGTGCTTTCTGGGAAGCTGATTTTGTAGCAGTGGCGCTCACATGCGATGCCAGTATACCGAGTTCTGAAAGACGCGCTTTTCCAAGCAACTTTGATGCAGTGGATTCCTCCTTTGACCGTGGTAGTAACTGTGGGCTTTTTACGCCAGTAAGAATCAACATGACTCGTAGTACTCCACTCAGGCGGGGGTCGACTCGTGCCCCCCAGATTACATTCGCATCCGTGCTCATCTTCTCTGATACTAGCTCTCCAACCTTGTTTGCCTCAGCCAGGGACATATCTGGACCGCCAGTAATATGTATCAGAGCCCCAGTCGCTCCAGTCCACTCTACTTCGAGAAGGGGACTATTCAGAGAGTTTCGTATCGCCTCATTCGCTCTGTCTGACCCAGTGGCTTCTCCAAGGCCAACAAGTGCTACGCCACCGTTACAGATTATTGAACGGACGTCTGCATAGTCGAGATTGATTAGACTGGGCATTGTGATGGTCTCGGTGATTCCTTTCACCATATTTGCAAGGACCTCGTCAGCGACTCCAAATGCTTCCTCAAGCGGCAGGTCAGGCACTAGCTCCATGAGTTTCTGATTGTCAATCACCACCGCTGTGTCAACATTCTCTTGGAGACGCGCAAGACCAGCTGTTGCTTTATCAATGCGGGTCCGTTCCAAGCTGAATGGCATTGTGATGACCCCGACAACAATGGCATCATTCTTCTTGGCAATCTCAGCAATTACAGGTGCACTTCCGGTTCCTGTGCCACCACCCATCCCTGCAGCAATGAACACAAGGTCCGCATCACGTAGAAGCTCAGTAAGCTGATGTGTAGATTCCTCGGCAGCAGCCTGACCCACGTGGGGATATCCTCCGGCACCAAGACCACGTGTGATTCGCTCACCTATCAAGAGCTTTCGATGAGCTGTGGTCACAGCAAGGTGCTGGCGGTCTGTGTTGATGGCAACGCACTCGGCGCCTTGGACTCCGATCGTCATCAGCCGCTTCACTGTATTATTTCCTGCACCACCACAACCAACCACTACAATCCGTGCCTGACCCATGTCACGTTGAGGAAAACCGCTCCTTTCAACGCGACTGTGTTCTCTAGCTGAATCGATCAGTGATTTCATTGCCCTACGACCTCGCCAGCGCTAACACTACTCTTCATGCTGCGCTCCCAAAGCTCACGCTTGAGTAGATCCCTAATTGCGATTCTTATGGCTTCAGAGCGATTGGGATAGAGCCCACGATTCACCAATCGTTGAATGTCTTCGATTATCCTCTCGGGGAGGTGCACAGCGATGAGACGCATTACTAGACCTCTATAAAGAGAGTCTAATCTCGAGATATGAATGTGGATATTACTCTGGTGTTAGATTCCCGGAGCGTTGGAGGACTAAAAAGAAAGGTTGGAGAAGAGGTCTAGCCTCCTCTCAGTTCTACTTCTTGCGGCCTGTACGTCTGGCTGCAATGTTTCCCACCTTGCGGCCAGGAGGAGCATGTCTGCTCACGGTCGTGGGCCTACCAGGGGACTGATGCGAACCACCACCGTGTGGGTGGCTAGCTGCATTCATGGCAGCACCACGCGTCACCGGCCACTTACGAGCTTTGCCTCGAACATGATGCCAGACAGCACCAGCCTTGAGGAACGGTCTCTCTGTCCTTCCCCCGCCGGCCACTATTCCAATGGTTGCTCTGCATCTTGGACTAAACGCCTTCTGCTTGCCGCTCGGCAGGCGTACCATAGCCTTAGACTTGTCAATCGATACGATTGTTGCAGTCAGTCCAGAGGAACGGACATATTTGCCACCGTCTCCAGGATTGCCCTCGATATTGTAGACGGGTGTGCCTTCTGGAATGTGTTGAAGCATCATAGTGTTGCCGTTTTGCAATGCTGCATCCTCGCCACACTCAACAATCTGACCTACCTGAACACCCTCAGGAGCTATCATATAGTGAACCCTAGATTCTCCCTCATACTTGACTTGTGCCAAAGGAGCACCCCGACCAGCCTCATGTTGTAGGTCTATGACTTTACCGACGTAGGTCTTCTCTGGCGCCCACTTGGGGTGCCTAGCTGGTGCAATCTTCTTATGACTTGGACTCCTCCACTGAGTTGTGCCTCTTCCCTTTCGTTGCACGAGTACCCGTTTACCCATATCATAACCTCCTTAGAATATCCCGAGGTTAGTTGCAACCTCTGCGGCACTGTATTCAGGTGCCAGACGCACGAATGCCTTCTTCTTTCCATCAGGCAGTATCAACGTGTTGACGCTATCCACTACCACATCGTAGAGGGATTCCACAGCCCATCGAATGGTAGTCTTGTTGGCTCTCCGGTCAACATAGAAGGTGAGCTTGTTATGACTGTCAACAGCCTCTAGGCTTGCTTCTGTGACCACTGGTCGAATAATGACTTGATTCGGATCCATCTCATCTCACCTCACAGAAACAGCGACTCCTTCTCAAGCCGCTCTATGGCGGATGTTGTCCATAGCACAAGCCGGCCTGGATGTGTCCCTGGTGCCAACAGGTCTGCGTTCAGTCCATGAACTTCAGCGATGTCTACACCTGGGAGATTCCGGGCAGCCTTGACGATTCCTTTGTCCTGTCCTACTACAATCAAGAAGGACTTCGGGGTCTTCATCTTTCTGCCGCGCATCTTCCCCTTGCCAGCCCTGACACCACGACCATTGATGGCCCGCATCAGATCGTCTTCAAGCCCTAGTGCTGTGACTACATCACGGACCTCCTTGGTAGTCTGCAATGCTTCGAGCTTCTCACTGACTATTAGGGGCACTGAGGGCACTGAGCCAGTCTTGTGGCCTCTCTGTTCCACAATCTTCTTGCTGGCTGTGGCTGCAATAGCAGAACGAATGGCAAGACGGTTCTCCTTCTTATTGATCCTCTCGATGATGATTTTCCGGGCCTCGGGTGGATGGGCAACTCTGCCTCCAACGGTCCCAGGAGCGAAACCTGCCTTATTTGCAGCTGCAGTTCCACTGCCTTTTATACGAGGCATCCTTGATCTTCCGTGACCTGTCTGCCAGCTCTCCGCTGTATTTCGTTTTCCAGCAAACTCATCCACACCATGAGGTTGACGCCTCTTTGACTGGACCGCAAGCACAGCTCGCTTGATGATGTCGGGGCGATAGGCAGTTTCGAACTGAACAGGTAGCTTGATCGAAGGACCAGCCTTTCCTTTCAACGAATATGTCTTTACGCTAGCCATTTCCTTTCAACCTCCAATCATTGCTTGGATGTAGTACTGATGTAGTTCACCTGAGTCACTTGACCAAGATGCGACCTCTTGGGCCGAATTGCTATTCTGAGTCGGACTGGTCTCTTGACAGGACCTGGAACTGAGCCCCAGAGGATGACGTAGTCACCTCGTATCACGCCATAGTTTACAAAACCGCCTGAAGGGGTGATTTCCTCACCACGCTCGCCCATCTTCAGTACTTCATTGTTGAAACTGGTACGTGTATGAAATCCAGTCTGTCCAGGACGTGGAACACTGTAACGAATATTCGTAGGAGACCATGGACCTATACAACCAACACCACGCTTGGTCTTACGCGATTTGTGCTGAAGAATCCTGATTCCCCAACGACGCACTGGACCTTGGAACCCATGTCCCTTTGTAACAGCGATTGTGTCAACCAGAGTACCTTCTCGAAGGATGTCAGCGACACGTACATCATTGCCCAACACGCCCTTTGCATACTCAAATGCTTCCTGAACGGTGGAAGCCCCCACCTTGTATTCTGAGATATCGGGTTTCTTCTTTGATACTCCAGCAAGCCGTGGTTGGGTATGAACTAGTACGCGAATCTCATCAAATGTATCAAGCTGTGATTCGAACTCCTTCATCTTTGCCTTATGTTTGTACTTCTTTGGCAAGGGCATTGCTTTTCGCAGATTCTCAGAGAGATTCTCTGCCAAGACTTCCGCAATAAGTTTCCGACCATACGCTGTAGCTTTGTATCCACGGATAGAGAAAGGCCTGATTGGAGGAGTGTCGACAATCGTGATAGGGATGACTCTCTCCTGCCCCTTAAACGGACTGTTCGGATTTTGGACTGTCATCACTGCATGAGACATTCCGGCTTTGAATCCAACGAAACCAAGCAGCCTTGCATCGGAACCATCATGCTCTGGCCAGTTCTTAATTCTGGGCAAGAATTTTGATGCCCTTCCTCGAGGAAGATAAGCGAGACTTCCTCTTCTAGGCGCATGTTTCTTTCTATGTGCCATTATGTGTTCACCTGTAGTTTTGCAGCCCAGTCATCTCAATTGCGAATTGTTCAGTAGTAGTATGGTCTAACAACTGAGCTATTCGTACTACCGGCCGCGCCATCTGGTGGTCCGCTTTTTAAGTTTCCCCTCTGACTCAAATCCTCAAAACCGCGTCTGCTCAGTCCTGGATATAATCTCGTCTTGGAGGGGCTTGCCAAGATTGACGAAATAGTCACTATAGCCTGCGACTCTCACGATGAGGTCACGATATTTCTCTGGATTCTGCTGAGCCTCAAGTAGTGTGTCCCTCTTGATCACATTGAACTGTATATGGTGACCTCCTAGCTTGAAGTAAGCCCTAACTAGATGGGCCAGATTAGACCTGCCTTCTTCATCAGCTACGATGTCAGGCATAAGCTTCTGATTCAGGAGAGTTCCGCCTGTTCGTGAATGATCAATCTTTGCGACTGATTTGATCACCGCTGTTGGTCCGTTGGTATCAGCACCGTGAGAGGGTGAAACACCATCAGAGAGTGGCCGGCCAGATTTGCGCCCATTGGGAGTGGCTCCAGTGACCTGCCCGAAGTAGATATGAACAGTCGTCGGGAGAAGGTTTACACGATATTCTCCGCCTCTAGTGTTAGGCCGACCATCTAGCATATCGAAATACCCATTGAAGATTGACTGCGCAATGCTGTCAGCATAGTCATCATCGTTGCCATATGCAGGGCTTTTGTTAACAAGCATCTGACGGATGGTTTCATGGCCCTCGAAGTTGTCGTTCATTGCCTTAAGCAGGTCTGTCATTGGTAGCGCTTTCTTGTCATAGACATGATATTTCATGGCTGAGAGAGAGTCGGTCAATGTGCCCATCCCCACTCCTTGAATGTAGGTGGAGTTGTATCTTGAGCCTCCATCGTGATAGTCCCTGGCCTGTGCTATGCAGTCGTCCATCAGAAGTGACATGAATGGGGATGGCATATATTGCGCATACAGTCGTTCGATGATGTTGTTGCCTTTGATCTTTAGGTCTACAAAGTACCTCAACTGCTTCTTGAATGCTTCAAACATCTCATCATAAGAACCAAAAGCCTCAGGATTTCCGGTCTCGAGTCCCACCAATGTTCCGGATGCGGGGTCGATTCCATTATTCAGTGTGATCTCTAAAATCTTTGGCCAATTCAAGTATCCTGTGAGGATGACGCTCTCTTTTCCGAATGCGCCTATCGTGACGCATCCACTAGGCCCACCCATTCGTGCGTCTTCAACAGATTTGCCCATCCGCAGGAATTCTTTGATTATGACGTCGGTGTTGAACATGGAAGGCTGACCAAGTCCTGTGCTCACCACATCAACAGCTCTCAGTAGAAATTCCTCAGGATTCTCCTTACTGATTTGGATGCACACGCTTGGCATGATAAGCTGCATCTCTTCACAGACCTCAAGCAAGAGATATGAAAGGTCATTCACAGCGTCGTTGCCATCTATCGTAAGACCGCCTGTGTTGATGAGAGTGAAGTCTTGGTAGGTGCCACTCTGTTCCTCTGTGATTTCCACTTTAGGTGGTGCAGGCTGATTGTGAAATTTAACCCAGAAACACTGCAGTAGTTCTTTCGCAAAATCCCTGGTCATAAGTCCATTATCAAGATCGTTCTTGTAGAAAGGAAATAGGTTGATGTCAAGCCGCCCGGGATTGAATGAATCCCACACATTCAGCTCGATGATTACGCCAAGATGCACAAACCAGTATGCCTGTAACGCCTCCCAGAAGTTTCGAGGCGCATTCGCAGGAACATGGCTACATACTTCTGCTATCTTCTCGAGCTCTTTCTTTCTCTCAGGAATGCTCTCTGATTCTGCTAGCTCCTTGGCTTTGTCAGCATGACGTTGTGCGAACTCGATTATGGCTTCTGCGACGATACGAATTGCCGTGAGCTCTTGTTCCTTGGCATAGGCTTCTTTGTCATTGTAGAAGTCAATCTTGTCCAATTGCTCATCGATGTCCTGAATGAAGTCATTGACCCCCCTTTGGTATATCTTGTCATCGAGGATTGCATGACCAGGGGCGCGTTGTTCCATGAACTCTGTGTAGACGCCCGCTTCGAATGCCTTCATCCACTCCTCGGACATTGCTGCAAACACGCGTTCGCGCATAGTACGCCCGCGCCAGAATGGGATAACGTCCTCGCGGTAGACCTCCTTTGCGTCATCACTGACTATGAAGCGAGATCTGACACGGTTATTGCAGATCTCCAAGTCGGATATAGTATGACAACAGAGCTCTGGATACGTTGGAGTCGCTCTTGGACTTGGACCGCGCTCTCCAACAATGAGCTCGTCTTCGCCTATGTAGATTTCTTTGTTGAGAAGGATATATCGAAAGGCCTTGGCCCGTGCCATAGGATAAGAGAGGTTGTCAGTGCCACCACTCTGATAGAAATCAGTGACTAACTCGGCCCTTTCTGTAGAGATATATGGGCTTGTCCTGATACTCTGTTCTCTCAGGCGCCCAACTCTCTCTGTGGTCATGCATTATCACCTCTTCGATCTATTGGACTGGCTTGTTCCAATAATCTTGTTTCTATAAAAACCACGGGTATGGACACTAGTCATGAAAACCAGGAAGGGCTACAATAGTTCCCACTGATTTGTTAATCAGTGCAAGACTCGCTATGATTGCCTCCTCCAAACGCACCGTTTCAGTACCTTGTCCCAAGATAGTGTTCACCCAGAAGTCGGAGTTCTTTTTGATTGCATCCTTTTCATTCGAAAGGAGTTCGGCGACACCGTGCATCGGACCGCCAAAGACTGCAAGGATTGATCTAGTGTTTGCCACGGTGGATGCAATCTCGTTCTCAAGTCGATCGTAAGACGGTGCGTTTCTCGAGAAGATGATTCGAGTCATATGAGCCGAGTTGCTCAGTCTATCTGTAAGACTAGTGATTCTCTCTACCTCGAACCCCCAGTATCTCTCAATTTCAGACCGATTGATGGGCTCAATGCGTATTCTGGGCGTGGTTTCGATGATGCGAAGGAGTGTGGGCGACCTTTCACTCAGTGCTTCAGAGTGGTCAATAAGCTCACCAATACCTATGTCCACTTTGCCGAAACGAACTTGGACTCCCCACCTAGTCATTCCTATTGACAATTCTGAGGGTTCTGAGTCTAGCGGGTGACTGCGAGTTCTCAGCGGAGGCAGAAGACCTGCGAACTTCAAGGAAGGTGTCTTGGGGAAAATACGTCTACGAAGATATTGAGGAGTATCCATGAACTCGAGTAGCCTCACCAATAGGTCGGAGTCTCTCTTTGCCTTTGAACGCAGGTTTCCGGTTTCATATACAATCACGCGTTCCACACGAAAGACCGCCATCGCTCTGGCAAGGATGCCAGATTTCACCGTCTTCTGACGCAAGTCAGAACAGTCTACCAGCGATGTGTCAGGAATTGCGACTTGAAGACCCAATACTGCATCCCTCTAGAGGTCCAATGTGAATCTGAGCGTGGTACGATCCGCTCCCTGTTCAATACTCATATCTGCATATGTCATGGCCTTCACTTCTGTCCGTGTATCTTGACGCTCAAGATCGATATCCTCACCCCATATTCGACCATTTAGAGCAAAGCCCTCAGTATCTCTGGAAATCTTTTGAACCTGGAACTTGGAATAGAACTGAGAGTTGATGTCGATGAGTGCTATGAGATGACCAATCCATTCCACCAGAAGCTCCTCAATATCAATCCCGTGCACCGTTACATCAATGGATTCGACAGGCTGAACTGTCGATGTATCCAATATCACCTCTAATGCTCCAAGTGCCGCCTCCTCAAATGCCTCTTCCAGAGTTGGAGCCCAGCACTCTACTGTGATGTCAGCTGTGTGATCATGATACTTGAAACCGCGCTCGCCTGTCATTCTTCTCCAGCGCTCACCTCTACAAGAAGCTTAAAAGGCGTTTCCAACGGTTGCAATGCTGAGCCGAGGTAGCCAAGCCCGGATTACGGCGCTGGTCTTGAAAACCAGTTTCTTCGGAAGCATGAGTTCAAGCAATTCCACAAAATGTGGATTGGAACAAATCTCATCCTCGGCGCCATTTCTTCTATGTCTGTTTAGGTTAATCTCTATGAGGGCTTATTTCAAAATTCACAAAGTCTTTCCTTTATTTTAGATTGATATATGCTTAGCATTCAGATGTTTTGTGTAAAAAGAACTTCTTTTCAGCTTTATAGGGAGGATAAGAGAATAATTCGATATGGGCTATCTGTACTATGAAAGGATTCGTAATCTGTAAATCAAGGTAATCTTGGGAAATCTCCACTGCCTTAGCTATTTCCTGAGTTGGGAGGTCTAATAGAAGGGTCACATGTGGACTCCACATACTATCTGGTTTTCGATCCAAATCTACTCCTTGGTCTTCTAATGTTTCCAAGCAGAGTTTTCGTAATGATTGAAGATTGCTTGAATATTGTGGATTAAGATAGAAAACATGGCTGGCAGGAAACGTAGTCAGACCGGTAAATTCCAGTGAAAAGGAGTTAGAATTAGAAATTGCAGATTCCAATGCATCATAGTATTCTTGTTTTCTTAATTCTTCATGTTCAAGTAATGTAATGTGGGGTGGCACTCGCACATATGTTTGACCATGCAAATCTGGAGAATCATTCAGGATTTTCTGTAATTCTTTCAACTTGTTAGTTGATGCTTCATCAAAACAAGCAATTATCCCAGTCCAAAAATCCATGGTCCTCAACTTAGATAATCCAATTCAGTTCAAAGAACCTTAAGGGGTGCCTTAAGGTTTCCGAGAATGAAGGACCAGTAGTATAAGGCATTCAAATCTCACCCTCGGCGCCATTTAACTCTCGAAAGCTTGATTTTGCAGAGATGCAGAGAATAGTCGGTGTTTGGATGGTTGAGTGTTTTGTCACAGGGGGCACCGGATTCATTGGGAGCCACATTGTCCGTCTACTGACTGAAAGAGGCGATCACGTTAATGTGTTAGTACGCAAGACGTCGAACATGGAATTGATTGAGAATCTACCGGTTTCTAAAGCTGTGGGAGATATCACGGATATTGATAGCATGGCGAGCGGAATATCGGATCACACAGAATGGTTCTTCCATAATGCGGCCCGGATGTCAGAATGGGGCGGGAAGGCTAGAAACTGGCCTGTCAATGTTGAAGGGACTCGCAACGCCTTAGAGGTGGCCCGAAGAAAGGACGTTCCACAATTCATCTATACCTCATCGACCGCCCTCTATGGGTTTCCTGGAAAGCCGATGACAGAGGACTCTCCGAGAAGGCCATACGAGTCGTACCAGCAGTCAAAGCTTGCAGCAGAGGAATTGGTATGGAAGTATTCACAGGACTACGGAATCAGGGCTACGGCAGTTAGACCACCAACGGTAGTGGGCCATGGCGATATGTACCTAGGTCCGATACTTATCGAGGCAGTGAGATCTGGAACATATGTGCACTTGGATGGTGGGAAGAATCGTCAGAGCATTGTGCATGGCGAAGATGTTGCACGGTGCCTAATCTTGGCTGCAGAGAACTTTGGAAAAGCCCATGGAAATGCATACAATGTCACATCCTTCATTGTTGAGATGCGGGTCTTCATAGAGGCTCTGGCTGACGAACTTGGAGTACCAAAGGACTTCCGGAGTATGCCCTACAAAGCTGCACTTGCTGTCGGAAAGGTCACATCAGGTTTGTTTCGAGCCTTTCACCGTAAGGAAAGCCCCTTCCTGACAGCTTTTCGCGTGAAGTACATGGGCAGCGACTATGTAGTTGATGACTCAAAGGTGCGCCAAGAGTTGGGGTATAAACCACGGTGGAACCTAGAAACCACAGTTAGAGACATGGTTGAGTGGGGAGGAGAATTCAAGCCTCGATAGAAACCAAGGCGCTTTTGCAGAGTCTTGTGAGTGTTAGGCTATTGCTTTCCTAGATTCCTCTCTCACCCTCGGTGCCATCTCTTCATAAAATAAGACTCCCAAGGTGCTATGTGTAGCTGAATACGACTCATTGCGTTGAACAAAGAGCTATATAATCAATTCATCCATTGGAAGAATATTGCGTGGTGGTATTGCTATGAATAGGTTTCAGCGGACGAAGGCCGTACCTGAGCACATAGGATATGCCGTGGTACCAAAGCCGCTCCTGAAACGCTTCATCTTTTTGAGGTCGATGCGTTGTGCAGTTTGCGTTGCGCTAGCATTCTTGCTGCTTCTGCCTCTTACAATATTACCCGGACTAGTGGTTTTGGTGCTTCCCGCGGAGATTACCCTGGTTGGAAGAATTCAGGATGAAGCAGAACTTGTTCTTTGGGTGCGGAGTAATATGATCACTCAGGCAGGCACTTGGGAAGATGCTGAGTTAGAAAGCGAAATGGTTCGTCTAAGGACCCATGACAGACCTCGTGCTGTACAAGACTACTCACGGTAGATAACACAGTAGTTTCCTATGGCTTGGGAATCTCGCCTAGTCTGAGTAAGGTAGCAGCAATCCTTGTCATTAATTGGTCAAAAATACCATTATGGCCAAGACAAAGTAGTAGACCTGATAGGAACTGACCATAAACCTCTCGATCAGACCGAAATAGCTACTTGTGGCTGTAAATGACGAGATAATGACAAGAATCAGTGAAACTATTGCCGTAATCAGCGAAAATGTCGCAAAAGCACTCCATTCGAATACCGATTCTAATCGGAACCACATTGCCACCATTCCTGCAGTCGCCAATATTCCTGAGATTGCAATCAGGGTGAGGTGCAGCTTTCCACGGACAGTAACAATCTCACCACCAGCATCAAGAGGGAAGAATAGAGCGACAAGCACTCCAAGGAGCCCACTGATTATGAATAAGATAGGCCCAATTATTGAGCCTACTCCATTATTCACTCCCCAATGAAGACCAAGGTAGAAGACGAAAAGAAGGGTGCTAGATGTAATGATGAACTTGTCAAACAGCTTCTTGTTAGGAGCATCAACTGCCATGAGTGAGCTGACATCATCTCGAACGTGACTGTAATCAGGCTGGATAATTCCTCCAATGATCCACATTAGAGTATAGATGATTGGACTCAGCATTCCGCAGATTGCTAGAATCTGAAATAGATTCATGACTATCATTCAACCCGTGCCACATTAGGCGTTTAGATTCTCAATAACAGTGGCAACGCCCTGTCCGCCACCAACACAGGCATTGGCAACTCCATATTTCGCGTTATTCTCTTTGAGAATTCTTGCCAGAGTGCCGGTCAACCTGATCATGGTTGAACCTAGAGGATGTCCAATCGCAGTGGAACCACCCATTACATTCACCTTCTCCTCCGGAATGTTCAGTTTATCCATGCAGTTGAGTGCAACAATGCAGAAAGCCTCATTGATTTCCCAGTAGTCAATGTCCTCGACGCTTAATCCTGCATGCTTGAGGGCCTTTTTGGTGGCAGGTACAGGTCCACGACCCATCACAGTTGGATCGACTCCAGCCCATCCCATGGAAACAATCCTTGCCATTGGCTCCGCACCTCGCTTTTCAGCCTCCTTTGCCTCCATTATGACCGCGGCAGTAGCACCTGCATTGAGAGGCGAGGCATTGCCCGGTGTAATCACTCCCTCTTCAGTCCCTTCTCGCTTGATATAGCCCTCTTTTCCACCATTCTTCTCAAGGAAGAAGGGGATTGATACTCTTGGGAGAGTTGAAACCTTCTCAAGTGTTGAGGGTCGTGCACTCAGATCCCTGTCCACCAACATGGGTTCGTCAACATTGCCAGGTGTATGTCCCTCAATAGGGATAATCTCCCCCTTGAACCATCCACTCTCCTGATTCTTGACTGTTAGATTGTGACTTCTCACACCGAATTTGTCCATGTCCTCCTTGGTAAAGGTGGGAACCTCTTCCTCGTACAGCTTCTGGGCTGTCTGTAACATGTTGAACACTGTCGCGGGGTCCAGGCCGGGTCGGTAGAACTCTGAAGCCTCGTCAGCAAAAGACAGGTTAGGTTCGACTCCCTTCCCCCTCACTCGGGTCATATGCTCAAATCCCGTTGATAGCACGGTTTTGCTGTACCCGGTCATAATCTCCATGATACCAATATGCATTCCAGAGCCTGCAGACCCACACTGACGGTCGACAAAGATAGATGGAACATCATGTGGAAATCCTGACAGGAAGGCTGGAATCTTGCCCCCATAGGTCCAGTTCTCAAGGACTCCGGCGGCCACACCAATGGTGATCTCATCGATGTCCTTCTTCTCAATTCCTTTGTTCGCCAATGAACCATCAAAGAATTTCATCAGCAACCGTGATAGGAGCTCATCTCCCCTAATCTCACCAAAGGCGTCAGTTTCTGGCTTATTGGGACGCGATCGTGAGAATGGGGTACGCACATAATCGACCAGCCAAACTTCTTTCATGGCTTCCCCAGAAGGACTTCTGAGTTTTAACTCTTCTTTCGAATGGAGCATGAAAGAGGATTTATCTCACAGGACGCCCTCCAACAGCTCATGCCCAGGGTCCTGATACATGACATTGAAACCTACTATGAAATAGCCGGCGAGGGAGAAGCAATCGTGTTTGTTCACGGCGCAGCTGGTTCTCACGACAACTGGCGCCCTCAGGTTAAGCACCTGTCCGACCGCTTCGAAGTCGTGACATACGATATAAGGGGACACGGGAAGTCAAGTGGGTCTGACAGGAAATATAGCTGTGAGCTCTTCGCAGATGATCTGAATGGGCTGATAACCGCACTCGAGTTAGAAAGACCCGTTGTCTGTGGGCTCTCTCTTGGAGGGATGATAGCCCAGCAGTACGCTGTAAGGCATCAGTCCGGTCTTGCGGGACTTGTACTGGCGGACACTGCAGTGGCCTCAGCTCTGACCCTCTCAGACAAGCTTCAGAAATGGATGTTCCCAGTGAGCCTGGTCAAATGGTATATTCGCAGAAAGACTCCAGAAGACTATGCGAGATGGTCATTCAAGTATTTCGACATGAAGGATGATGTGAGAGAGTATCTGATTCAGGAACAACTTCGAATGGATCAGACAGAGTTTCTCAAACTGATGGATGCCATCTATGGGTTTAAGCTGCTTGACCTTGCCAGCATCAAAGTGCCAACGCTTGTGGTACTGGGTGAGAATGAACGAAAGGCAGTCTTTCCGCATGCAGACAAGATGATAGAGCTGATTGAGGGCTCAAGGAAGGTCGTTATTCCGGATGCTGGACATGCCTCCAATCTAGAGAATCCCACCGAGTTCAATCGAGTGCTTGACGAGTTCTTGGAACACGTGTTCTAAATCTTCTTCTCGAGATAGGGTCCTGTATCGTTGAAATCAAGGGCGCGATAATATTCCTTGACTCCAATTCCGCTGTTCACAATCAGCCTGTTGACTTGGAAATCCTCGAGTGTGATTCGCTCTGCCTCTTTGAGCATGCGGTCTCCAAGACCCAAATGCTGCCACGCATCCGGGTTCCTCTCACCAATCTCTACAACAGGACCATACACTCTGAGCTCTCTAATAATGGCGCAGGGGCTATGATTAATCTCGGGGCGGTGAGCCTGGTCACTGGGCATGCGGAGTCTGAGGAATCCAAAGATGATATCTTGACTTTGCTTCTCGAAGGAAAGAAAGATTTCTAGGCCATCTGCAGCCTCATAGTCACGACGCACCAGCTCAATACCTTCAAAACTCACCTTTTGTCCGGTCCGCATCTGAAAGTGACCAATCTCTCTGTATCGAATCGTTGGGTTTCTCAGACCTTTCTCACTCATTCGATGATGCACCAGCTCTCGTAGGTTTCCTTTGCTGAAACCAGCCTCTATCTGATGGAGTGGGATGTCCCTCTGCATCCTCTGGATACGAACATACTCGGGCATTTTGCTGACTGCATTAGAGACGAGTTCCACGACTTGATCATCAGAATAGGGACTGTATATTCCCTGTTCCCACCACTCGAACAGCTTTGTATTCTTCACCACAAGCGTAGGATAGATCTTCAGCATATCTGGTTGAAACCTAGAATCAGTGAATAATGCTTCAAAGTCTTCAAGGTCAGAGTCTGAAGTATTTCCAGGTAGACCAGGCATCATATGATAGCACACTTTCAGTCCGCTATCCCTGAGCATCTTTGTCGCTTGGATGGTCTGTTCAAGCAGATGACCTCTCTGTACCCGTTCTAGGACCTCATCCGAGAGCGTCTGAACACCGATTTCCACACGGGTAGCACCCATTTCCAGCATGCTATCGATGCTTTCAGGAATCACCCAATCCGGTCGAGTTTCGAATGTGAGACCTACGTTGCGGACCTTAGCTGTTTCGTTCGTCTTCTGTGACTCATTCAAACTCCCTCCGACTGTCCTATTCATTGCATCGAAACAGCCCTTGACAAAAGACTCCCTGTAGTCAGGCTCCTTCGAACACCAGTCGCCACCCATGACTATTAGTTCCACCTTTTGGACCGAATGACCGATCGTATCCAACTGATTTAGCCTGCTCTCTACCTGCCTGAATGAATCAAAGTCATTTTGCAGCCCTCTCATTGTGGCAGGTTCATGACCTGTATAGCTCTGGGGAACTCCTGCATCAGGCCCACCAGGACAATATGCGCACGCACCATGAGGACACTTATGAGGTTCTGTCATGACAGCAACAACAGCGACTCCGGAAACTGTACGAACAGGTCGTTTCTGCATCAGAGGCTGAAGTATTTCTAGCTCTTCAGGAATTGCCGCTTGCAACACGTCTGCGTTTGATGGGACTCGGGACGCCTTATGCAGTCCACAGATCCTGCTCTTGATTTGATTTATCTCACGCCGATCAAGAGCCGTTTCTGAGCTAAGAAGGGATTCGATAATCTCTCTATACAGTGCATAGTAATCTGGGAGAGGCATTCTAAGAGGCTAGACTCCAGCGTCCGGTTAAAGGATGCGGTCTGCCAAAACTCGTTGCAGAAACCCTTCCACAAGGTAATCCTTAAAACAACAACAAGTTTTCCAGATATACAACCGGAGAGGTAAACAGAATGCCTGGTTCACATGGTTCATTGACAAAGGCTGGAAAGGTCCGAGAGTCAACTCCAAAGGTCCATGGGCGTGAACGTCACACACCTATTCCTCGAGTCCGCAATAAGAGGAACTTCACGAAGCGATTTGTTAAAGGGAAGTTGGTCGGACAGGCCAAGACTAGGTAGATTCAGCACTGTTTCTTCAGGCCCATCGAATCTCGATGGTATTTTCCAAACTCAGTGATGTTTGAGAGTTGGTCACCATCAAAGACTGGTCCTTCAAGGCATACGAGATCACCTGTCGGATCAAGGGCACAAGTCCCACAGATTCCGCATCCACACTTCATGAAACGCTCTAGTGAGGCTTGAAAGGAAATTCGGTGTGTTTTGGCAATCTCATATAACCCCAGCATCATTAGTTCAGGGCCACACGTGTAGATTGTATCCGGAGTCACGGTAGCTAGAATCTCTTTGGCGGCTTGGGGTGCGAGCCCCTTGTAGCCCATTGAACCGTCATCGGTGGACGTTTCGAGTCGAAGATTCGCGGCCCTGAGAGTATCAAACTCTTCCAGATAGACTAGCTCTCCTTGTGTACGGGCGGCAATAAGCAGTGTCACCTGTACATCCTTGCTCAGTAGCTCATATGTCAATGGTCTTAGTGGAGCCATCCCAATCCCACCACCAACAACAAGTGCATTCTTTGCATCTGTACTGAAACAAGTGCCAAATGGTCCTCGAATCCCAATCATCTGTCCAGCTTTTTGTGAAGCCAAGGCGTTAGTGGCTTCACCGATAGGTGCCACCGTCACTCCTACATCGGGAGGATCCCAGTGCGACACACTCATTGGAATCTCATCAACACCTGGGACCCAGACCATCATGAATTGGCCTGAACGGAATTGGGTGCCACTAATTGGATAGCGAAAATTGATTGTCCGAGTGGTATCGCTCTCCTCTATCACTTCAGTGACTCTGACAGATGTTGGCTGGCCCATTAGTCTATCAAGATCCAAGAGACCTACCTCCCAGCTAGACCCACTATTTCTGACACCTCTGAGAATCCCTCGTCCCGGAGGTAATTCTGAATACCCTCCTTGATGTGTCTAAACACATCAATTCCATCTATCATTGCCGTTCCAATTTGAATCGCGCTGGCACCGGCAAGATGCATCTCCACAGCATCCTGCCATGTGGTCACACCGCCCACACCTATGATGGGAATTGAGAGCGCATTGTGAAGATCGTATACACACCTTACAGCAATTGGAAATATGGGAGGACCGGATAGACCACCGACTCTGTTGCCCAGAACAGGACGCTTTTGATGAATGTCAATCTTCATTGCTCGAACAGTGTTGATTGCCACGATGGCATCGACCTCGGCCCGTTCTGCCGCCATTCCCACTGCGACAAAATCAGATGCATTGGGAGTGATTTTTGCGAATATCGGGCAATCGACTACTTCCTTTGCAGCCTTCACAAATTGGTATGTGAGATCGGGATCATGAGCAATCTGTGCAATCTCGGCATGAGGGCAGGACAGATTCAGCTCAATCGCCTCTGGCTTCATCTCTGCACCTTTGGATGCCACATCAGCCAACTCTTGCGGCGAGTTCCCAAAGATGCTGAGGACAACTGGGACGCCACTCTCCTTGAGTTCCGCCATCTCGTCTACAAAAGAGCCAATGCCAGGATTCGTAAGACCCACTGCATTGATCAATCCTCCATGAGAAGTAGCAAGGATTGGTCCAGGATGGCCTTTCCTAGGCACATGACCAATTGATTTTGTCACAACAGCATCTGCTCCCGACTCATGAACGCGACGTAGAGTAGAACTGGTGACTCCCAGAATTCCTGAAGCAAGCCAATATCCTTGTATCTTCAAGAGAGCACCTGGGAGGCAGTTTGGTGACTAACTCGTAATAAGGTAGATGGCAGCTGACAAACATCGTCTAACACTAAACTTATCCGACTCATAAGCAGTGAATCAAGCTCGGGGTAGAACAGATTGGAAGCTCATCTAGTCCTCAACAGCTTTGGCCTCTTCTTGCTTGACGAAAGAGGGAGGGTCATCTCAGAACAGATCGTGTACCCCGATGTGGAAAAGATGTCTTCCGAGCTCGCAATCCTTGGAGAAGGACAGCCCACAGAAATCCTAGAGCACATGGCAAAGGGATTTGCGAATCTTGGCGTCGATACAGTTGTCGTTGAGAATAGGATGATGAGTCGGGCATTGTCTGGTTTGACGCAGGTTCCCGTAAGTGTAAACGAAACATCAGCTGTGTTCAAGACCTTCCGAGATGCTCAAGACTCATACCTATTGAAATCCGATTTTGTGACAGGAAAGGAAGATATTGCTTCATTTAGACGAGAGGTGGCTGTTCATATCGCTCGCGCAACAATCACCGCTGCTAGTGAAGAGAAGGACCTTCTTGTGAAACATGCAATAGATGCAATCAGTGAGGTTGACAGATCCATCAACATTCTAGCGATGAGGCTGAGAGAATGGTATTCGCTTCATCATCCTTCATTGAACGAATTCGTAGAAGACCATGAAGTGTTTGCAAATGTAGTGAGCATATGTAGAGGCCGCTCAGGCATCGATTCTGAATGCCTATCAGAAGCAGGATGCTCCAGCCAACAGATTGAGAGTATCATGAAGGCAGTGCCCAAAGACCTAGGAGCGTCTTTCGAAACGGATGATTTGTCTATCGTGCAAAGCTTCGCAAATACCATTCAAACCCTCTATGCGAAGAGACGGGAGATTGAGGAGTATGTTGGTCAGATGATGGATTCCGTTGCGCCCAACATAACTACTCTCGTTGGTCCGATGGTAGGGGCTCGCCTAATCAGCCTCGCGGGATCGTTGAAGGACCTGGCACAGAAACCATCCAGCACAGTCCAGATTTACGGGGCGGAAAAGGCATTGTTCAGGAGTCTGAAGACTGGAACAGACCCACCGAAGCATGGAATCATCTATCAAGTCCCGGAAATTCATAGTGCCCCCTATTGGCAAAGAGGAAAAATCGCTAGAGCGCTGGCAGGAAAGATAGCCATTGCCGCACGTATCGATGCTTATTCCAAGAGAAACATAGGAGCAGACCTCAAGAAGAAATTCCTGGAGAGAGTTAGCGAGATTCAGAGGCAGAATGCAGAGGAACCACCGCCAAAACCTGCAAAGAAGGCCACCAAGAAGCCAGCAAAGCGGGGGAGAGGCCGTACTAGGAATAAGAGAAAACGAGGTGCGAAGAAATGACGGAAATAAAGAGGCACAGGTTCCCAGGCGTCTTCCAAATCGTTGACAAATCCAAGTCATCTCTTGCCACACAGAGCATTGTCGCCGGACAGAGCGTCTATGGCGAAAAGGTCCTGACCATTGAGGGAGAAGGCGACTTCCGTTTATGGAATCCTCGAAGGTCTAAGCTGGCCGCAGCAATCCAAAAGGGCGTCACGGAGATGCCAATCCAACCAGGGTCCAGAGTCCTGTATCTTGGTGCTGCATCAGGGACCACCGTGAGTCACTGTTCAGACATTGTGGGCGATCAAGGAATCGTGTATGCTGTGGAGTTCTCAACACGTGCCGCTCGAGGACTCCTCCAACTTGCTGAATCGCGTAATAACATCGTACCAATCATTGAGGATGCAAGACACCCAATGAAGTATGCCCCTTTGATAGCTGGTCCTATCAACGTAGTCTATCAAGACATTGCACAGCCGAATCAGGCCGGTATTCTCGGCAATAACATCAGGGTCTTTTGCGGATTCGGTGCATGGGGGTTGATTGCTCTCAAAGCAAGAAGCATAGACTCGACCGCACCAATTGATGAGATCTATAGCAGCGAGATATCTGTATTGGACTCCCAAGGTCTTGAGGTGATTGAGAATGTGAACCTAGAACCCTTGGAGAAAGACCACAGGTTCTTGGTCTGCCGTGTCACGGAGGGGCAAACGTGACTCCATCTATAGACAAGATTGTTCAGCATGAGATTGATTCCATAAATGACCACATGCCTGCCAATAGATTCACTCTGAGCGAATTGGCCAAAACAGAAGACCCGCACTATATGACCAGAAATGGGGAGAAGTCCATCCTCAAGATGGATGAGATAACTGAGCTCTTGAAGCTGGTACCCTCAAAATTCCACGATGAAATCAGACTTCCGTTAGTGATTCTACGACGAATGGATTATGGTGCTGGGATCTACACTATCGCAGGAGGCAAAGCAGAACTCTTCATGGTCCATCACATGCTAGGATATGTTGACCTAGAATGGAAGGATTTTCAGAAATGGAAACCCATTGAAAGACTAATGCGACCCCAAGTGCAGGCAATAAGACGAAAATTGCCATCTACATCATGCATTGGCTTTGTTACCTCTACGGAGAATGACGAGGGAGGACCTCGGTAGTCTATCATTTTTCACAATCAGCAATGGCTAAAAACCCTAAAAGGCAGATGAGACCTTAGGTCCAAGTAATGACGAGAGCCCGAACCCAGCTAATGCAGGAAGTCACATCACATCTAGTGAAGGCTGGGTTCGATATATCATCGCCTTGTGATGTCAGACCAAGCTGTTTTGACATGGTTGCCCGCAGGGGTGACAAGATCATTTTGATCAAGACCCTCGCTAATATTGATGCATTCAAGAAGGACGATGCCATTGTATTGCAGCTCGTAGCTCAGTTCTTCGATGCCATTCCACTAATTGTGGGCAAGACCACCCGAAGAGGGGCTCTTGACGATGGCATAATTTACAAGAGATATGGCGTTCCAACCATTGCGCCTCATAGTTTTGAAAGGATGATTGTTGAAGAAGAACAGCCTCGGCAGTTTATCCAGCGCGGAGGGCGATTCGTATCCATAGATGGTGAGAAACTGAAGGAAGTCAGGCTCTCGCTCAACATGACTCAAGAGGAACTGGCTGATTGCATTCAGGTTTCTGCTAGGGCGGTCCTGGCCTATGAGAAGAATGAGATGGCAGTCAGCGTTGAGGCAGCAGAGAAACTTGAGAGGGAACTGAAAACCGACCTGATTATTCCTGTGGATCTGCTAGGCTCCGTGATAGTCCCTCATGAACAGCCTCAGACTGCTGCATCGATAGAAAACCTTGACCTAGTCCAACGAGTGAAGGACTTCTTCGAGAAACTGGAAATGAGCGTGTTGTGGACTGATAGAGCTCCATTCCATGTGATCGCAAAAGAGGAGGGGCCGCCTCTGATGACTGGCGTTGGCTCAATCAAGAGCAAGACTCTGAAAAAGCGAGTGGAGATTCTCAAGAGTGTATCTGAGGTCACAGAATCAGATGCGGTGATCATTGTGGAGGAGGGCAAAACCGAACAGGCCGTTTCAGATTTGCCCGTTATCAGGCAGTTAGAACTTGAAGATATCGACGAGCCTCATGAGCTGAAGAAGATAATCAACGAAAGGTCTGAATGACCGCTAGATGTCTAGTGACTGTTGCGTTGTTTCTGCATCTTCCTGAAGTCTTCTGACAGATTCCCAACTCTTTCTTACGATTGACGGGAGTTCGTCTCCATCTTCAATGAGTTTGCGGATGAAGTCTACAGAATTGGGATCTGAGGGATAGCCAGAGCCAAAGTTTCCATATTCTTGATGTAGACTGGCAACAATGCGCTCTCGTTCTTCTTTGGCAATAATCGATGCAGCAGACACGATTGGAAACTTTGAGTCCGCCTTATGTTCAGATATAATCTTGCAGCCAAGAAGTGTTAACCCACTCCGGTCTCCAATGACATCCCCGAATCTGTCTGCTTTGACGTCTGCTGCATCAAGATAAGCAGTCTTTGGGCTCAGTTTTGAGAGGACCGAAACAAACTGCTGAACCTCAATCTCGTTGAGAGAAACGCCCCTGCCTCTAAGACCGTCTATCTCAGCCGCTGATATGACTCTTATCTCGGTCTTATCGACAATCCCAGCAATCAGTTCAGCCAAGGTGGCCCTCCGTTTTGGAGAGAGCGTCTTGGAGTCTCTCACTCCACTGGCTGCAAGCCTAGGTAATTCAGTTTCGTGAACTAAGACCCCAGCAACAACCAGGGGCCCTATCATTGGCCCTCGGCCTGCCTCGTCAATCCCTGCCACTCCTCTCAAGACGCTCCCCTTTTTGTTCATGCTCTGGGACCAATCCATCTTGCTTATTGTACACTCAGCAGCACGGTGCAGAACTGAAAGTGGTGGGGCGAGTGGGATTTGAACCCACGATCGACGAGTGTCTTCTACGACGACGGTCAGCGTTTTGACCCTGCTATTCAGACGCGAAATGCATCTAGATCTGGAGCCCGTCGCCATGCCGGACTAGGCCACCGCCCCGAATCAAGGCGCAGGATGCTGGAACGAGTTAATAACCTTTCGTCAATCAGGCTCCATTAGACCTTCTCATTCACCACAATTGCTGACAATGCAACCGCTTTTCAGGTGTCTTGTGATTGATGGACCTATTGAACTAGTCAAGTTCTGCAACTAACTTCTCAAATGCAGAGAACACATTCACCAAGAATGGTTTCATACCATGTGTCACAGAATGTTAGAAATACTCTCTGTAACTGCCTGATGTTGAATGGGAAATCTGGATGGCACGGAAGGTATTCTATTGATCCTGGGTAGTATCTTGCTTAAGGTTGCCCCGAAAATCAAGAAAGCGTGGGCTAGAATTTGGCCAATCGATGGTGAGAAGGAGATACTATCAAAACTGACTCCGTGGATTATTGAGCGAAAGCCCAAACTCAGAAAGGGGGCTGTGCTACGGCGGAATCTCAACAGTAGCAGATGGTATGCATACGAGTGTACTGAAGACCTATTTGTCGTCCTCATCACAGACGGCAAAGAGTCAGACGAGATGATTATAGATAGAGTGCGGAGGGCGGGTCGAGCAGTAAGGAGTGAATTGGAAAACCAGTCAGTCACAAAGGTGTTCAAGAAATACACCGAGATTGTGACACCATTCTTAGAGTCCAAGCTCGTGGTCGCTCTAGTAGGGACTAGGGGAGTAGGAAAGACGACTACCATGCACTTGCTGCTTGGACACAGACCTCCTGAGGTCTATATTCCCACAATGGGTATGAACACGACGAGCCTTGAGGGAATGGACATCTCAAACTGTACTGTTGATCTCTGGGACCTCGGAGGCGACGACGAGGTCAACAAAGTCTGGGAATCATGTCTAGTCAATGTTGATGTCATACTGTTGTTGACAGACTCAACTCTGAAGAATGTCTTGGAGTCCCAGAAGCTGGCGTCTGAAATCATGAGCTGTGCAGAAACAGCTTCTCTGACAGTGATAGCCAATAAACAGGACCTGCCTAATGCCTTGGCGCCATCAGTGGTCGAGAAGGTCTTCAACATGGAGGCGCATCCACTGGTGGCTACAGACCTGACTGAACATGAAGAGGCTGAGAGAATTCTGAAACACAGCCTTGCCAGCCATATTGGATTCACATAACAGTGAGAAGCGTGGAAAAGAAAATGTGGCAGCTTGTGGACCTGTAGAGGAACCATGCTAGAGGACAATGTTTAAAACCCAAAACACCAGACCACGGAACTTGATGGCGGCCATAGGCGCCGGGGACCATCCGATCCCGTTCCGATCTCGGAAATTAAGCCCGGTGTCGTTGCAGGAGATGTGCGCTGCGCGAGCGCGTGACAGGCCTGCAAGCTGCCACATTCTCCTTATTCCAACCATATCGCGGAGAGAACAACCCACGCAATCATATGCCCAATAGGTAATGGTTAAAGGAGAACTCGAGTTTTTCGAGATGAAACAAAATGCAGTTACCAGGTCTAGAAGGCGATTATACAGGGCTCATCAATATTGTATTCCTCGTGTTCATCATCATGATGAGTCTTTATGGAGCTAGAATACAGATGTGGCAGTGGCTCAAGCAAATAGAGGCTAGCCTTGCTGAGCTTGAACAAATGAAGAAAGAGTCGATGCAGAAAGCAATTGAAACGTTCAACAAGTTCGGTAGAAACGAGGATGAGGTCGAGAAGGAACTTGCTCGTTGGCTAGACTACTTCACGATAATGCCTGTGGATTTAGACCCGGCTGGGATACTGAAACGGTTGGACCATCTCCTGGATGAACGTCGAGACCGGTTTCAAGAGTTCGTATCAGAGCTTGCACCAGAAGGTGGCACAGCTGAGCATCAGTCATTGGAGAATACCCTTGAGGTGACTCAGGTTCTAGACCTGATCTTCCGTATCGTCCGACACTTCTACCTGATTGGGAAGAAGACTGGGAGTCAAATAATGATCATGCAGATTCACATGCAACTCCCGGACATCATGCGGCTGGCAAAGGCATACTTCGATGCCCTTGATGCGTTTGCGGATGGTAAGCCTATCGGAGATGGCATTGGACCGTTGGTAGTCACTCGGTTCGCTCGCGAATATGGCGGAACTCCTGACAGATATGTTCACGAAATCAGCAAAGAGGTTGGATATTATCCTATTGAGGTCGAAGGACGCACAGTCTATGCTATAAGGGCTACTGGCCCTGGTGGCACAGTAGGAAAACCAGGCTTCGCCGTCAAGAAGATAGTCGACGACAATAAGGGAAAGATCGCCAGAATCATCACAATCGATGCCGCTCTAAAACTCGAGGGGGAGGACCTTGGACGTGTTTCAGAGGGAACTGGCGCTGCAATAGGCGATCCCGGCCCTGAAAAGTATGCCATGGAGCAGACTGCAACAGAGAATGACATCGGCATCGAGGCCATTGTTATTAAAGAGGATGAGGCTGCAGCCGTCGGTGTGTTGGACAAGAAGATTCTTGACTCTGTGCCTGAGGTCATAGAGAGGATTAAGACGTCGATTCTAAAGAGAACAAAGCCCGGTGACAAGATCATCCTAGCGGGAATTGGAAACACTATTGGAATTGGACTCTGAGGTGACTGAGATATGGGATTAGTCAGCAAAATACTGGGAATCGGCATTGCCGCATCTGGAATAGTAATCCTGTTCTTTGGGTCTTCAGACCCTGTCTGGTCCTTTGGTTACTACATACTTGGCCTCATACTGATGTCTGTAGGACTGACATTGGTCACTTCAAGAAGCGCGGCTGGAGAGAAGAAACCACCGCCACCAACTGTGACAGACATAAGATGTGATAATCTGGAGTGTACATTCAAGGAGATTAGAGACTTCCAGAAGGGTGACTATATTCTAAAGCCCATGGAGACTCAATGCCCGAAATGTCAAAGTACCATGACAATTCAAGGAGTGTATATTGTCAGAGAGCAGGAGCCAGAATAGTAGGAACGTCCTCAGTCCTCGGCACAGCAGCCTGACTCACCTCATCCAGCACACGGGCTGCTCTTTTCCCCACCTTCACATAGTCAGGGTGAGGACCAATCGCCATGGCAGATCACGAATTTGCTTGACGTGTCGGTTCTTAAGACGCTTCATACGCGCTTTTAGAAAAGTCAGTCACGCAGAGTCGTAACTATGGCTCCCTTTTCTCCAACAAATAGGCTGTGCTCAAACTGGGACACCATACCGTCTTTGCCCTCGATGAGCACAGGATAACTTCTGATTGCGCCTGCTCTGAGAAGGGTGTGGAGTGCTGCAGTCACATCGACATGAGAGTTGCTGAGCCATCTCGATGCCCAAGGAAGAGGACCGAATCTTTTGCGTGCTGCATTACGAACTTGACTTGTCAGTCGATCCAGTTTCTTCTTGTTGGTCAGCACATTCGCAAAGATATAGGATTCTGGTGACGATTTCACTGTCCCATTGCCGTCCGTTGCGAATGGCTCTACCGCAAAGGTTTCACCCAGATTCATCTTAGCACCTCTGCGTGTTCCAACATTCGGAACATTCGTTCCTGCGTGGAGATTCCACTGCTTGAGCTGATGACCTGAGAGCTGATGAATGGGACGCAGACCGTGCTTCTTGATAGTTCGTTCGATTGCAGCACCAACCTCTCCCACACGGACTCCTGGTTGAATCACCTCTATAGCGGCGTCCAGTGCAGAACTTGCCGCCGCAATGAAGTTCTCATAGGATCCATCCAGATCAATAGTGACCGCTGTATCCACTAGGTGACCGTTGACATGAGCGCCAATATCTAGTTTGACCAAGCCCTTCTTTGGAAACGTCTTACTATCATTATGGGGACTAGTGTAGTGTGCGGCTTCCTCATTTAGTGAAACATTGCACGGAAAGGCTAGTCCTCCACCGTACTCGAGTATTTTCTTCTCTACAAGGGTGCAGATTCTCAAGACCTTGACTCCGGGCTTGACCTGGGGGCTCATTTCCTTTAGGACTCTTGCTGCGATCTGGCCGGCCTTTACGAAATCAGGATGAGGAGAGGTCATTGTCACTTACGAGAGCTGTAGAATCTAATCTTAAGGAGTTCTATTCATGAGCTTCATCATAGTAGGTAACAATGAAGGACACACGGAGAGCAGAAGTGACTAATTTAAGATGCACCTTGCTAACATAGGATGCAGAGAACTGTCATTAGGAGAGAAAAATATGAAAGTCACATATCTTGGGCATGCATCCTTTAAGATTGAATGCGAAGAGAGAGTGGTCTTCATAGATCCGTGGTTGAACGGGCCAACATCACCATTGAGAGTAGACGATGTAGAGAGAGCAGACATTGTCATGGTCACGCATGACCATGGAGATCATGGTTATACAGAAGCTATTGAGATCTGCAAGAAGACCGGGGCATACTTTGTTGCAATCAACGAGCTTGCACTGCAGGCACAACGTGCAGGGGTTGAAAACGTGCACACCCTCAACATTGGTGGTAGCGTAGATATCGGTGACGTCAGAGTCACTCTGGTTCATGCGTTTCATTCATGCGGGATAGGTGCTCCAACGGGATTCATTGTCAAGCTTCCATGTGGTATAGTCTATCACCCTGGTGACACAGGTGTCTTTTCCGATATGGCTCTATGGCACAGACTCTACAAACCGGATGTGTATTTTCCACCCATAGGAAACTACTACACACAAGATGTGGCACAGGCAGTACTTTCGGTAGAGCTTGTAAAGCCAAAGGTTGTTATTCCCATTCACTATGACACATTTCCAGTCATAAGTGCAGATCCTGAGGAGTTCAGACGCCAGGTCAATGAAACTATGAAGGATGTAAGAGTAGAGAATCTGAAACCTGGGGAAACCATAGAGCTAAGCTTCTGAATAACCAGATTCTTACATAATCAAGGAGAGGCAGGTATAGCCCACATCTCTTGACCTAGAACTAGAGCGGCAATCAGAACCACCACGAGGAGTATGATTGCCAGTTCCCGTTTTCCTAGTTTCCAGACCAACTCGTCACGCACCGACCATAAGATGGTGGTCGACACCTGTATCCCATACCACTAACTCCCAGCATCACAGCATCAGAAATGCATCTGGCTCCACCGAGTTGTCTCGTGCTGGGCATATCGGCATCGACCGGCCTGCCAATGTACGAAGTCTGGGTGACCCATAGTTCATCTGAAACTGCGTTTCATCATATGAGTCCGTTATGACTCGTCCAAACGGTTTTCGACAGGCATTGCCCAGGCTGTCACCCATCCCTTGCGCAACACCTCATAGGCGAAGCCTCTGTGTGCCCTCGTGAATGGGTTATTTCTCCTGAACGTATAGCATTCGGAATCAATGGTTATTAGGATTGTCAATTGGCGCGATTTTCAGGCATATATGGAGAAACAGGTCAACTTGGTGGTGCTAACGACAGCTTCAAATACGCATCAGTTCAGACCAACCATGTAAGGAGCCACACCCTGAAGGAATCGGGTGTGCTTTACGATCATCATATCATCATATCACAAGCCACGGCTTGACCTCCTGAAGAGAGGCGCCGTCGCGCGCGTCATAAGACGTTTATCAATCACAAAATCATCAGAATCATCCAATCATCATTGCACAAGAAGGGCACGACACAAAGCCGACTCGGTGGGTCTATTCCTAGTTGAACATGAAGAGGTTGAAGATAGGTACCTGTACCATGATGATGCGCGAAAGGAGTGCATCTCAGTATGAGGGGCAAAAGCGCGAGGCAGTATGACATAGGAGATATCATCATTGGGAACAGATTTCGATTCAAGTACTGCAAAATATGTCATAAGAGCAAAGATTGACATCGATGGGGTAGTAGACAAGCCAGATGTTGTGGGAGCAGTATTCGGACAGACGGAAGGCCTTCTAGGCGAGGATCTAGATCTGCGGGAACTACAACGAACAGGAAGAATTGGTAGAATCCAGATTGCCATCAAGTCGCAAGGCGGACACAGTCGCGGTGAGATTGTCATTCCAGTTTCTCTCAACAAGACAGCAACCGCTATACTTGCAGCGTCACTGGAAACCGTGGATCGAGTAGGACCCTGCACGGCTAAGGTGACCCTAGAGAAGGTGGAAGACATCCGAGGCGCAAAGCGGCGGAAGGTTGTCAGCAGAGCGATTAGCATTCTGAAGGGATGGGAGGAGGAAATTGCACCTGGAGCTACCGAAATTACAACTGCAGTGACAAAGGGAAGAAAGGGAGGTGTGGCCAAATTTGGACCTGACAATCTCCCGGCTGGTCCAGAACTAGCCAAGAGCAAAGAGATAATCATTGTCGAGGGAAGAGCCGATATTCTCAATCTCATGAAATATAGGATTAACAACACAGTTGCCGTGGAAGGAACTCATATTCCAAAGAGCATCGCAGATCTGACAAGGAAACGTGGTAAGAAGGTCATAGCATTCCTTGATGGTGACAGAGGAGGGGACCTGATTCTTCGAGAACTGATGCAAGTCGCCAGGATTGACTATATTGCACGTGCTCCGGAGGGAAAAGAGGTGGAAGAACTCTCTCGGTCAGAGGTTGAGAAAGCTCTTCAGACACGGATTCCAGCCGATCAGGCGCTGGCATTGGTGAGTGCCAAAAAGCCTTCAGAGAGGAAAAAGCCACCAGTCAAGAAGCCGAAAAGAGAACCAAGGACCAGAAGAGAAGACCGTCGACCCAGCGAAGAGTATGAAAGACCGAGGCGAGAAAGGGCTCCACGTAGACCTGTGATTGAAGTGGATGATGTATATCTGGACAAGATAGACGAGATTAAGGAAACCTTCAAGGCTGTGGTCTTCAATGCCGAGAAGAATATTGTTGCCGAATGCAGTGTTGCGGACCTTGCAAAGACCCTTGAGAGCATAGACGATGCTGATGCCATTGTGTTCGATGGTGTAGTGACCCAGCGTCTTGCGGATTCGGCTTCTTCAAAGAAGATCAAGCTTCTTATTGGAGCTGCTGTTGCAGACCTTGATAAGCGCCCACGCGGTCTTCAGATAGCCACATTTGATGACCTGAAGGAATAGTAATACTCACTGTTATCATTTCCGTCTAGAACGGTATCAGGAGAGACTTGAGGCTCAACGAAGACAAGGTCATACTTGAGGATATCGAATCGACTGAGGAAGTTTCAACGCCGAGCGACCCCTTTGAGAGAATCATAGGTCAAGAACGAGCTGTGGTACTCGTGCGTTCTGCAGTGAAACAACGGAGACATGTGTTGCTCTGTGGTGTGCCTGGCGTCGGAAAATCGATGCTCGCAAATGCTGCAGCCTCGCTCCTGCCTCAGCCTGAGGAACAAATATCACTGCGACACAACCAGTCTCGCCCCAATCGCCCTGAGGTTGTTATTGAGCCTATTGACAAGACTCAGGATGAAAGAGTTCCACCTACTGTGTTAGACTCAATCTACATCAGACCAGATAATGTGCCTTTTGAAGTAGCGGTAAAGATGGGGTATCGATGCTCAAGATGCGGAAGCCTTTCCCTGCCCAGTCAGAGCATGTGTATGGAGTGCGATGCGATAAAACGGTGTGACTGGACTGTAGGAGAAACAGACAGTACATCTTTCTCAGGACTCTTTCGCACTTTGGAGTTGATGGGGAATCCTGCGTTAACAACAGTTGTGCGGCATGAGGTAATCAAAGGAGTTTCGGTGGTTGCTACATATGAAAGGGATCAAGGCGACACCATTAGGGTTCTATATGTGCACGATTCAACTAATCCCCAGACCTCTCAAGGAGAGTTCCCAAATCATGTATTGGTTTCACATGCCTCCAAGCGTTTCGTGAGGGCTAGTGGAGCTAGTCCTGTGGAGCTGCTTGGTGATGTTGAACATGATCCATATGGAAGCGCGGAATCATTGGGAACGGCGCCATATCTCAGAGTGATTCCCGGTGCAATTCACGAGGCGCATGAGGGAATTCTATACTTGGATGAGATTGCTGCCTTAGGTCAGTATCAAAAGCATTTGCTCACGGCGATGCAAGATGGCACTTTTCCAATTGCTGGGCGAAATCCTCACAGCTCTGGGGCTGCCGTCCGCGTTGACAATGTGCCCTGCAGGTTTGTCTTGTTTGGAGCCTGCAATGTAGAAGACCTGCAGAAGATATTGACACCTCTAAGATCGCGAATAAGAGGTTATGGCTACGAGATTATGCTTGACTCCTGGATGGAAAAGACGCCCGAAACTACGAGAGATATCGTGAGATTCATTTCTCAGACCGTGAGAGAGGATGGAAGAATTCCTCACCTAGACAGAGAAGCGATTTTCTCAGTATTGAAGGCAGCTGAATCCAAGGCACAAGAGCTGGATGGAGTGAGTGGCGCTTTGACGCTAAGACTTCGCGAGCTTGGGGGGCTGATTCGGGTGGCGGGAGACCTGGCAGTCCAAGAATCCGCAGAATACGTGAAGCCGTTGCATATCGATAGAGCTGAATCATTGACAAAGGGCTTGGATTCGTATAATCCTTGTGGGGCTGGTCAGAAGGACAATGTTCCTCAAGGTAACTACGGAGACTATTTCTTCTGAAACAGATGTTCCTTTGATGGTGTCACCTTGAAGGTATTGAAGCGCAATCTGAAAGAGGGAAAAATCGTCCTCAAGATAGAGACCCTCGACGATCTCTGGCATTTGTATAATCTAGTCGGTCCTGGCGATACCGTTGTTTCCAGAACGACTCGAAGGGTCAAAGTCGGGGATGATGACGCCAGAAAACAGGATAGTGTGCGCAAGCCTATGACACTGGTTTTGAAGATTGAGGATGTCATGTTTCATGCGTTCTCCAATCGCGTGAGATTAAAGGGCATCATTCTGGAAGGGCCCGGAGATCTCGTAAACATAGGATCGCACCACACGTTCAATGTGGAAGAAGGAAGCACCCTGACGATAATCAAGGAGCACTGGCCCCGCTTCATGCTGGAACGAATCAAGGAAGCAGAGAAGAGAGGCGAGAGTCCGGTAGCTTTGCTGGTGACAATAGAGGACGGAGTTGCTGAGCTATTCCTTGTTGCAGATTTTGGAATTAGAGAGGCTGTTCGCGTGCGAACAAGCATATCTAGAAAGCGTGGAGACCAAAAGGCGTACGATGCCACTATGCGGGATTTCTTTTCAAATGTAGGACTTGCTATCCGTTCCCAATTGGAGCAGAATAAGATAGCAATCATCATAATTGCAGGACCAGGATTTGTGAAAGACCACTTTAGTGAGTTCCTTCGTGGATTGAAGATAAAGGACCTACCACCGGTATCTGTTGAGAGCTTGAACTCGATAGGATTTCCAGGTGCAAAGGAGATTCTTTTCAGAGGAGTGATTTCAAAAGCTATAGAGGGTTTGAAACTCGAGATTGAAACACAGCTAATTGAGGGAGTTATAGAGCATATTGCAAAGGGTGATGGCCTTGGAGCCTATGGTGATAAAGAGGTGAAGACTGCAGTCGAGTATGGGGCAGTAGAACATCTCCTGATAACAGACAAGAGGCTAAGAGAAGGCGACCATGACCAGCGACAGTGGATGGACAATCTAATTCGAAATACCGAGAAGACACGCGGTCAATTCCATATCGTGTCCACAGACCATCCAGCGGGTGACCAGCTCCAGAATCTTGGAGGTGTTGCTGCCATTTTGAGATTCAAGATTGACCAATCATAGAGGGTCGAAAAGCGTCTGAAGTCTGTCCCATGATGGATACTCATATGCAATACCTATCTCTAGAGCATCGCCATTCTTCACAGATGACCTGAGATCTTCGACAATCTCTGCAAGTATCCAACCAGCTATCTCGATTCTCTTCCTAGGCAAATCGATATTCAACTGATCTGATGGAACATCGAATTGTGATTCGAGGACGTTTCTGATTTCACTCAGGATTTCAGAGCCTAGTTCTTCTCCGTGAGGTGCTCTAATCACGCCAAGTATCAAGAGAGGCTCATCGTCTGCACGTTCTTCAAAATCCCTTGCAGTTCTCTCAAGACGGCGTTCCAGACGATTACGCATCTGTACAGCATCTTTGAAGTGGGCAGAACAGTAGTGGACTGAGATCGTTTCTAGCTCTTCTGCAGACCATTTGATTAACTCATCAGCAACCTCCGCACTCCCAGCAATGGATGCTGAGCCCATATCTCTTAGTCTTAGGCCAAGGGAGCTGAGTGATTCGAAGTTGGTTTCACTGCTCTCCAGTTCGTTGATATTTAGGAATGAAACTCCAATTGCTTCAGCTCTCTTGGCAGTCTTCTTCAGTGATTCAATCTCGCCAGGGATAGCTGGAACCTCAATCCCTACATCCATTCCAAGACTCACAGCTGTTTCGATGGCAGGCCAATTGTCGGTCATTGGATGGAATCTAATCTCGTCTAGGCCGGCTTCGTGTAGGTCCTTGATCTGCTGTTTATCGGCATCTGATTGGGAGGTATAGAGATGGATATGGAAATCATTACCCTGAGAGTCCTTCAGGAGTGATATATACCCGAGCGTTCTTTGTATTCGACAGAGTGGGTCGCCTCCGCTAAAGCCTGCGCCTTCAGCACCTATAGCCTCCAATTCCTCAAGGACGTCATTGTCGTTATGTACCGGCATTTCATCGGCGAATACAACATCATTTCCCGCTTTGTCTTGAGATAATGGACAGTAGAAACAGGCACTATCGCATAAGCCAGTGACAAATAGGACCATCTTGGAGCCTACAGCGCACATTTTGCAGCCAGCTGGCATCTGTCCAACAAGCAGTGATTCTCCCGTGGTCTTGTGAATTAAACGCATCAACGTGGCACCTCTACTGCCCTCTTCGCCCTATTGTTCGTCTTATAGCTGGATCACTGTCCTTTAGACTCTTAGCTATGGTTTCAAAGCTCTCTTCCTCTGAGAGTGGCCTAGTGAGGTACACTCCAGTTCTCCCCACATTATCACGTCTCGTTAGCACACGTACACGCTCCTGAGCAATTGCGATACTCACTCCAATCCTCTTGGCAACTTCATGCTCATAGCCAATGACCCCGCGTTCCATATGACCAGTTTTCGTAGGTTCTATCAGAACCAGTCGTTTGTCGACACCTGGCACACGAACTTCTTCGTGAATCTGGTCGATATTCACCTGTCCGCCCCACTGATAGAACTCCTCTTCTCTAGGCATGAGCTTGAAGAGTGGGAAAGTCACGACCAATTCGTTGCTTAGATGAATATGAGCCTTCATCACTGTTGAGGGGGTTGCCTGTACAATTTCTCTATGAACTCCTCTTCCAATAGTCACTTCGACCTTGTAACTTGATACAGGATAAGGCAGAATGACATCAATGTCCGAAGATATGTGAATGTCTCCGCGTGCAATAGACCCGTAGGCGAACGGCCTCATGCCTGCATCATCAAGCTTCTGCATAACCTCCAATGCCTTCTCACGTAATGACCCTAGCAGACGCCAGTGATTGTCATCGTAGACAACCTCTCGAGTTTCATGCAGGATTTCGGGTCGTTTTGTCATTTCACTCAGCTCTTAGAGCAGCAAGCATTGAGCAAACTTTGCAGATTCTTGATGAACTTGGATCACCACATATATCGCATCTTTGGAAATTCGACATGTCAGCACTCTGTTCAAATGCCTCAGCTATTGATTCGGATGACCGTAGAATCGCTAGAAGCGTACCTGGACGCTTGTGCTCCATACGATTCAAGAATCCACGAATATCGTTTCGATAGGCCTCGACAGCATATGGACAGGGTACATCATGATATGGAAGTAAGTGATGGTGAGTGTAAGCAACAATGTCTCTTTCGGAGAGCTCTTTGATGGGCTTAACGCGAGGAACGAGGCCACCTATTGGACTTGCTCTGGACCTGTTGGTACGAGCCATTCGACGGCTGTCACCTCGCATCATGTTCATAATGATAGTCTGCGCTTCGTCATCCAGATTGTGTCCAGTAACGACAACGTCAGCCGCCAGTTCTTTCGCTGCTGTGTTTATAGCTCGCCTTCTTAGAACACCGCAGTATGAACATGCACCCACTAAGTCATCATCACGACTGCTGACAATCTCATCCAATGACTGGCCAAAAATGCTTGAAAAGTCCCGTACTTCGAGTTTCAGGCTCAGATTGGATGTCAATTCCTTAGCAGATCTCAGTGCTTTGTCACGATATCCTCGTATTCCTTCGTCAATGGTAATGGGCACTAGCTCAACGCTCGGAAAATCTTGTTCGATTCGGAACAACACATCCAATAGAGCTGCACTGTCCTTCCCCCCTGAAACCGCGACAGCTATTCGATCATCTTCACGTAGCATTTTCTCTCTGTTTATGGTGCGTCGTACTCTTTGCAGTGTGGTAGATGTCAGACAAGCTTTGCACAGCCGCTCGGCGGTGTACCTTCTCAGATATACTGCGGGATTTCCACACTTCGAGCACTCGATAGACATGGGTGGTACTCCTAGCAGACTGTGACCGGAATCGCAGTTAAAGACTCTCCTAACCCATTTCTTCGTTTCATTGTGAGTGAACCACAACAGCAAGAAACCACTCTGTATCATTAATATGCAACTCTCGGTTTCTGGAATTGAGAGTAGTATAGCAAGGATAGGATGCCAATGAATGGTGACAAGGCTGATGATAAGGCCAAGACCATCTGGACCCCTCTCCGCATAGCTGTTTCGATATCAATATGGTCCCTTGTGACACCATTTCGCGTCCAAATCACACAGACTTCTAGGTCTGTGATTCTGCTTATATATGCTGGAGCATGGGGGTATGGTAGAGTAACTCCGTGGACGGACCTGCCCCTAACCATTGACGCTATCTATACATATGCAATGTTTCCGTATTTTTCAATTGGACTAGCCATCGCCTATTTAGTCTGGAGATGGGCTCAAAAAGGAGATCTGACTAAGATGCAATACATTGAAAGAGTCCTTCTTCTTCAATTGGCACACGTGATATTCGTACTGATTCTCTTTCCCTGTCCATATTCATCTGGTTCGGTCATTACTTGTTTACCTACACCGACAGCTGGGCTATTCGCGTTGCCTTTTGTGACCAAGGTAGTGAGAGAGATATCATCGCCATGGCAGGACAATTGAATGTGAGGCAACTGCAACATCTAGAGGCAGACTGCTATAGTGCCATCTATTGTTCTTCTCAACTAGTAGTGTTCTGTGTGGGCTGGTTTTTGACGGGATGGAATTCAGATTTTGGGTCGTTCAGGCCTCTTGATGGTCCTTTCCTCTGGCTCTTCCACCACATGTAGTTTGGTGGCTTGAATAGCAGCCTTTGAAACCCTGAAGTTTGCTGCGTGAGCTATGTCATCAACTGTCCTATGCCATTCTGCGGGCGAAAGCGCACTGTGTATCTCTTTGAGGGCTTCACCCAACCGCTCAACTCGAGCAAGGCACTCCACTCTGTCATTTGATAGCCGTTTCTCATCAAAAAAGAGCAAAGCATGGCCCTTTAGGGCTTCCCAGTCGATATCAGAATTAGATTGAAGAAGCAGCTTCAGTCTTGCGAGGGGTTCAGTCCAAGAACCTGGAAGAAACATTGTGAGATAGTCAGTAAGTGCCTTACGGGCCTTCTCACGAGCATCCTGTATTGTACCTATCTGTGCAGTGATCATTTTGCATCGGTGAATTGTCCAAATGGTCCCTTTTTAGGTCAGATAATTGGATGCTGTGGTTGGATTGACCTAGAATATTGCCTTCCCTAAGACTAGACTGAGGATGATGCTGCCGAGGAGAATTGTGATAGAGAGTATTCGTGCTGGCCACATCACATACTTGATCTTCTGCTGATCTTCGGTGACAAGGCTCAATGCATTGCTCAGTAACTTGTCCCCATCAAATGCCGGTATTGGAAGAAGATTGAGCAATCCTATGGAAATTAGAATGATCCATAGCCAGGAAAGGATCTGCTGTGCATGAAACACAGTGAGAGGGGTGAATATCACATCCCAGCCCGGTTTTGGTTCCCAATTGTCTGCGCCAAATACCCCGATATAACCAAGTGATGCATTTGACGGATTCTCAGCTAGAATAATGGTAGGTGAGGACCCATCTTTGAGGTGTAGAGTGAGTAAGGAGCCTGATGTCGTGTTAGCCATGAATAGCCCTACATCGAGCCATGTGTTGATCTCTGTGTCATTGAGACCCACGATGACATCACCAATCTGTAGAGCCGCAGCCCCTGGTGACCCTGCCTGCGTTTCATAGATGTATGCTCCGTTTGGTGGATTATAGGCAATCGACGCTATCGGATTGAAGTTGGCTATCAGTATGAGGACTATGAGTCCGGTGATTAGGTTGGCAAAGGACCCTGCGGCGAGCATTCTCATCCTTGACTTTGGTCCGGCCTTTTGCTCAAACGTTTCTTCATCAGGCTCAACGAATCCTCCAAATATCACATAGAAGAAGAGAAGGCCTGAGCTCTTTATCGGGATATCCTCACGAGATGATGCCAGCCCGTGTGCAAACTCGTGGGTGATGAGTGTCACGGCAAGACCAATCAGCATGTAGACTAGAGGAAGACCAGTGATTGTCACTCCAGGAATGATTGGCACAACCCCGCCAGCCTGAGCGGGCTGAGTGAAGAATTTGATGAAATTATCAGCAAAGATGTAGAAACCGAAAATCATTCCTCCGAACCCCACAGCCACTCCGACATTCCAGAAGGCTCGTGGTGACTTCTTTCCCCACTTTGTGAGGAAGGCGTTCAATCGTTCTGTCTTAATGAGGAGGAAGAATGGTGTGCTAGCCTCAATGCCCCTTTCGTTGAGCTTCTCAAAGCCAATATACTGAGCGAGGATGAAGACCAGAATCCAGATGAATGCTGCAATTGCTAGAAAGGTGAGGGGGTCCATGCTGTTCAAGTCTCGTGGGGTGGTTCTTTGTGTCAGGAAAGGTGGAAGTTATAATGATTGTGTCCTAGGCCAATTGCAGCAATGCTGGACTCAAGTCGAATTCCACTGGGTTCGACCGCAATCCTCATAAAGTGATGCACTCTGGCTACGCCGCCGGACAGGCCTAGGACCATCCTGGTATAGTTTCAAGGTAGGCGAACAGTTAGTTGCCATTCAAGTTAGTAATCTCCGACCCTGAAGAAGGAAAGGCCATCCAATATGAGCTGGATGATGCCAAGACCAACGCATTAGTTGGCAAGAGTGTGGGCGATGTTGTGGAGGGCGATGCGCTCGGTCTCCCAGGATACAAGTTGAAGATAACTGGCGGGAGTGACGCATCTGGCTTTCCGATACGCCCAGATGTTCATGGTAGTGGGAAAAAGAGAATTCTGATCAAGGGACCTCCCGGTTTCAGGTCCAAGAGGAAGGGAATGGCAAAGAGAAGGACCGTTCGAGGCAGAGAACTCAACTTGGACATATCTCAGGTCAACATGAGAATCGAGGAGAAAGGGAGTACCCCACTCGAAGAGCTTGTGATGAAGGCTGCATAACAGGTTTTGCTGTGAGCGAACCACAGACTTTAAACCACCTTCGGGTGTTTCAGAGCATATTGGACCAGGACACTTGGAAGTGACGATTAGGTGTACGAAGGACAGTCTGAGATAAGCATTGGCACACTGGGTCATGTCGACCATGGAAAGACGACCCTTGTGGAACACCTCACTGGAGAGTGGACAGATCGTCATTCAGATGAGGTAAGAAGGGGGATCTCAATCAGGCTTGGGTACGCAGCGACCACTCTCATGAAGTGTACAAATTGCCAAGAACCTGAGGCATACACAACATCCCACTTGGCACAGGATGGAAAGTGTCCGAAATGCCAAGGGAAGCTGGAACCCCTCCGTGAGATTTCGTTCGTAGACAGTCCTGGTCACGAGTCCTTGATGGCAACCTGCCTTAGTGGAGCAAGCCTCATGGATGGCGCAATTCTAGTTATCGCAGCCAATGAGCCCTGTCCAATGCCACAGACCTCTGAACACCTCCGTGCTCTGGAGATCGTTGGCGTTGAGAAGATAATCATCGTGCAAAACAAAATAGAACTGGTTTCTAAAGAAGAAGCCATAGACCACTACAATCAGATCAAGGCATTTGTCAAGGGCACAACAGCCGAAGACGCACCGATAGTCCCTGTTTCAGCTGTGTTTGGAGCAAACACAGACCTGCTCATCCAGAAGATAGAGGAAGTGATTCCGACCCCTAAGAGAGATGCGGAGGCAGTTCCAAAGATGTTCGTGGCAAGATCCTTTGATATCAATAAACCAGGAAGCCTACCAGACCAGCTACGAGGTGGTGTAGTTGGAGGCTCTATTGTCAGGGGCGTTTTGAAGATAGGGGATGAGATAGAGATAACGCCAGGGTCTCGAGGAGAAAAAGGATTCTCTCCGATTCGAGCAAAGATAACTAGTCTGCTCTCAGGAAGTGGAAACGAACTAGCTGAGGCTCGTCCGGGAGGCCTGATAGGCGTAGGAACCGCCCTTGATCCTGCATCTACTCGTGCAGACAGGCTCGTCGGAAATGTTGTTGGCAGAGTAGGTAAGATGCCAAAGGCCATTGACAAGATAATGATCGAGCCAATTCTGATGGAGAGAGTTGTGGGAATGGAGTCTGAAAGGGACGTAGGGAATCTCAGACACAATGAGCCCCTTATGCTTGTTGTCGGGACTGCAGCCACCGTAGGGGTAATCACTCGACTTCATGGAAAGGAGATTGAGCTTGAGCTCAAGAGACCCGTGGTTGTGGAGAAAGGACAACGGATTGCCATTGGACGCAGAGTCGAGAATAAGTGGCGACTAATTGGGTACGCTGAAACTTGAAGGAAAAGCTCGTGAATAAAGTGGCCATTCTTGTCGTGGTTGATACCAACTTCCTCACCGTGCCCCCTCAGTTTGGGCTAGACGTCTTCTCTGAGGCTGAAACGATTCTGGAGCAACGAGTGGAATTTGTAATTCTTGATTCTGTCTTACAGGAAATCAACAAACTTGCAAGAACAGCAAAGGGTAGTGATAAGCGTGCGTTTCGCATTGCTTTGAAACTCGCTGACAATTGCAGGAAAGTGGATGTTCAAGACACGCATTCAGAAATGACTGTTGATGACCAGCTCATAGAATATACAGCTCAGACTGGTGGTGTGTTGGCGACAAATGACAAGGACCTGCGGGCTCGTGCGCGAACGCGGGGGCTTCCTGTTTTGCTTCTCAGGAGCAAGAAGCGGCTTGCTCTCGAAGGAGAAGTGTCGTAGGTCTATTCACAATCTTTTTATGTTTACCAAAGTGTTGCACCGCTGAGCCGTCGGGTCCAGACTAATGCATCTAGGCAATAGTCTGATTATTCTATAATTGTCCAGGCCGGTGATTAAGATATACAGCGTTGTCACAGTAAGAGATGTTGTCCGGATTCCTCCAAAGGAGTTTGGTTCTCAAATAGAAGATGCTGCAATGGTCCATTTGCGTAAACAGCACGAGAATGTCCTAGACAGAGATGTCGGACTCATGATTGCTGTCATTGGTATCGATGAGATTGGTCAGGGACGACTCATGCCAGGTGACGGTGCTACCTATCATTCAGTCACCTACAAGGTTCTCGTGTTCAAACCAATAAGAGGGGAACTTGTAGAAGGAAATGTAGTCGAGCTGATGGACTTTGGGGCATTCATCAGGATGGGGCCCCTAGATGGTCTCTGCCACGTGAGCCAGATATGTGATGATTTCATTACTCAAGACTCTAAGGGCAGTGCACTGTTGGGCAAGGAAACTGGAAGGACCCTTGCGGAGGGAGATAGTGTCAGGGCTCGTATCACTTCAATTAGCTTCGAGTCTGGCAACAGATCTGGAAAGCTGGGTCTCACCATGCGACAACCTTTCCTGGGCAAGATTGGCCCACAGAACTCATGGGTGGAGGATGATGTCAGAAGTGCCCGTGGGGAGAAATCAAAGAAGGACAAGAAGAAGTAACTGAGGAGATTCCATGGCAAAGCAAAGAGCCTGCAGGTCCTGCCATTTTCTGACAAATGAGGACCAGTGCCCCAACTGTAAAAGTACTAGCCTGTCTACTTCATACACTGGAATAGTGGTGATTCTCCCAGGGCGAAATAAGAACGAAGATCCACGAAATAGCTCTTACATCGCTGAGCGGCTTAACATTGACAGACCTGGCAAATACGCTCTGAAGGTTCGCTAGGCCAGTGATTTCAGATTGTCTGCGGTGAAAGCTTTATTAGACAACCCAAGGTCGAATGGCTGACTCACCTCATAAGTCAGTCCAGATGCAAAGAGTGATACCAATGAAGATTGAGATTCTTCAAGAGAAAGAGAACAAACCTCTCGCTAGGAAGGAGATAGACTTCAGAGTGGAACATATCGGTGGAACCACTCCTAGCAGGGCTGATGTGAAGGGCAAGATAGTGGCTCAGTTTGATGCAGATGCAGATTTAGTGGTGATACGCAGCCTCGATACCAAGTTTGGTGCCGGGATGACTGAGGGGTCAGCAAGGATATACGTTGATCCTGAACAGATGAAGAGGGTCGAGCTTAATCATATCGTGAAGAGACACCGAACCAAGAAGGCAGGAGAGGAGTCTTAGATGGCGCACAAGATGTACAAGGTAGACTCGAAGACCGGAAAAGTCACGCCTAACAAGAGAACCTGCCCTCGATGTGAGAAGGGCACCTACATGGCTGAACATTTCGATCGCTTCGCATGCGGCCGCTGTGGATATACAGAGTTCAAGCGTAAGAAGTAGCCTTCGAGTTCTTGATTGTTGTTCATTTTCCTGTGTTTAGTGAGTCCTGTATGGTTACTCACCAACGATTGCCATCACCCATCTCACAAACAGAAGGACTCCCATGATTACAGTGAGAAGGATGTCAACTCCAAGGACACCTGGTATGAAGACTTCAGCCGACGCGGCAAGAAGGAGTGCGATTGGAAAAGTCACAATGAATGGAAGGGTGGCGATAGTAAGGGATACTTCTTCACTGGACACCATGGCGTTGACCAGGAGCAAAATCCAGACAGCATAGATTGCAAGCAACAATGAGACCTCTACAAGCATTTGCATTTGTAACCCTTCCAGATTCTCTTGGTCAGAATTCTGTGTGCACTACTGGCTATATCTTCCTCGAGTTTCTTGAGAAATTGACGCTTGGGGCTTATTAAGCCCCTATCTGAACCCCTGCGTTCAAGGGCGTCATTTTGTTAAGAAATGAACTGTAGAGCAGGTTCAAAATGCAACGAGCTGCTGGATGGATTTCTACCAAGAGAGTCGCATCTCATTTTGATTGCAATGATACTGCAGCAAAAAGAACCATTCAACAACAGGCCATATTCTCCTGGACCGGAGCCTTTTGGCTTAAGACCCTTCACTTCTCCTCCAGAAACATGGGGTTTGAAACCATTCACTCCACCACCGGATCTATTTTGAGAGATCAACCTTTCAGTTCAGCCTGAGCCTGTTACATACGCATTCTATTCCTGTACAGGTATCAGGTTGAACTGCAACTTGGAAAGAGCCTATGGAGATTCCTCTGAGATGTCCCTTGTTTTAATCGCGTGTATACTTTGGCGAGGGCAGACAAGTATATGGTGTTAACCAAGACCGGTTAATTTATATCCAAATGATGAGTTAACCTGTACAGGTTAACTCACTTAGGAGGGTGTGCCTGATGTATAGTAATTTCAGGTATCCGACAAGACGGCAGATTCAGGTATGGATTCGAAGAAGAAAGAAAGTTGCGCCATCGGAGATAGCAAAAGAGCTCAAAGTATCCAGACCTTTTGTGAGCAAGGCACATAGAATCGCTAGGCGTCGTGTATCAAACCTTCTCAAAAACGCTGCGGCAATCAATCGTATCACACTGAGCAATTCAAATCCAGACCATGGTTTTGCTTATGGATACTGCCCAGGCACTGGAACCAACTCATACATCACCTTCTCACCGAAATTTGGAGTGCATGTTTGGTTTGATCATGAAGGAGACTGCAGCACGTGTGATGAACAATCTGAGTGCTGGCGCATCCTCAAAGACCTAGCCGAAGACTGGCAGATTGAGGTCCCTGTGAACATGACTCCTACTGATGTTGCATCAATGCTCTTCAAGAAAATGATGGGGATATTGAGATGGAGTGGAGAAGAAGGAAGGTAAAGGACTCTGAACCTGAAACCGATGCCTGCCGCATTCCGAAGAAGCTGCCTGGTAAAGGAAAGGTTTCTTCAGCGGTTAGAGTCGATAAGCCGCCCACATATTACGGACCATCCGAATCGACTGTGATTATAGGCATACTCATCGGTATGATGTTCCTTCTCTTGACCCCGATTTGGAATCTGACGTATATTATTCCAGCAAGTGTTTCCATCCATAACACAGGCGACATTCAAGGTCAGCCAGGGTTCGACCTCAAAACTGAGGACTGGGAGGGAAACCAGAACGTCGTCATCCTCAACTCAACACCTTTTCCCGGTTCTCCAGAGTGGAGTGCCTATGCCTACTATGCAACCAACGTAGTGGGAGAAAAGAAGGACGATGGCTATTATGTTGACTTCCAAGGACCCCCAGGCGTACAACACGTCTCTTTTGTTCGTAGACTGCATATAGCTATAGATGACTACTCCACATCGAATTTTGAGGCAAAGGTTTCTGTCCTCTCCGGTACGGTGAACGCGACCCTGCGTGTTGAATTCAGCGAATATCAATGGGGCAGCCTTGTCAGCAAGGAAGACATGGAATCAATCCGGAATGGTGCTGAAACCACTCTCACAGTAAACGCGCCACTTCCTCTACTCAGAACGATATCTGAGCAGTGGATTGTGAAGGCAAATGTCTACATCACCTTGGACTCGTTCACAGGTGCCAGAGTTGTCATCAAAGGGTTCAATGCTAGAGTGACTGGAAATGTGCCGCTTCATCCACTTGTGGTTGACCTGCAGTCGACAGTGAACGAGAGTCTCTACGACACTCCCTTTACTCGTTTCCTACTCACCCCGCCTTATCTTCTAGTACGCCGCCAAGGCACTCTGGACAACGCAACAATTTGGCCTGAGAGAGCCAACGAAACCCTCTTTGTTGCTGAGGGAAACTACACCGTAGATGTCGGTTGGGCTTGCGATGGTTATTATCCGGACCCATTCGATGCGCAAAGAATGGAGTTTAGGATTGAATCGAACATGAAGACTGTTCTTCAGGCCAGAATGAGAGCTGTTAGACTGGACCTCGTTGGATTCGAACTCATGTCGCTTGAGAGGTTCGAGATCTCGTACGGGTATTGGGAAGACGAGCAGTATGATTTCTGGGCCTATTCTGAACCGCCAATAGTCCTGCCTGATTATGTATACATGGCCCCTCTGTCAGGACAGCTTACATTCAATGGAAAAACCGTCGATACACTACAGAATGATCCCCTAACAGGTTATTATGGCGGGTCCTTTAATCTGGATGGAGAAATCACAACTGATGGGACCCATGACCTTGAATTAGTCAGCATATTCCCTGTCATCCCAGTTGGAATCACGTTCCTAGGATTAGGCCACTTTCTGACCATGGTCATAATGGGGCTTTTGATGTTTCTCTTGTATAGGAAATACCGAGAAGTCAAGACGGTAGAAGATGCAAGATCGCTGGTGGAAAATCCTAGATTCATACCAGTGCTATTGTTTATAGCTGGTGGAATTACACCATGGTATATGATCACAGAGCACCTGAGCGAGTCAATTTTGTTCAGTGCTACGATGTACTTCTTTGTGCCCATAAGTGCCATGGTGATAGTTGCGGCAGATCTGAGCACAGTGCTAGCTTTTCCATTTGGATGGCGGTTTGTGTTGTTCCTCTCAGGGATACTCTACTGGTATCCTTTGACAAAGATCGTCACATCTATAATAGCACCTCAGTCTAAAGATAAGCAACATACCTCGAGACAACTTGGAATGATCACTGCGCTTTGCATTATAACTCTCGTTCCATCCTTATTAGCTGGTATCAAACCATCAATAGGAGTCGGGCTCGTCATCTTTGGGCTAGTGGCGTGGATCATTCGGGATATACTTCAAAGGGGAAACGAGGAGAACTCAATACAAGCGGGGGGGACTGCGGAGGGAGAAGAGGATGAGTAGAAAGGCAAAGAGTCTGTTTCTTGTCATCATGTTCATCACTTCCTTCATTCCAAATCTCCTAGCCTTCCATGTCAGCGCGGCTACGACTCGGAACACGCCTGCCGCACCATTACAGTACGACCAAACAGAAGACTGGGTCGCTGTATGGGACACGCTTGAGAATGACACTGGGTATGCCATTCATGTGGATCCCTTCGATAACATATACGTCGCTGGCTCAACAGCAAGCAATACCGTTGTTGTGAAGTATGATTCCAATGGACTCGAGCAGTGGAATACAACATGGGGTGGTAATGGTGTTGATACTCCCAGCGGAATATTGGCAGACGACCAAGGTGTGTATGTTGTTGGTTCAACAAGCAGCTTTGGTGCAGGAGAAAACGATGCGTATCTATTGAGATTGAGTTCTGATGGAGTTCTGGAGTGGAGCCGCTATTGGGGTGGGCCTGACGACGACGAGGGAAGGGGGATTGCACAGGGTGATGATGACCTTGTCTATATCTGTGGGATGACAGAGAGCGCCTTGTCATCTTCTCGCGACATGTTTGTGGCCTCCTTTGATAGAGAGGGGACCAAGACTTGGGATGCAACTTGGGGGGACGAGAGCAATGAGGAGGCCTTTGACATTGCAGTAGGCGGGAATGTGACCATCTACCTTGCAGGAATGAGGTATGAGGAGAATCAGTCAGAGGCTAATGTAGCGTTTGTTGGCCTAGACTTGTCAGGAGAGGAGGTTTTTAGCAACGAATGGGGTGGGCCCGGCTTCGATGTTGGCTACGCTATCGATTTCACCCCACAAGGGAAGATTGTCCTAGCTGGTTATTCGGAGTCTAATCCGTTCATGTACCTGATGTATGAAACAAACGGTACACTATCGCAAACGCGTTTCCACGAAATCTATGATGAAGGCCCAGAGGAATATTGGGCATATGATATTGTAGTTTCCCAATACACCGATGCCCTGTACATAGTTGGGACCACAGAGATAGGTAGTTTCATTCTGGGAACAGCCATCCGCTACTATGACTACTATGGCTACTTTATTGACGCGATTCCGTTTGAAGAGGATTGCCGCGGGGCCGCACTTGATTCTTCTGATAACCTGTACTGTGTAGGAACAAATGGACTAGGATTTTCCACTGACTTCATTGCTATCCAGGCATATGCTAGTCTTTTTGACAATGTAGAACAACCGCATGATCTCGAATGGGTATGGAGTTACAGTTCTGACGGGGTAATCACACCTCTTGATTATGCCAACTTCGATGAGAATCCTGAGAGGGAGATTGCCTGCAGGTTGTATACAATAGAGTCCGAGTGGCTTGAAGTGGTTGGTAGAGGGAATAGGACGTGGGCTTTCGTTCCCGGAGGAGATGCCACAGACTTGTATGGCTTCCCAGCCAATCTAGATAGTGATGAACAGTCTGAGATGTTGGCATACTACAGTCATCTGGACAAAACCAACGAGTCCATTGTTGCACTAGACAGTGATGGGTCACTGTTATGGAGTTGGGAGGGCAATATGACGTCTAGTAGGCCGTATGCCTGTGATCTGAATGCCGACTCGATTGATGAGATAGCAGTTGGCGTTGATGGGGGCATACAGCTTTGGAATGCTAACTCTGTTGGACTGTGGGTGATTGAAGCTGAATCTAGTCAGCTGGCCAATATCCATTCGTTCGGTGACTACGACCTTGATGGCATAGATGACATGGTGACAAGTTTCACAAATATCACATCGCTTCAGAACAGTTCAGAATGCATTGTGTTCGATTTCGATGGGAATCGACTGGTCGAGTTCCCATTGCTCTCCATGGAGCTTGGACATGAACCAATCCATGAGGGGGTACCAATTGTTCTCGACATAGGTCTGCTCAGTGCAGGCGTTGGGTTCCTGTACGGCACGTCATACAATGGAGAAAACACTTCTCTATTCCTTGTTGGATCATCGGGTCAGGATGTTATTTGGACCTCTCCCTGGAACCCCGCTAGCAACGGGAGCTGGTTTGAGGCAAACAAGACACAACTAGCGGACATAAATCAGGACGGCATTGATGAGGTGGTTCTTACCGGGGCTTATGGTGGCATCTGTCTGATGGATACGACAGGGCGCATTTTATGGTTGACCCAGGTTTCAGGCGGTTTCCTGACAAGACCCTTTGGTCCTCTAGAAGACTCTCTTGTCGACTTTGATGGGAATGGGCTTCCAGAACTCATGATTGGAGGTGGGGAGGTGTCCGCCATTGATCCAGACACCGGACGCCGCCTCTATCAGTCAGGCCCTTGGTACTTTGAGGGCGCGGATTTCGTTGTCAATCTAGATGATGACAGTAAGTACGAGCTCGTTGGCCACGATGTCTACGTGCTTGAAGTCTATCACTATTTGGGCATCTGGCAAGAACCCTACTACCCGCCAAACATAGACTTGCTCGTGTTAGTGATTGGGCTGGCCTTTGGCACCGTGTTTGTCGCCATAGCTGTTTGGTATTGGAAATCGGGAAAATCCGCGGCACAGTGACGTGCATCTCACTTCGCGAGAAGGGATATCGAGTCAATCCTGAGTTCTATGAAGAGGATTGCTAGAAGAAATGGTAGCGGGTGGAAGATTTGAACTTCCGATCTCAGGGTTATGAGCCCTGCGGGATTGGCCTTTGAAGCAACCCGGA
>JBHLPF010000080.1:0-7185 GCA_048939765.1 Promethearchaeota archaeon
ACTGCAATCAAGTCTCATGTAGATGTTGAGGCCATCAAGCGTCGCAACCTCGTAGTAGTTGTGGATGGGGCAAATAGCGTTGGATCTTTGGTCACACCATTTCTTTTGAGAGAGATTGGCTGCAAAGTAATCTCTCTAAATGCTCAGCTTGATGGCAGCTTTCCAGGTAGAAACCCTGAACCTATTCCAGAGAATCTGGTTGAACTGAGTAAGACTGTTATGTCACTAGGTGCAGACATTGGCATCGCACATGATGGAGACGCAGACAGGGCAACCTTTGTAGATGAAACTGGACGCATTCTATGGGGCGACCAATCATTTGCAATTGTTGCGTCCCGAGTACTCTCAAAGAAGGAAGGCTCTACGCTTGTGACGCCCGTCAGTAGCGGTCGCCTCATCGAAGATGTCGCGAAGCAAGCAGGAGCCAAGATAGACTGGACTGTCGTCGGAAGCGTTGTTGTATCACATCGACTGGAAGAAACTGGGGCTGAACTGGGGGGTGAGGAGAACGGCGGAGTATTCTATCCTCCGCATCAACCAGTCCGTGACGGCGCAATGACTGCGGCCCTAGTTCTCGAAGCAATGGCTGTGGAGGGCAAGAAGCTCTCAGAGTTGGTTGCAGAGCTGCCGAAATACTTCAGCACAAAGATCAAAGTCCCTGTTCCTGCTGAGAAGAAGGATGCCTTGCTCGACGTCCTTGTTGAATTGACTGAAGGACAAGACAGAATCACCATCGATGGAGTAAAACTGCTTTTCGATGATGGTTGGATCCTGACTCGTCCATCCGGAACTGAGCCACTCTGGCGCTGTTTCACCGAGGCATCAACGCAGGAGCGGGCTGACGAGCTGGCAAACGAAGGAAGACTGCTCATCAAGAGGGCCATGGCGAAACTCTGATGTCAGAGTTCTAATGGCCAGAGGAGAGAAGAAGCTACCTCTCCTATTACCCCCTCATGATGTGATAGATATTCCAGAAGCTTACCTCTTTCTGTATCTCCCATTTTTCTGTTTTCCATGAATCTCTCAATCTCTTGAGCGACTATTCTCAACAGAATGCTGTCAACATATCCCTGTCCACCGCCTTCTTCTGGTTTTGCAGCCTCCAAGAGAGATTCAAGGGCATTCAAGAGCAGTCCTACTGGACCAATCAACCCTGTTCGGAACGGACTACGGTATCGTATAGCTATACCAGATACGAAGAGCCCTATCGCGAATGAAATCAGGACTGTGGTAGGCAGGTGTATCGTGACATAGTACAGTAGTCCCAAATCAGCGGCTGGCACTCCTTTGGCGAACTCGTAGAACAACATGCTGGCGAGAGAGAAATCGATGACTGTATAGAACTTCCATCTTCTTGATAGCTTCCTCAACGTTGCTTCCCGTTCTATTGTTTCCGGGGACACCTCGTCAGTTCCAGGATATATCAGGGGCAGCCTCTTGGCTTGTACTACTGTTTTACTACTCCGTTTCGTGCTGATGAAAAGAATGACTATTGCTACGATAAAAAGGACTATTCTGAAACCGTCAACAGGACGTAGGCTGAAAAGCTGCACGACAAGTCACTACTGGAAAACCGAAAATGCTCTGAAATATCAATCTGGCGCTCTGCGCACGGCATTATGAAGGGATTCTGAGGCAACAGAATGACAAATACGCAATGCGAATGGTATTTCAATGAGGCTGCACCGTTCACACATCATGTCCTTGCCCACTGAAGATATTTCTCTGGACCAATCTCGTATGCCTGAGCTGGACGACCAACTCCCCGAGAGGAAGCATTACTTCCAACTGGACGTCTTGAAAGCTATTGCCATCGCGTTTGTAGTCCTTGATCATAGCCTCACATGGGACATCAAGCACGCCATAGGTGGTCCATTTTGGGAACGCACGTCGATTCCATTCTTCCTGCTGGTAATGGGCTTCAACATGGGGATCTCGTTCAGATATAGCGGTGCCACTACACTGAGGGAACTCTATTCGAGGGAGTATTTCAGTAAGAAAGTCAAGAGGTATGTTTTCCCGTTCATACTATTGTATGCATTATCTATCTTGGCAGGATTCTACTTTCATTCGCTAGAGTTCAACCAGTATTCTCTCATTGGATGGTTGCCTTTCTGGGGTCCAGGAAATTGGTTCATACCAGTGCTGTTCTCATCAATCTTTGTCTTTCCCGCTGTCTATTGGGCTTTCACGAAATCCCCCAAAGTCACAGTATTACTGTGCTTCCTGAGTGAGATATTCCTTCAGTTTATCATGTCTATCGCTGCCCCCCTGACCCTTGTGAATGGTAGCTATGTCTACTTAAACGCGGAAGCAGTCTTTCTGACCACGGTTATAAGAACCAACATCCTATTCCTACTTCCTGCAGTGGCTATGGGCCTCTGGTTCTCGAGCGGTTTCGATCTCAAGGACAAACGAAATCGATTCATGGCTGCTGCATTTCCACTTAGTTTCGTCTACCTGTTTGCCTACCAGTTCTTCGATTTCCGCTTCGCCATTATTAATGGCATCTACAAGTACAATCTAATTTGGGGTGACTACACATTCTTGGTCTACCCCTATTCAGCGTTGATATTCCTGTTAGCAATGAAATATCTACCCTCAACGCCTCAGAATAGACTTCATGGCCTCATCTCGAAAATTGGTAGAGCCACATATCACATCTTCCTATTCCAAATCTTCTACTTCTCAATCTGGTACTTCAATAATCCCGGATTTGGGAATATAGGGTTCGGATCAGATGTTTTGCTACATCTTCCATTCTATCTTGTCAATCTAATACTGACGTTTATCGGTGGATTGACTTGGTATACGATAGAGCATAGAAGTCCCAATACAGTGCTTCGTGCGGTCTGGTGGTCAGGAGCGCTCTTCTCATTGCTCGGAATGGGTGCAGCGATTGAGATTGTCAGTAGACTAACTGGGTTGATGGACTACTGGGAACGTCCGTATTTTGTCTTGAACTGGCGTACCGGACCCGGTGTCATGGCTAACTTCATAACAATCTTGTTCTTCCTGGGCCTCACCACTCTCTGTATCTGGAGAGGATTTGAAGCTGGGGTGGAGGAGATTCCAGTCTAGCTGGCTATACATCAATATGAGAATGGAAGGATCCTCTGAGGGAAACTCAATCTAGTGCTCAACGTCGTGAATTTCAATCCACATTTCTTGTCTATGCTCAATCCGAATGGTATTTCACTAAGGAAATTTGCTATTATATCATGGCGCAAGTCACGGAAGACCGTCAACAAGTGGCTATCGAGTCTCAGGAACGAGTAAAATACTGGCAAGTTGATGCTTTGAAGGCATTTGCCATTGCCTTAGTTGTTCTAGATCACAGTCTTACTTGGGATTTGAAGAGTCTTATAGGTGGGGTCTTCTGGGAACGGACTGCAATCCCTATCTTCATGATTATCATGGGTTTCAACATTGGGCTCTCATTCAAAAACAAAGGGGCCACCACACTCCGAGAGCTCTACTCTCGAGCGTATTTCAAGAACAAGATAGAGCGATACGTCCTTCCTTTTCTTTTAGTGTACTGGGGCTCACTCATCCTAGGAGTGTTCTTCAACTCACTCACTTGGAATGAATATTCCTTGATAGGCTGGCTGCCATTCTGGGGCCCGGGCAACTGGTTCATTCCGGTGCTTTTCAGTTCAATTCTCGTACTTCCCTTGGTCTACAGAGGCTACATTTCATATCCAAAGCTGACAGTATTCCTTTGTTTTATGAGCGAGATTCTTTTGCAGTTATTCTTGTTCTATAACATTCCACTGCAGCTTATAGATGGTCAATGGCAATTTACAAGTTATGAAGCAGCGTTCTTGACCAGCGTCATAAGAACTAATGTGCTGTTCCTATTGCCTGCTGTTGGTTTGGGCCTATGGTTCTCAGAGAGTCCTGATATCAGGGCAAAGCGGAATCGACTCATGTGGGTTGCTTTTCCTCTGAGCGTCACTTACATGATTTTCTATCAGATTCTTGGTTTTCGTGCCTATGTCATCGATGGGATCTACAGGCACAATCTCATCTGGGGTGATTACACCTTCCTAGTCATCCCATATACTGCCTTTCTATTCCTTCTAGCAATGAGATCTCTACCATCAATACCTCAGACAAGACTGCAAAATCTCATACAGAGAGCTGGTCGCGCCAGCTATCACATCTTCCTCGTCCAGATAATCTATTACTCCATTTGGTACCATATCCATCCGAATTGGGCGAATGCAGGCTTTGGCTCAGATGTCATGCAGCACGTCTGGTTCTACATAGCTAGTCTTATCCTCACATTTGCTGCGGGGATCATTTGGTATGAGGCTGAACGAGCTGAATACAAAATGCACATGTCGTGGTGGCGTCATGGTTATGTGAGGGCTGCCTTCTATGTGGGAGTTTCCCTTCTTCTACTATTTTCTCTTGGGTTCATTCTCGAAGTGGTCAATGAATTAACAGGGCTAGCAGAATGGATACGGACAGTTCCCAGACGGTCGAGAGATCTCCCAGGATTCGGAGTAGCCGCCAGTCTTCTTGTCTTCTTTGTTGTGCTCTCGGTATGTCTGTTCCTGATTTACAGGGGCTTTACAGCCTCGACTGAAGAAACACCACCTGAGCTGCTAGAGTCGAACTAGATCATATGAGTACCAGAAGGAAGACTCAGACGAAACAAACACGTCAGTAGGATTCTGAATTCATTACACCTTATTTGTATGAATCAATCTAAATTGAGTTTGAAAGGGTTCCAGAACCCTTTCCTTGCCCTAGTATAGTGAATATCGGAGTCTATTCCTCTGGCTTTGCCTCTGCGACTTCTTCTTCATCGAAGTCAAAGTCCTCGAGTGGCTCTGGTGCTGGAGTTGTCAGCATAGTCCAGCCAATCCACATGGCAATTACCATGATCAATACTGCGGCAGCCCAGATTGGCAGTATGATCAGGAACATCGGATCTGGGAGGAAGAAGTCATGCCAGAATCCAGATGGGAATATTGACTCAACCCAAGCTGTTATGCCCGGTCCGGTAATCGCATTCTGGACTAAGACTAGGGCCCATGTGTAGTATAAGAGCACCAGCAATGCGAAGATGAATATCAGTGCACCAAGTATCTTTTCCTTGCCCATCGAAAACGACCTCGAGTGGTGTTTAATGGTTCTGAGTCGTTAAGCAAAGTCCGTCTCATAAAAGGATTGCGTAGGTTTGAATGCTGCTCTAGTAAAGAAAAGAAATGAACAGTGGTCTGCGCTCCCATGATTGAAGATATCAATGAAGTTTTGGTTACCTTGAAGGGTAAAGCAGATTGTTTTCCCTTGCGTTCGTTCTCTGGCATCAAAGCATTTGCTGTTCAGATTCTAGAGATTAGTTCAAATCAGAACACTGCTCGTCTCGAATGCCTAAATGACTTGTAAATAAATCATGAGGAAGAGGAATTGAATTCCATGGCATTCCTTCTTGTCTGCCATGCCAAACTCCTTATATCTCAGTCATTTTTCGGCCCCTTCGCATTTGATATTTGCCTCACATCAGGAGTGAATCTATCATGAAGATCATCGTGCCTGTCAAGCAGGTGCCAGAAGTTGCAGAAGTGAAGGTCAATGAGGAAACTGGCACACTGATTCGAGATGGTGTGCCTAGTATACTCAACCCGTTCGACGAATATGCTATCGAGGAAGCTGTAAAGATTAAGGAATCTCACGGTGGCGAAGTCACTGTTATTACAATGGGTCCTCCTCAGGCTAAATCAGCCCTCTTGAAGGCTCTTGCCATGGGAGCTGACAAGGCGATCCACATGACTGATCGGATCTTTGCCGGTGCGGACACATGGGCCACATCTTTTACTCTAGCTGAACAGATCAAGAAGATGGAGTTTGATCTTGTTATTTGTGGAAAACAGGCCATTGATGGTGATACTGCTCAGGTAGGTCCAGAGATTGCAGAGCTGTTGAGCATTCCTCAGATATGCTATGTACGTCATCTTGAGATTGCTGATGATGGCAAACATGTCATCGCACATCGCGAAACTGACGAGGGCTACGACGTCATCAAAGCAAGAATGCCCGTTTTGCTGACAGCGACCAAGGGTCTCAATGAGCCAAGATTAGCCAATGTCATGGCTATCATGAAAGCCAAGCAGAAGCCGATGGAGATCGTGGATGCAGCCACACTCGGCACTCCTGAGGATGATCTCGGTCTTAAAGGATCTCCCACCCAAGTGCGAAAGGTGTTTCCACCTGTCAAGAAAGCTGGCGGAATAAAATTGGAAGATGTTGATGCTAGGACCGCTGCCAAGCAGCTTGTTGAATTCTTGGCAAAGAAGGGGGCGATCTAGAGATGGGTTTGATCTATGACCGAGAAAAATGCACTGGCTGTATGCTGTGTCCGAAGGTCTGCAACTTCGATGCTATTGAGAAAGATGGCGACAAGGTCAAGTTTGACTTCGACAAGTGTGTCCTCTGCGGCTCTTGTGAAGCGGTCTGTCCAGAGAGTGCGATTCTGATTGAGCGAAAGGCGGTCGACGAGACCGAGATTGCCAAGTACAAGGATGTCTGGGTCTGGTGTGAAACCAATGAAGGGCGTCTGAGAAGCGTGGCTTACGAACTTGTGACGAAGGGCCGTGAGCTAGCTGACAAGCTTGGTGAGAATGTGGTTGCAGTCCTTATTGGTCACGAAACTGAGCACCTCGCAGAGTCCCTGATTCATCAAGGTGCTGACAAGGTCTTGGTCGTTGACGATAAGGCCTTTGAACACTACACCACTGATGCATACACCATCGCAATGGTGACACTAATAGCTCCAAGAAAACCATCCATTGTACTCTATGGTGCGACAAGTAACGGAAGAGACCTCGCCCCTCGAATTGCTGCAAGAATGGCTCTAGGCCTTACTGCAGACTGCACCGGCCTTGACATCGATGACAAGAGACAGCTGGTTCAGACTCGCCCTGCGTTTGGAGGTAATATCATGGCTGAAATCCTCTGTCCATACACTAGGCCTCAGATGTCCACAGTCCGACCAAATGTGTTCAAGCCAAGTGAGCGTGATACCTCGCGGACTGGGGAGATAGAGAAAGTCGAGATCAAGATTGGAGCCAACCAGATCAGGACCAGAGTCCTCGAGAGCGTGAAGGAAGTTGCTGAGGGCATGAGATCCGTAGAGGAGTCTGATATTGTCATTTCAAGCGGGCGAGGGATAAA
>JBHLPF010000081.1:0-3382 GCA_048939765.1 Promethearchaeota archaeon
TTCTCGAAAGTTGTCTGATATGGAAATATGTTTGTAATCTGATAGGATCGTGATATGCCATGCCGTGTACGTTGATGCATTGAATAGCGGGTTATATCATTGCCCTCAAAGTAGATTCTACCTGATGAGGGCGGGAAGACTCCCGTGATAAGGTTGAAGAAAGTCGTCTTACCAGATCCATTGGGACCGATGATGGCTTTTATCGAACCTCTCTCAACATCCAGGCTTACATCATTGACAGCAGTCAGTCCATCAAATTTCTTTGTCAGCTCCCGCGTGCTCAGAATGATTTCATTCGATGAGGACATTTCGACCTCCTCCTGAATTGACATTGGTATATCTGAATCCGGACATCCCAAGGGACCCCGAGGCTGGCGAATAATATACCTTTTGGATTAAGGTTGAAGAAACAGGACTGGAAATTCCACCTCTTCAGTAAGACTAATACTTGATAATGTTGCCAATCTGATTCATCATGGACATCAAGGATTGGTCATGGATAGGCGATTGGACCGGTAGAAGGGCATTGCTAACTCCAGAAGGAAAGGCGATAGTTGACAACATACAGAATGAGGAATATACATTCAGAGAGATTGATGAACGAGCCAATCAAGTAGCTAGGGTATTGCTTGATTCAGGATTGCAAAAGGGAGATCGAGTCTGTGTCTATTCTAAGAATAGATTTGATTTTCTTGATATCCTCTTTGCATGTGGAAAAGTGGGATCTATTCTAACTCCGTTTAATGTTCGACTCACCACACCTGAGATTGAATATCTTTTGAAGAAGACAAATCCTTCAGCGGTATTCTATGATCCCTCTTTGATAACTCAGTTCGAGGAACTCCGACCTCATCTCAAGGACCAGCTACTTGTCGCTATGGGAGATGAGAAGTTGGGTACTGACCCTGACATTCACTCACTCATGGCCAAGAAATCAACTGCTGCGGTGGAGAGACCTGCAATCACAATGGATGATCCATATTTGATTGTCTTCACTGGTGGTACCACAGGGCTTCCCAAAGGTGCTGTCCTCTCACATGGTCTGGTCTTTTGGAACTCTGTTAACACAATTGTCTCATGGGGACTAAGACCAGATGATATTCAGCCCCTCCTCTTTCCCCTTTTCCACACTGGAGGCATCAATGTACTCCTCATACCCTTCCTCCATCTAGGAGCCAAGTCCATCATAATGGGTGATTTTGATGTGGATAAAACCTTGAGAGTCATTGAGAGAGAGAAATGCTCCTTAGTCATTGGGGTCCCAACGATGTTCAACATGATGGCGGAATCACCGAACTATATGAAGACGAAATTCGACACTGTTCGAGTCTTCATTAGCGGCGGGGCTCCCTGCCCCGTTGCAATAATGGAGAAGTATTGGAAGAGGGGCAAGATTCTCAAAATGGGCTACGGTCTCACGGAGGTTGGCCCGAACAACTTCTTCCTACCTGAAAGCGAAGTCAAACGAAAACCTTCTTCCGTCGGAGTCCCAGTCTTTCACTGTGACATGAAGATAGTTGATGATGAGAATGCTGAGGTTTCAGTTGGGGAGGTTGGAGAACTGATGCTTCGAGGCCCTCACATCTTTTCTGGCTACTGGGAGGAACCCGAGGAAACTGCGAAGACGATTGAGCCTGATGAATGGGTTCATACTGGAGACCTCGCTATGAAGGATGAGGAAGGGTTCTACTTTATCACAGGCCGAAAGAAGGAGATGTTCATCTCTGGTGGAGAGAACATCTACCCCACAGAAATTGAGGAGCTACTGTACAAGCATCCCTCTATTCTTGAGGCAGCAGTTGTTGGAGTTCCGAATGAGAAGTGGGGAGAGGTAGGCAAGGCATTCATCGTCTTAAAGCCAGATGAGTCACTTACTGAGGATGAGATTCTAGCCTATCTTGACGGGAAGCTAGCAAGATACAAGATTCCCAAGCACTATGAATTTCGTGAAGACCTACCGAAAAGTGCTGCTGGGAAGATCTTGAAGAGAGAATTGGAGGAGAAATGATGAAACCTGTTGGCATTGAATCGATTGGGACCTACATACCTTCAGAGCGACACACAGCCGAGTATATCTCTGAACATTCTGGAACCCCTGTTGAAATCATAAAGACAAAGATGGGAATGCTAAGCAAATCAGTACCCGGCCCGGATGACCACACAGTCGCGATGGGAGTCAAGGCTGCGAAGATTGCTATTGAGCGTGCAGGTATTGACCCCGCAAAAGATATTGATCTGGTCATATGGGCTGGAGAAGTGTATGCTGAACATCCGATGCAGACCTACGCAATCAAGTTTCAGAACGAAGTGGGTGCGACTAATGCATGGGGTTTCGACGTCAACCAGCGATGTGGAACTATTGTTGTCGGTATGATTCTTGCCAAGTCATTGATGCAGACTCATGGATATCGTCGAGTCCTAATTGGCAGTGGATACAGAAACTGCGACCTTATCGATTATTCTAACATACGGACCCGTTTCATGCACGATCTAGCAGCAAGTGGAGTTGCAATGATTCTTCGGAATGACTATTCGCAAAACGTCGTTCTTGAGGGAAGTGTCATCTCTGACGGTCAGTTCTCGGAAGATGTGTATGTTCCCGCAGGAGGTACGGTATTGCCGGCTACCTGTGAAACCATTGAGAACAGGTTGCATTATCTCGATGTGACTGATCCTGAAGGCCTCAAGGAGCGACTCGACAGACTCTCAATGAGCAACTTCCTGAAGGTCGTTGATGAATCATTGGAGCGGAGTGGATACACGAGAGAGGATATTGACTATCTCGGTCTAATCAGGATGAAGAGGAGCGCATTCGAATACGTGGCCAATGAGCTTGGAGTTCATCCCTATGATCAGGCGACGTACTTTGATGAATGGGGACATATGGGGCAAAATGACTCAATTGTGTCTCTTGAAGAAGGCCTGAAGGATGGCAAGATCAAAGACGGGGATTTGGTGGTACTGACGGCAGCAGGAATTGGATGGTCGTGGAATGCGATGACCATCAAATGGGGGCAGCAGGAGTGAACCATATGGAGATAACGAAGTATTCAGACATTAAGATGGGACAAACAGCAGAAGTTGTGCATACAGTCACTGAGGAAGATATTCAGACATTCGGAGAACTGAGCGGCGATTACAATCCCTTGCACTTCGATGAAGAGTGGGCCAAGGGAACCATGTTTGGCAGTCGAATTGCTCATGGAATCCTGACTGCAGCCTATGTCAGTGCTGCGATAGGGATGCATTTGCCAGGACCAGGGACAATCTACATGAGTCAAAGCATGCGATTCCTTGGACCGGTCAGGATTGGTGACACGATCACTGCATTGGTTGAGGTGATCAACCTGAATGATGAGAAGGAAAGAGTGACTCTCAAGAC
>JBHLPF010000081.1:3482-6973 GCA_048939765.1 Promethearchaeota archaeon
AGGATTGGTGACACGATCACTGCATTGGTTGAGGTGATCAACCTGAATGATGAGAAGGAAAGAGTGACTCTCAAGACTACGTGTGCAAATCAAGATGGGAAGATAGTGCTCGATGGTGAAGCATTAGTCACCCTAATGAAAATGAGCTAGACATGCCAATGCATTGTCATGCTAACATTTCACCCGTGGCAATCTGTGCATAATGCGAGCGGGAGTTGCCCAGTGACTAAGAAGTGGTATGCTATGAATCCGACAGTAATTATTACAATGAGAAGCAGAAGGACTACACTCTTTCTCATTCGTTTAACCTTCTAGGTCTACCGCTGGCGTCCTTCTTTGATAAGTCCCTTCCGCCTGAGCTTGGGAAAGAGAAGAAATCCTAATCAGCAACAGGGAAGTTGAGAAACTCGAGGTAATTAGAGTGGGAGAGTCCAAAGAGCAGTCATCGCGCGACCGCTTAATCATCGTCATTGCACCGAATATAATATTCTTCGTCACTCTATCTATCTCAATTCTAATAGTCATTCAATTCTCAATTCCCTGGCTTCTATTCCCAGAAATGAATGTCCTTCACTTGCCACGTCTTATTGAACTGACTTTTGGATTGATATTCGTGATACTATGTGTTGGCCTAGAAGCATGGGGAGTTGCATCAATAGGCATCAGCAGGGCACAGGGCGCTGAGATAGGCATGCCTGAGTCATCAATAGTGACGACAGGAGCATACGCATATTCTAGACATCCTGTTACACTAGGCTTTGCATTTGGGATTCCAGGATTTGCATTGGTGTTTGACCTTATGCCGCTATTGATCAATGCAATACTCTTCATACCAATCATGATTGGTCTGCTCTTCTATGAAGAAAGAGAGCTCGTGAATCGATTGGGGGAAGAATATGAGAGATACAAAGAAGAAGTGCCAATGCTCATACCTAAACGAAGGAAGGATTAGAAAGACGACTATGCTTTTATCATCGATTCGCATTCAGAGCTTTCATGACGCAACTCAAGCACTGGCTAATACGAGAAGAAGAAGATGGTCAGATCGTTTGGCTACTTCTAAACCGACCCGAGAAGAAGAATGCCTTCAACGAAGAAGTGCATGAGGAGTTTGGCCAATTCATTGATGGATTGCATTCGAACTCGAAAATACGCGTCCTCGTTATCTCAACAGCATTAGATGACATCTTTACAGCTGGTGCTGATATTGAGGGCTTTTTCAGAATGCATGAGGGAGACGTTTATAGCAATGCTGTTGAGGTATCGAAAATGTCTCAGAGTGATTTTGGGAAACTTGAGAGTCTACCATTCCCAGTCATCGCAGCTGTGAAGGGACTCAACTTGACAGCGGGGCTTGAGATGTGTTTGTGCTGTGATATTATAGTCGCTGCCGATAATGCGAGATTCGGGCAAATTGAACCCAAGCACGGAATCATTCCAGGAGGCGGTGCAACTCAGCGACTAGCGCGTTTGGTAGGACCCCTTAAAGCTCGAGAGCTGATCTATACCTGCGACATTATAGATGCCGAAGAGGCTCTGAGAATTGGTCTAGTGAGCAAGGTCGTTCCACTCTCCGATCTCGAATCATCCGTAAACGAATTATGCAGGCGGATTATCAAGAACTCAAAACAGGCTATTGCGAAATCAAAAGATTTGATCAATAAGGGGATATACAACAATCCCATGGGGTTTGAAGGAGAAAACACCGGATTCGGAGAAGTGTTTGCGTCTGGAGAGCCAATGGAAAGGCTGTCAGCTTTTATGGATTCGAGGAAGTCGAAAAAGGAATAGCAACGTGTTTGCCTTTTCACACGTCCCTGGACTTCTCATTCATTCTTCTGCCCATGATTCGTGACTTGTATCTGCTTCTTCAAATGCACTTTGCCAGTGATGTAATGACTTACAAGATAGCAAAGGAGAACCGCTAACGGAAATACAATAGCTATCTTTGCCAAGGGACCAAGATCTAATGAGGCAATTCCGATTGATAAAGTGACTAGAATGAATGGATGCACGAGGTACATATGATATGCGCTATTGGATAGGTTTCGTAATAGAGATCCTTGCTTGTTGAATTTTGCATAGAAGACTCTGATCAAGACAAAAATCACTCCCATGCAAATGACGCTATCTACCATTGCAAATAGAAATGCATGGAGATTAAGTCCGCCTGTAAAAACCGCAAGGTCCGCCTCTACTCCAAGAATTAGAAAGAAGTCAAGATATACCAAAACAGCTGAAACTATTATCGTAGCTAACCATAGTTTGACTTGCTTCTTGGTCATCTTTTCAAACCAAAGATAACGAACACTAATGACGCCAATACCGAACATCATCAGATACTGTATGAGTTGGCCAAGTGGTATTTCTAGTGGACGCTCATCAATTGGAAAGACAATTCGAATCATAAATGTAAGAAAGCCCAGGCCAATAGCTAGCAGGAGCAAATAGAGATATCGTGGGATAGGAAGTTCTTCAGGAATCTTTTGCTTCAGTGAGCCTATCTTGGCAACTTGACGCCAGAGTGTGTATATGGCAGTTAAGAGTAACAATACCTTGAGAAACCACATTGGCCCAGAAAATGATAGAAAGTCAATGAAATCACTCCATGATAGAAATGTGAGATAGTAATAATCCAGAAAAGTCCCTTGTAGCTGGGGGTTGGCACTCCAAGGAAGGATTCCCATTTTAGCGAGGGCATAGATTATGAGGGGATTGATGAATATGACATAGATAACAAGAGGGATGCCAAGACGAATGAGCCGTTCCTTCCAGAATTTGTAGCCACCCTTTCTGTCGTAGCTATTCGGAGTGAAATAGCCTCCCAATAAGAAGAATAATCCCAGGAGCGAGGACTGAAATATACCACCAATTGAAACCAGCAGCAGGAGGAATACATAGCTAATAGGGTCAACAGGATTTGACTCCTTATAGTACCACCATCCAGCCTCAACGTAGGTGACCATCACATGCCAATAGATCACTAGAATTGTGAAAAGCACCTTTATATTATCAAGAAAGAGGTATCGTGGCTTTTTCGATGAATGCTCATAAGAATGGGTCATCCTGTAATCTCAATTCACAGCACTCTGATGAACTTTGATATAAACATGCGTACTCTTCTTGCATTCTTGAGATAACCCGGGCGCATTGGTCTGTGGCCAGGTTTATCCTAGTCCTCTAATGCCAGTAATTCTAATCGCTGCAATTAGTGGATGCGAGCGGTTTTGTCATCGCCATATTAGAAACTGATCCATACTTGTGATGTTATCGACACTCTATGTCAGGGGCGATTCTTCTTGACTATTATGAAGACTATCAATGCAACAATTGGGAGGATGATCAATGACGGTATAAGAAAATTGGAAAGCGGCGGCTGTGGAAGTTCTATAAAACCTGAACCATATTTCGCAAATTCTATCTTCCCACCAATCATCGTCAGATACACCTCAAGGTCCTTCAACTCATCAGCATAGACATCCAGGGGTGAA
>JBHLPF010000082.1:0-6962 GCA_048939765.1 Promethearchaeota archaeon
CACAATTCAAACGATGCCTAAAATAACCCCGAAGCGCCATTTTTGTCGCCCACAGATACATTTATTATCGTTAAGTACACCGAAAACGCGCCCAAACTCCTAAAAACGGGCGCGAAACCCGTGTTTCGGGAGGGTTGCCTAGGATAGCCTTAAATGCAACTAGGGCTCATTTTACGCACACACTCGCCTTAGGGGTGTTGGAGAAAAATGGCTAAGAAAAAATACCCAACCTTCTTTGTAAAGAGCGCCGTAAAGGCCTTTGCAAAAGAGAAGAACATGATGGTCGGCAGTGATGCCTATGAAGCCATCAACAGTGCAATCGGTGACATGCTCACCGCCGCAGCCAAGCGCTGCACGGACAACAAGCGAAAGACTCTCAAGGCCTACGACCTGTAGACTTTGAAGTGGTAGCTTAGATCTGGGGGGCAGCGCAAGTTGCCCCACCAGGTTTCTCTTTTTGATCGCATTAATTCTCACTAGACACTACGCCAGACTGCAGACTAAGAACGAAAAGCTTAAATGTAATATAGCCGAAGAAGAAAATGTAATAATGTACAGTTGGCGTACTTGACAATGACCGAAGAAATTGATGAGATGAAACGCGAACTTGAGGAAATTCGTAGAATAAAGGAAGAAATGAAGCGTGAGCTGCAGGAGGCCAAGCGAGAGCGTCTAGAAGCATCGAGACGAGGGAAGGTCAAACCTATAAAGCCACCCAAGGCTCCAAAGGCTCCAAGAGCACCACGCCGTGCTTCTATTGTGGACCTTAGAGGTCTCACTGACAGTCTTGAGGATATGATGGTTGGCCTGGAAGACTCAATACGAGATTCGGTGAGGGGACTAGAGGACCTCGGAAGAGAGTTCTCTGGACCTTATCTACGTGCCAGAGTGGGGAAGAAGCGTAGCACGAAGCGTGGTCGTGACATTGAGAAAATTCCTCCCGAGCGTGTTGCCAAGATTGTCAGTCCGCTGGGGAGTGAAGAGCGTCTGAGAATCCTGGACTTCCTGAAAGAGGGCGGACGCACCTTCAACGATCTCGAGATGCATACGGGAAAGACTGGAAGCTCGCTCACACATCATCTCACTCCTTTGCTGGAAGCAGGTTACGTGATCAAGGGCGAAGTCCGTGGGACCTACTATGTGACAGTGGAGGGTCGACTGGCGTATCGTCTAGCACAGTGGTTGACGAGCAAGGTTGAACGCCAGCAAGAGAGGGCGGTAAACGGTAATGGTGAAGGTCCCCTGAGAGTCGTTGTTGACAAAGAAGACGATGATTTCACTGTGCGACTGAGTGACGATACCAGCAGCGACGTTGATGATGTGGAAGACGAACTCCATGATCATGTTCAGGACGAGATTGACAAGTATCACGACAAGATGGACGAATACCAGGATCAGCTAGATGAGATTCAGGAGCAAATGGAAGAGAAGATTGAGGAGCTAGACGAGGAGGAAGACTGGTGACGAAGAATCTGAAGTCCGATGGTGCAGTGATGATTACCGAGGGCTCTTGCGAGCTAATCTCGACTGACAAAGTCTTGTTGACCCTGACTGAGGGCGTTGCATGGGTCTATGTGGTCAACAATGGTGACCGAGTAGGAATAGCCTTTGTAGGTCCCAGTCGACTTGCAGTCGATGCAATTGCGGAAACAGACGAAGGAGCTGTGGGCAAATCAGTAGTGACCCGGCTTGAAGGAATGCAACTCTATTTAGGTGAAGAGCAAATTGAGAGGCTATCTCGAGAAGCGTCTGTGTCGGATTTGGCTACTCTTGGATACGATGGTCCTGATGGCTTTCTGGTTGAGGTTGCTTCACTCGTCAAGGATAAAGTGAATGGTGAGTCAAAGGTAAACCTCGAGAACCAAAAATCCAAGGTCCTGATTGGCGGGGGGGAGGATATGAGATCGATTGTGCTCGTGGTAGGAGATAGAAAGAATGACCTTGTGTTTACGTATGGAAAGAACGTGTTTGTAGTGGGTGATAGTGAAATGGTTTCTGTAGACAAGTCTGGTGTGAGAATTAAGGGGAAGCGTGGCAAGACACTGTCCGTTACGAAGGACGGAATCAGTGGCCTTGAAGGTCTAGAGAACTTGGGCGAAACAATCGCCGAAGCAGTCAGCAGTGCTATGAGCAGTCTTGCTAGCGTCAAGCCCTTCAAATCGATGAAGGCTGTTCGATCAATTCCTTACGCTTGGGACAACGTAGATGACTTCGATTGGGATGATTAGACTATCTCCGTCGTAGTATTCAAAGGTCTTCGCCCTTCTTTGCGGAGGCCTCCCACCTCTCATTCTTTCGGACTCAGACCTTGATCTCTGCTGAGTATTGCATTGCTCTTGGACGGAGCTGCAATTCATAGAGGGAGAAGTACTTCCCCCTCTTCGACATAAGTTCGGAGTGTGTTCCTGTTTCTACAATCTTCCCATCTTCAATGACCACTATTCTATCAGCATTGACTACTGTGGAAAGCCGATGCGCAATTACAATCGAGGTTCTTCCACGAAGCAAGGTCTTCATACCCTTCTGAATGGCATATTCAGTGTAGACGTCAATTGAGCTTGTAGCCTCATCCAAGACTAGCACCTTTGGATTGGCAAGAAGTGCTCGTGCAAAACTCACCAACTGACGCTCGCCCTCGGAGAGTCTACTGCCTCTTTCACCAACCTCTGTATCGAAACCCTCCTCAAGATTCTCGATCAGGTCCTTTGCACCAATTGCATCAGTTGCTTTGATTATTTCCTCGTCGGTTGCCTCCGGACTTCCATATCGGATGTTGTCTTTTACAGTTCCCATGAACAAGAAGGGATCTTGGAGCACGAGTCCAATTCTTGCTCGAAGTGATTCCTGAGTCACTTTCCGAATATCAATGCCATCAATCTCAATAGCGCCATCCCAAATCTCATAGAATCTGTTGAGAAGACTCACAACTGTAGTCTTTCCTGCTCCAGTGTCTCCTACAATTGCAATGGTTTCGCCTGGCTGTATCTCTAAATCGAAGTTCTCAAGCACAGGGACGTCTTCAAGATAGCCAAAGTCGACATTTCTGAATCGTATGTGTCCTTTCAGTTCAGGCAGTTCCATTGCTCCAGGGCTATCCACTATAGTAGGCTGAGAGTCCAGAACAGTGAACACCCGCTCGGCACCAGCAAAGGCGCTCTGCACTGATGTATAGAAATTGGCGATCATCAGAATTGGACGGAAGAACCTGTCACTGAACTGAATGAATAGCACAACGGTGCCCAGAGTTATTGTTCCTGCTATTAACCGATACCCACCCAGAAGAACGATGAGGAAGACTCCCAGTCCACCAATGAATCTGATTACTGGAAAGAATGCAGCCATCGCCTTGCCAGCATCGACATTGGACTGATAGTCTGCCCTATTCAACTCAGCAAACTTCTCAACACTCTGGCTTTCCCTTGCAAAGCTCTTCGTGACCTTAGCTCCAGAGATACTCTCTGCGAGATTGGAGGTCACACTAGATATCGTCTTGCGTGTCCTTCTATATGCCTCTCTCAGCTTCTTCCGAAAGAAGATGGTTGTAATCAGGAGAATTGGAACAACCGCAAGAGATGCTATTGCAAGCTGTGTATCGACAGTGAAGATTACCGCACCGATAACAAACACGATGAAGATCTGGGCAAATGTGCTGATTAGCCCTCCACTTAGGAGCTCGCTCATTCTGTCCACGTCATTGATCAGACGTGAGATGATTCTGCCTGATGATGACTTATCATAGAAGTCCTGAGACATTATTTGCAGATGTTGATACAGATCCTGCCTCATCTTGAAGATGGCCTTCTGTCCCATGATTGACATGAGATATTCGAATCCGTATGTACTAAGCCAGACTGCCAATTGCAGTGCAACATAGAAGCCTGCGGTGAGAAGAAGGGCATTGAGGTCTCCACTTGGAAAATCGACATCTATCGCATGTTGGAGAACAAATGGCAGCCAAGTGCTAAGTGCAATGCTCACGGCCACGAACAGTGACACTGCAATAAACATCCCACGATAGACAAGCAGATACTTGACCATCCTCGTGAGCAAGGTCCCATCTGAGTAAGCATAGGTCCTTTCCTCATCGTCTGCCACCATATGCCCACTCATTCATCGAGTCCCCCTGTGGTGCTTTCCAATGTGGGTGCAGCAGCCTCCATCTCGGTCAAAGTCCCATAGATGTTGGCGTAAAACCCTCCAAGTGCAAGCAGTTCTTCATGTGACCCCCTCTCAACAATGCGGCCCCTCTCCATCATCACAATTAGGTCTGCATTTCTTATAGTACTGAGTCTGTGCGTAATGATGAAGGTCGTGCGTCCAACCATGAGATTCTCTAGCGCCTGTTGTATCATCATCTCTGTCTTCGCATCAACAGAGCTTGTCGAATCATCCAGAATCAGAATTCTTGGGTCTGCGACTAATGCTCTGGCTATGGCTATCCTCTGCTTCTGCCCTCCTGAAAGAGTCACACCCCGTTCTCCAATCTCTGTGTCATACCCCTCTTCCAGCCTCATCACGAAATCATGAATCATGGCCGCCTTGGCAGCTGCCTCAACCTCCTCAAGGGAAGCATCAGGCTTGCCAAATGATATGTTCTCTCGGATACTGGCAGAAAAGAGAAACGGATCTTGATGTACCATTCCTATGGACTTTCTGAGCTGGTCAATTCTCATTTCACGGACATCAATTCCATCAACCCGAACTCTGCCTGGGGGCTTTACGGGTAAGGTTTCTCCTTCAATCTCCACAGTGTCGTCTACGACTCTATAGGTCTGTTCTCCAACCTTGACAGTGCCCTTGTGACTTGCCAGATAGGACCGACCTTGATAGCTCACGGTTCCATGATTATCTACATCATAGAATCTTGGAATTAGATTGATTAGACTGGTCTTCCCGGAACCGGTTCCTCCAAGCAGGGCAACTACTTGACCCGGTTTGACTTGGAGGTCAATATCTCGAAGGATGTAGTTTCCTCCACGATAGCTGAAGAAGACATCTTCGAAGTCTACTTGCCCATCAATCTCCTCAATTTCCACCGGGGTCCCTGGATCCATGATTTCATCGCGATGGTCAAGGATGTAGAATGTCCGCTCCCCTGCAGCAGACGCTCTCTGATACATTCCGACACCCCAAGATAGGAATCTCGCTGGGAGGATCAACATTCCAACCAGAGACAGGAATCCAACAAAGACACCATAGGATAGGTTTCCTAGGATAAACGAGTACCCTCCCAGATAGATGAGAACACCCGTTGTTACTCCAAAGACAGTGGGCAGAAGCGGCCGGTAAAATGACAGGAGCCGCAACGCCTCCACTCGGAGCTCAAGAAAGCCCCGGTTTTCCCTCTCCACTCTCTCATATTCTCTATCACTAGCTGCATACGACTGAACGACTTTCATCCCGACTATGTTTTCAGTTAGCACTGAGCTGAGAACGCCATATTGGCTTCTTGCCTCATAGAAGACAGGTCTCACCTTCTTGGAGAATACAGCTATGAAGATAGCGGTGAAAGGAATCAGAAGAAACATGAACATAGTCAGTTGTGTATCGAGCGACCACATGACCAAGTATGTTCCTAACAGCGTGGCGATGCCGATGAAAATGACACGGTATCCCCAGAACAGAAACTCGCGCATCGTTGTTACATCTGTCGTGACTCTGGCAAGGAGTTGCCCGGTTTCGTTCTCGTCGTAGAATGCAAGGTCTTTCTCCATCAGGGAATCGTATAGTTCCTCTCTCAGGTCATAGATGACATGTTGTGCCATTAGTGCAGCCACATAGCGTCCGACCATGTCAAACAGCATGTAACATGCCGTGAGGAACACATAGAGCATTGCAAGTATGAACAGTTCATTCCCGTCAATTGTTGGCACAGGTATCAGTGAATCGATTATCTGGACAAGAACAAGCGGGGATATGACATTGAATATGGTGCCGACTCCAGCTGCAGCAAGGAAGCCGTAAAAGTGGCCACGATGCCTTAGGGCGTACCCTGTGAGTCGTGATACATATCCCATTTCTTGTGCCCGTTCGAGGTCAGTTTCGTGAACATGATAAGATTTGTGCAAGAAACGATGACCATCCGCCTGCTATTGATGCTATTTGCAGCTCTCAGCCAGCTTTCTGCCAAGTTTCCTGCAAGCCTCTATACCCGTATCATCTGGGTAGTCCTTCACTCTCAACGGGCCATCAACAAGTACCCCTCCGATTGATTCAAGCTGCTGTCCAATAATGCCTGGCGCTTCCCCACTCCAGCCATAGGACCCAAATGCCGCAACCGGTCTTCCATCAAGTGGTTGCAGTTCGGAGAGGATTTGACGGACCTTTGGGAGAGGTCTCTTCATCCTAGTCGATGCACCTACCGCCAATGCACATGCGTTTCCCAATCCCTTGAACCCTGTGGCGTTGATTAACTCACAATCTATGCCAACAGATTTTACACCTTCGCAGATTGCATCAGCCATTGCTTTTGTACGGCCTCTAGTACTCTCATAGACGACAACAACATGCATCATCATTCAGCTCTGGGAGAATCAAATTCCAACAAAAGGCTTCTGAACCGTCAATATCAATAATCTGAGGTGTGTCTTCATATAGAGGACAGGTATGTTCTCTGTGAGTGATACTGTGTCAACTAGCTCTGAAAATCAGCGGAGAGTCAATGCTGTCTGCAAGCTGTTAACTCGGGAGTATGGTGATATCATTGTCGAACGTGCATTGGATCCCATTGAGGAATTGGTCTTTGCTATTCTGTCCCAAAACACTGCTGATGTCAATTCAGAACGCGCTTTCAGATCACTACAGTCTTCCTATGCCACTTGGGAAGAAGTCCTAGACGCACCACATAGCGAGCTCGCTCAAGTCATAAGGTCTTCTGGACCATTTCGAGTCAAGGCGGAGAGGATTCAGTCAGCACTTGCAGAGATAAAGAAACGCGTAGGATCGCTCGATCTCTCCATGCT
>JBHLPF010000039.1:0-15932 GCA_048939765.1 Promethearchaeota archaeon
AAGCACCTATCCAACTTTGTCCAAGGTTTGTGCAAATGCTGCATACCCTCGACAGCCAGACTCATTAGGCACGATTGCTAATTGATACGCGTGTCGTTCGATAGACCTTTCGTACGAACAAAAGAGTGTGATGGAGAGAAGGCTAGACAGGCCCTTATTGATGCCAAGCTTCTGGATACCGAGTGCAAGATAGCAAAAGACCAAGACTGGCTGTACTTTCCACTGACCCAGAAGAAGACAGAGAAAGGGCTCAAGAAGATTCTTGGGAGAATCAAGTACGAAGTTGGTAGGCGACAGTTCACACCAGTCTTCATGGGTCCCAAGACCCTTTCAGAAGCACTTGTAGGTCTTATTCCTTCAGAGCTATTGGAACTGCTCCCTCGTGCGTATGATCTGATTGGCGACATCGCCGTCATAGAGATTCCTGATGAACTCACAGACTATGATACCCAAATTGGCGCAGCTCTCAAGACGGTCCACAAGAATTTCAATACTGTACTCGGTAAGAAGGGTGCAATATCTGGAATAACACGAGTACGTGAATATGAGGTGCTAGCAGGCCAGAATAAGACGAAGACCATTCACACAGAATATAATCTTAGGATTGCGGTGGATATCGCAAAGGCCTATTTCAGCCCAAGGCTTCTTGAGGAACACAACAGAATCGCAGACTTGGTCACGGATGGTGAGCTGGTCATTGACATGTTTACGGGAGTCGGACCATTTGCATTACATATTGCAAGACGTCACCGGGTCAAGGTCTATGCAGTGGATATCAATCCAGATGCCATTGACCTCCTTCAAGAAAGCTTGGAACTCAATCGTTTCGCAGGAGAAGTCATACCAATACTAGGAGATACTCACGAATACATTCAGAGCGGCTTTGATGGTGATGTCGATCGCGTGATCATGAACCACCCCTCTGGGGCATTCGAGTTTGTGGTGGATGCCTGCAAGGCTCTGAAGTCGGAAGGTATCATGCATTATTATGAGTTCATGGGAGGGGACGATCCTGAGGGCAGCCTCACCGATAGAATTACCAATCTTGTCAGTGAGGCTGGCAGAGAGGCCGCCCGGATTGATACTATTCGTAGAGTTCGTGATAGCGCTCCCTATGAGTATCAGATGGTTGCTGATGTGGTCATTCAGTGAAGAAGAGCAGCTCGCACTCTAATTGCGCATTATGATCCTTTAGGGCATCAACAAATTCGCGGTCCAAATCAGTAGCCGCCTTATCTGCATCTACCATGAGCGTCCTGTCGCAGACAAATGAGCTCTTTCTTGCTACCATACTGACCGTGTCCAAATATGTAAGACCCGGATTTCCTCTTCCAGTCACTTCCTCCTTGAAACTACCCACCTTCAGTTTCAGAATGATCTTGGTCTTCTCTGATGTGGCAAGTGCCTTAATCTCAGGAGGGATATCCCTCAACGATTTTTCAGCTCGAACCCCTATGATGCAGGTGCCCTTCTGAGTGAGAAAGTCCTCTGTGGAAATCTCCACTGTGGTCCTGTGATCTCCAATCACATTTACATGCCCAAAGGCTTGAAAGCGGACACTTTGCATAGCGAAGTCATGGCGGTCAACGCTTTTATCATTACATGTTCATTCGTGTACTGGTAATGATGCGGGACAGCTCATTGGAAAAACAGAAGGAAGGCCTTTCTCAGAGTCTTCAACGTAGAGGCTACCTCAAGACAGATGCAGTAAAACGCGCATTCATGGCTGTCCCCCGTGAGGAGTTTGTTCTACCAGAGTCTAGAAACCATTCCTATCGCGACTCACCCCTCTCCATAGGGCTTGGGCAGACAATCTCGGCCCCACATATGTGCGTCATAATGTGTGAAGGCCTTAATCTGACTGAGGGCCATCGTGTCCTAGAAGTGGGTGCAGGTTCTGGATATCATGCCGCTCTATGTGCTGAGATAGTGGCACCACAGGACTCCCCCAATCCAGGACATGTTTATACAATTGAGATTGTCAAGGGCCTCATTGAATTTGCACAGGGCAATCTTGAACGTGCAGGATATGCGGACAGAGTGACCCTCATTCAGGGTGATGGCGGCAAAGGGCTTCCGGATGAGGCTCCGTTTGACAGAATACTTGTCGCGGCTGCCGCTCCAAGCGTTCCTCCGCCCCTGATAGAACAGCTCCGGCCTGGAGGGACTATGCTAATCCCCGTAGGATCTCGTGGGTTTTATCAAGAGCTAATGATGGTCGAGAAAGGCGAGGACTCGAAAGTGACCAAGAGAAGATGGGGTGGGGTGGCTTTTGTACCCCTCACTGGAGAGTTTGGTCACTAATATCAGGCTTTGTGCAGCGGGACTATTGTGAATGTTACTAAGTCGTTGTCCTTGAGCTTCAGCTTGTTTCTCAAGTTTACTTCAGATATTATCTCCAAGATTTCCTGTCCATGGTGGGTTCGCTGTGCAATGACAACAGCCCCATCTATCTTCTGGTTTATCTTTGCACGATAGCAGACCACATCACCAAATGTTCGCCCCTCGTGAGTAAATCCTGGCACAATGAGCGGAGGTGTCTGCCTCATTCTGTCTATCGCACTCCGTGAGTCATCATCAACAATCTTGACATTGAGAGTGCCTAAGAATGGCTCGAATCCAAGAGCATCATGGAATCTAGAGGCGTATGCATCGACATAGTACGCGCCTTGCCCAAGGCCATGGACAACCCGTCCAGCTATTACTATCTCTTCCTCGAATGGAACAAATGCGAGTTCGAGGCCTTTCATCACGTTCTTCAGTTCCTTGACGCCCTTCTTTGAGAGCTGAATAAGCATTCCGTTGGCTGTATGCATTCTATTTACGTAGCCCTCTTCAGCACAGTACGTCACTCTACGGGATGCGGTCTGTTGGCTAACTCCTAACAAATCACCAAGCTTTCGGGTTGTCAAGACGGCTCTCTTATGAACTGCACCTTCTTTAGCCAGTACAAAGAGAGTGAACCAAACATCAGGTGCAATCATCTTACTCTGCTCTCCTATCTCCCTTATTATTGATTACCTCTCAGTCGCTCCTCAAAGCCTCTGAGTTCTTCCACTAGTTTGCTCTGTTGAATAGCCGAAGTGATGTCCCCACGGGTTCGTTCAATGATAGACCTAGCAACATCACATTTTCTCCTGAGTTCTGGTACCAGAGCATTTGGGAAATCAAAAGTGTGTAGCTCATCAAGTATTTCCTCCATGAAACCAAGTAGGTTCACTGCGGAGTCAACCTTCTCCTCCCGAAGTGCGTCCAATACTGCTCTCCTCAGCTCGCCAACAGTATCCGCGAGACCTGTGAGATAGGGCCTTGTTGGAATCCCAAACTTCTCAGGTGGAGTAAAAGCACCGTCTCTGAGAAGGGACAGCAGATTTGCTGCTTCTGCCAGTTCTTGATAAGCAACATCCATCGACTTGGACCGGGACACAAACTCACTCCCTTTCAGCTCTGTCACGGCCTGCTCGGCTGTTTCACGAGCCTCAGAAAGCAGCTTCTCAGCCGAATCAAAGTTTCCCCTATGGGTCTCCTTTATTGCCTCACTACATCTCCTTACTGCAGACCTTGAAAGCGGGAGTACCTTCTCACGAACCCCATCGTCAGTTTCGATTTCAGCCCTCATAGGCTTAAGAATCTCGGAAAGCTTCATGGCAGTCGCCACCACCTCGATTATTGTGAATCTTCTTTATGTGTTTCCTACTAGACAGCAAGACAACTCTGCTTTCGACCTGCTCATCTTGAATATAATACCCTGTTAACGATGCTAGCTTTCTAGAGAAGGCACGAATCTCTCGATGTGAAGGTGCATGTTCCTGAGTAAGTCTTCCTCTGGATGAACCGAGATACATGAAACCTTTCACCTCAATGAAGTCTGGCTCTCCTTGGAGTATCATCTCCGCATAAGATCGAACTTCATGCATGTTTTTTCCCTCGACCATAGTGAGTCGATTTGTCCGCCGACATGACAGTGAATGAAGTAGATCCTGTGTTTCGTTCAGTTTCTTCCATCCGTCTGAAATACCCGGCCTGCATATCCTCCTGTACACCTCTTCGTTGGGTGCAGCAAGTGTGACATATAGCTGTGTGGGGAGTGACATCTGAGCTAGCACTTCTGGCTGAGTACCATTTGTGACAAGAAAAGTGGTCATATCGCGTTCTCGTGCTTCATCAATAAGTTCGCTAAGATAGGGATAGAGTGTTGGTTCTCCTGCTAATGAAATGGCAAGATGCTTTGGGTTCCTGGCTTCGTCGTATTTCTTGGCAGAAACACTTGGAGCAACATCCGGGTTGTATCCCCCTAATGACCTAATGTTTGCCATAAGTGTCTGGTCTAGCAATTCTGACGGAGGGAGTACATCCTCATTTGTGACAGACGTTTGATCCCATCTCAGACCCACATCCGCAGGTGTGACACGCCAGCAGAATTCGCAGCTCTGAGTGCACTTGTCAACCACTGGAGTCATCTGCAGGCATCTATGGCTTTCAATCCCATAGAATCGCTGCTTATAGCAGACATCTCCATGCAACAGACTCTTTCTCTGCCATTGGCATGCCTTGAATGCGCCACGCTTTCCTAGAAGATGGTATCCCTGCCGTTTGAGCCTCTCTCGCAATTCAGTAGGCATTTCAGAAATCAAGGTACACTCGGGCAAAGTCTGAAGGTCAGTCTTATGAGGGTTTGGCAATAGCCATTGCATCACTCAGGTGAAGCCAGTCTTGCTGCCAGAGCTTCTTGACTGCTCCATGACCCAGTCAATACGCCTCTTCGAGAGAGCTCCCCAAGTGTACTTCTACTATCTTGGTCCAGTCTTCCAGGTGGCATGTTCTCAAAAGCACTTCCTGGCAATGGCATGAAGACATGACCATGGACCTTTGCACCTATTTCTGAAAGCATTTCACACATATCGATGCTATCTTCCAGTTCCTCTCTTGTTTCACTTGGAAGTCCAAATATCATGTCGACGTGCGGCGTGAAACCACAATCGAGCGCAATCTCGACTGCGTCTAGTCCTTCCCCTACAGTATGACGACGATTGCTATATTCGAGGACTCTGTCGCTGGCCGACTGAAGCCCAATCTGAAGCGTATCATTCGCCACATGGGTCCGCATCATCTCTAAGACTTGTTTGGTGACAAACTCAGGTCTCACCTCAGATGGAAATGCTCCGAAGAATACCTCCTCAAGTCCTTCCACTGATGTGGATTCCTTCAGCAGATGTTCCAGCTTGTCGGGCACGGCATTGCGTCCTTTTCCTCCATATGATAAGGCATTAGGAGAGAGAAACCATGTCCTCCTGAAGCCTCTTCTTTTAACCGCCTGCTCAAGCCAATAGACCACTGACTCCACAGATCTGTGTCTGACGCCTCCACCGCTAAGGAACGGTGTACAGCAGAATTTGCAGGCAAATGGACACCCCCGAGTCACCTCTACAGGTCCCAGAATATTCATACCGAGAGCAAACGGAGGATATTCATCAAGCGAAACCTTGGGTCGGTTTCTTGGCTTTGGGATGGAAACACTCTCCTCTATGACCACGCCGTCTATTTTCGTTGGCTCATCATCATTGATCAGGCAAAACATCAAATCCCTGAATACCTTCTCTCCTTCCCCAACCACGACGAAATCAAAGCCTGCTCTTAGCAATTCATTGGGCCTTGCGCTTGCATGAGGCCCGCCTCCGATGAGTACCACGGAATCACCAAATCTGTCCTTTATCCTCCTGGTTTCATGATAAACTCGGTCTATCTGGGTACTCATGACTGACTGGGCAATGATGACCTGTCCTTGTTCAACCTCTCGCTGAATCATGTTGTTTGAGAGATCAAGCGGAGCACTCATCTCGAGGTCCGTCAACCGATGGTCTGTTTCTATTGACCCAAGAAGGGCTGCTACGCTATAGCGTGAGGAGGAATGTGTACGGAATATCAAATGATGGGATGCCAAACAATGCACACGCACTAGTTGTCAAAGACCTGTTCAGTGACTCCATCCTTGGTCACTGTCATCACACGTATTGCTCCACCAGACTGTGCATCTCTGGAAATTCCAGCCTTCACAGCGTCGACCGCAATCTTTTCGGCTTCCTTGACTGTCAGATCCTCTTTGTAGTCTTTCTCAAGGACACCATAGGCTGTCTGTGTGCCACTCCCTGTAGCTGTATACTCATCAGGAATGAGCGAACCACCCATGTCAAGGGTGTAGAGTGCGGGACCACCCTCGTCAACGCCGACAATCACTGTCTGTACATAGAGGGGTGCCATCTTCTGCTGATATAGGGTATTCGCGATCATTTTGGAGAGGGCTTTCACGCTGATAGTCTTCTTCTGATTCAGCTCGTAGAGCTTGATATAGGCCTGGAGCCTGTTTACAAGCATTTGATAATCTGACGTTAGCCCGGCAGAGGCCAAGACTATGGAATCAGTCAGCTTGAACGCCTTGACACCTTTGTCTGTGAGAATGAAGGTGCCCCAGCTTATCAATGAGTCAGTAGCAACCACGGCACCATCGCTGCATTTTATTCCGACAACAGTTGCACCAGTAGGAAGTGACATTAATACAAGACCTCCGTCGGGACTCACGTCCCAGATTAGGGTCAGGAAGGTTCTGTTTAAAACGTTTTGACCTGTTCCTTTTGTACGGACACCAGCTTCAAGGAAATGGTAATTGGACATGAAATGGTTGAATCCCTTTGTAAAGATTCCAACGATCATGACTGCAGAGGAGATTATAGACTTCGCCCATAGGAAGTCCACAAGGCTCAGTATGAAGAGCTCTCTTAGATTAAAGCGAGTGGAACGCACTCGCATCAGAGAGATATCTCGTCTTCAAGAGTTCACAAAACAGGTCAAGACGAAGCTGAAGAACGCAGTAGAAGATTTTCCTACTCTAGACCGACTTCATCCATTCTACTATGAACTTGCTGAGATTCTGGTTGGCACTGATAGACTGAAGCAAGCCCTTGGTGCAGTCTATAACTGCATTCCTCCCATTGACGACATCACCAACAACCATATCCAAGCATTGAAGCTTGCCGATGACTTTCGACAGATGAAGAAGACACGCAGGGCTGCAAAGGGGAGGATCTCGTCTATTGTACGAGCAACTGCGCCCAATCTGGACTTCATTATTGAGGCAAAGATGAAGATGGCTCGTCTTCCTGGGGTCGCGCCAGACGAACCGACCATTGTGTGTGCTGGCTTCCCAAATGTTGGCAAATCCACTCTTGTGAAGTCGGTTTCCACTGCGGAACCTGAGATTGCACATTATCCCTTCACAACAAAGAATGTGATTATTGGGCATCTGACAGTCGGAAGCCAAAGTGTTCAGATAATCGACACCCCAGGCATCCTTGACAGACCTATGTCAGAACGAAACGAGATTGAAAGACAGGGAATTGCAGCTCTGAAGTACCTCGCGCATGTCATCATTTTTATGATTGACCCTTCCGAGGCATGCGGCTGGAAGCTTGAGGAACAGCTGAATCTTCACAAAGAGGTCCGCAAGATGTTTCCTCTCAATCCTCTTCTTGTGGCCTTCAATAAGACAGACATCACTCAACCAGAGCAGCTGAACAAGGCAAGGCAGTTGATTCAGGGTGCCTATGAGATCGTAGCGACTGAAGGGATTGGTGTCAATGAATTGATGACTGCGGCCCTTGAAGAGGTGGACCTGGAGTCTGCACAGGAATCAATCCAGAAGTTTCTTTCTGATATCTCACAGGGCGAGTCCCGTCCCGCTGACAACTAATTTGCCTGGCTTGCCCAATTCTCCCTGTAAGGACACGTCCGCATCCAAGAGTTTCCTCGCTGCCCAGATATTGGTCTTGAGATGAGATGTGATTTCAGTCACTCCAATCCTACTCACTCCGTCAGCCAGGGCCAGATACGGAATCAACATGTCGCAGAGATGTGAGTCAACAGCCATTCCTGTAGACAGTTCCTTGAGAAGATGGTTCGCGCACTCGATACCAACATCTTCCGCTGGCTTTCCCTTTGCCCCTAGACTGTCAGCACCAAGTCTGATTCCAGAAACAGACTCTGCCCAAATCACAATTCCACTACCTGGCCCGAGGTGTCTGTCCTCTTGCTTCTTGTATGACTCCTTCTCAATCAGCACGTCTATGATGCCACGTTCATTGAGCCTATCTCGCGCAGAGTTGGCCTGTCGTTCAGCTACATGAGGCGGCAGTCTGACACAGTGTGAAATGCCTCGTACCTCTTGGAGATTGCCAAACCTTTCTCGTTCTATTGGCTCTATCTTCTCCACCGGCGTTATTGTGCAGGTCACCTTACCACCCCCTCGAGGGAAGTGACCCCGTCGCGTCAATGAAATGTCAACGACTGGCCCCATAGTATGAAGAGTGTGTACAAACACATCGCGCATGTAATCAATTGGAGGACTCCAGGCCACATCAGTGCCCCCAATCAGGTCAAACTGCACCGGTTCAGGTGATAGGGCGGCGGTAGGCAAGGCCGCCTGAAGAATGAGCGAGATAGATCCCGCTGTTCCAACATCGTAACTGAAGCGACCCCCCTTTCTCTCGCGTGGCGTGAATTCGATCTGTGTGCTCCCTACCTCCAGACCCTTCACATCTGCCTTAACAAGTTGAGCCAAGACCTCGATGCCAGCCAGATGCTGCCGCTTCAAACCAGGTTTTGGACGGCCAGCACGAATATTGTCAATGCTCACCGGCTGCATAGTCAACGCAGAGAGGGCAATTGATGTGCGGAGAATCTGGCCGCCACCTTCTCCAAACGCACCATCAATCTCAATCATCTCCATACACCACGGATTTGGTAATTGTTTGGATTGTAAAGACTTCCGTTCTAGAGCAAGTGGCGAATGCTTTTAATGTCACAGACCCCGTCAGAATGAGGTCAAGATGAGGTCTCTGTTCATTGGACGCTTCCAACCGGTCCATAAGGGGCATGTCCATACTGCAAAGCAGATACTTGAGAAGGGAGAAGACCTAGTCATTGTGATTGGGAGCGCTCAGTACTCACACACGCCAAGCAATCCATTCACCGGTGGAGAGAGGGTCATGTTCATGAAACAGGCTCTCATAGAGGAGGGACATCCCCTCGACCGAATTGATATTGTTCCCTTGGCTGATATCAACATCCATCCTCTCTGGGTCGCACATCTCAAGAGTTTCGTCCCGTACTTCGATAAAGCTTACACTCACAATCCTTTGGTGGCTAGACTTCTGAAGGATGCTGGCGTCGAGGTGGATGAAACAGAGCTTCTCGAGCGAAACACCTACAGTGCGAAACACATACGGGACCTTATCCGATGGAACAATCCAGAATGGGAGGTACTTGTGCCTCCAGTAGTTGCCAAACTGATTAAGGACCACAAGATGGACGAGCGTATACGTGAAATTGGTGAGGTCACCACTAAACGCTGATTCACACAGCAGACTTTAAATACGGACCGAAAGTGACTTTCTGTTGGTGAACGTTAATGCTAGGTGAACGCGTTCCGAATCAATAGGATGTTAATTCTCTGTCCTAGCCAGCGCTCCGTAAACCAATCAGATCACAGGAGTAGATACAATGAGTAGTAATGATGAGAACAATGAATCGAAGCAAGCGATCTTCAACATAAGCAAGGAAGAGAACTTTCCTGACTGGTTTGGCGAGATATGCAAAGTTGCTGAACTCGCTGACATCCGGTACGGCGTCAAGGGCTTTACTCCGTTCCTTCCATGGAGCTACATGACCATGGATATCATGTTTGATTTCTATGAGGCAACCCTGAAACGCAAACGTCATCTACCTATGCTATTTCCGACTGTGATTCCTGAAGGCAGCCTCACAAAAGAGGCTGAGCATGTGGAGGGCTTTACACCTGCAGTGTTCTGGATTGGGGAGATTGGCGACGGCCAAGAGCTTGAGGAAAGACTGGCTCTTAGGCCTACCAGTGAAACCGCGATCTATCCGCTGTACTCCCTCTGGATACGAAGTTGGCGCGATATGCCTCTGAAGAGGTATCAGAGATGCTCGGTGTTTCGGTCAGAGATAAAGAGCACACGTCCTTTCCTAAGGGGTCGCGAGTTCTTGTGGATTGAGAGCCATAATGTCTTTGCTACACATGAAGAGGTTATTGCACAAGTGATGGAGGACATCGAGACCACTAAGGAAGTGGTCACAGGCGACTATGGACTGCCAATAATGGTGTTCAAACGTACACAGTGGGACAAGTTTCCAGGTGGGCTGAACACATATGCGGCAGACACGCTGATGCCTGATGGAAAAGTCATCCAGTTACCATCCACACATGACCTAGGCGACAACTTTGCAAAAGCCTTCGATATCAAGTACTTGAACGAGAACAATGAAACAGTCTATGCATGGCAGACATGCTATGGTCCTGCCGTTTCCAGAATGTTCGGTGCTCTGATATCTGTTCATGGTGATGACAAAGGACTGCGCCTACCCTTCAAACTAGCTCCCTACCAAGTCGTCATCATTCCCATCATCAAGGGGAAGAATGCAGATGCAATTCTTGAGTACTGTGGGAAGATTCAGCAGACTCTCGAAAAGGCTGGAATTAGGGTTCATTTGGATGATTCTGACGCCACTCCCGGCTGGAAATATAACTACTGGGAGATGAAAGGTGTACCTATCCGGATTGAAGCAGGGCCAAGGGACATCAAAAAGGATCAGGTGGTTGTGTTTCGTAGAGACCTTATGAAACGTGAATCTGTGGCTTTGAAAGGCCTCAAGAAACACGTCAAGGCCTTGGGCAAAGACATTGACGGGACTCTGAAAGCACAGGCTGAGGCCAAGTTCGATGGACTCGTAGTTGATGCTGATACGATCGGTCAGATTGATGATGCCATGAACAACGGCAAGATTGCCCGTATCCCATTCTGTACCACGGAAATGGAGGGGCTGAGCTGTGACGAGGAGATCAAGGACAAGACTGGTGGAGAGATCCGCGGGACACGGATAGACATCGACGAAAAGGCAGAAGGAGTCTGTGTTGTCTGCGGAAAAGTCGCCCAAGCAGTGGTCTACGTCGCCCGATCTTACTAATTTTGAGTTCTGGACCTAGCAATAGGTCCAGACTGTATCCTTTTTCAATACGTTATCCATTCGAGTATGTCAAGGTGGTTTCGTTGAAAGTTCTGGTTCTCTACACCGAAGAGTTGGCTAATGCAATCCAGGAGACTCTAGGAGACAAGGCTGTTGTTGTTCGTTCGGAGAGGACTGTCGAATCAATGCTTGAGCATGCTCGAGATGCAGACATTGTGGTTTCCGGTAGAGTCGCAGCTGACTATATCCGCGAGGCTCCAAATCTGAAGATGATTCAAGCCCTAGGTGCTGGAATCGATAAGATTGACCGTCAAGCCGTTCTAGACAGAGGTGATATCATTGTCTGCAACAACCACATGAATGCGATGGAGGTTGCGGAATACGCTATTATGTTGCTCCTTGCAGCGGCAAAGAACATCATACTTAGTGACAGGGAGCTCCGAAAAGGTGATTGGATCTTTGGTTTTGGTGGACCAAATCCCAATGTAGAGATTCGAAACAAGACCTGTCTGATTATGGGGTTGGGCAACATTGGTGCTGAGATTGCGAAGCGGTTGAGAGGCTTTGATCTCGAATTGAGGGCAGTAACGCGAAGCGGGGAAAGCCCTAACGCAGATCTTGTTGACAGCATAACTAGTCTGAAAGAGATGAAGCCCTATGTGCAAGATGCTGACTTCATCATTCTTTCATTGCCACTCACCCATGAGTCCCGCGGCATCATTGACGGTGAGGTCATCTCTTGGATGAAATCGTCTGCGATTCTCGTGAATGTATCCCGGGGGGAGATAGTGGATGAGGCTGCACTCTACCAGGCCTTGAAAGATAGGCAGATTCAAGCTGCTGGACTAGATGTCTGGTGGAACTACCCTCAATGGGGTAAGCCAGACATGAAGATGCCTTCCCTCAACTTCCCCTATCACGAGCTGGACAATGTCGTCATGTCACCACATCGCGCGGCATACTCTCTGAACACCCGGCAAGCTCATCTTGATTTCATTAGAGAAAACGTTCTACGATTTGTTTGTGGAGAGCGCCCTCTCAACATAGTGGACATGGATCTAGGATACTGACCGCGCCAAATCTACAGTTTTGCAGGTGCTTTTCAATGAAAATGCAGACGGAAAACTAGGAGTAAGCTCCATCGAAATTGCGTCATCTAATAGATATCGCCAGAGAGGTGCCTCATAATGACGGAGAGTCAGGTCTTTAAGGAGTATCTCAAAGCAGACAACAACTGCGACACAGGGGATACGAGAGTGAGTCTAGAGAGTCTTTCAGACATTCCAGGAGTCGGCGAGAAGGTCAAAAAAGCCCTGGTTGACCATTTTGGAAGCGAGGCGGTAGCCCTCAAGGTAGTCACAGATTCACGTGTTGATCTAATTGCAGCTGTACCCGGAATCGGAAGCAGACAAGCAGTAAATATCGTGAAGGCAGCTTTTGAGGTTCAGTTTGGTGCGAGTGCCAACATGATACTTCGTAGCACAGATGTAAGGAAGATCTACGACTCGGTCGTGGGAATAATCCGCGGCTATACCAATACAGGTTACGCGCGGGACAAGCTTATCCTCTACTTTCCTCTCCCTCCGGACAAGATTGATGTCATTAAGGAGCGCCAGAAGTACTTCTCAGATGCTATCGATATGGCCTCTAGGTTGAAAGACGAACAGAAAGACATGCTGAAGACAAATCTAGCTCAGGTTCGTGGTCTCTATAGGCGAGTAAAGCCCCGCCGACTCGAAGGCAGAGTGATAATCACCAATGATGACAAGGTGTTTGACACACTTGTGGCCGAAGGAGTTGACAGATGGTGTCCTGTCTATGTCCTCTCAGAGGGTGAGAACGCCGCTGACTATGCAAAAGGGTATGATCTTGTCCTCTTCATATCGCCACTTGGTGTGTATGATGATTCAGTAGACTTACTTGATAATGTAGAGATCTTAGGAAAGGACTGGACACTTGATGATGTGCTCCCAGAGCGAACCATTGGTTTCTATTCAAGAAACTATAGGGTAATTGACGCATCATCTAATCTTGCCAGCGTATTTGATGCAATACCTTCCAATGAGTCCGTGGAGGAGTTTGTTAAGAGCCTAGACATGGACAGTCTGAAAGAGGCTGGAGAGATTCTAAAGAACATCAATGAGGATGGTGATCTAGCAGAGGGCATCGATCCCGAACTGGACAGATACAGAAAGGCTGTGAAAGTCTTTCCCACTGCAATTGCTGAAACCGAGGCTTGGTTGAATGAGGAGATAAAGGGCAGAGTTGCAAAAAGTGAGGTCACACTGGGAGGCGAGCAGATCATTAACATTCTTCAGTCTGCAGACATGGAAGGGGCTGAAGGCAGCGCTCTCAGAAACATGCTGCCCGCAGAAATCGTCGAAATGTTCACCACCGTTGTTCAGGAGGCTGAAGACAGACTTGTCGAAGAGCTCGGTCTGAACATGAAAGAGGCTGACTGGGTCACTGGCGTGATCAGCGAAGAGATATCTCTCCCGGTAAAGACTATTCCCATTCAAATAAACGATCTTGAGGACCGTCTAAGAAGACTGTTTGCAGACCGTCAGTTTGGATTGATCAAGAAAGTTGCAGGGCAGCTGGAGAAGCTGACTCCTGCCGTAACCGAGGCAGTCCAGACATTACTGGAGTATGATCTGTTCCTTGCAGTGGGGCTGTTCGGTGTTGATTACAAGCTCACCACTCCAAAGATTGGCTCTGAGTACAAGGGTGTGGGTGTTAAGGCAGCAAGGAACATGTTCTTAGCTGAGAGCGAGTTCAAAGGAAAGCATGGCAAGGTCCAACCCATCGACTACGCCATAGGCGACACTCCGATCAAGCCAACTGGAACACATGACGAGAATTGTGCTATCCTCTCAGGAGCAAATAGTGGTGGAAAGACCACTACAATCCAGACACTGGCTCAAATTGTCACCATGGCCCAGGCCGGACTTCCCGTTCCTGCAGAGGAGATCTACATGCCTGCCTTTGAGGAGATTTACTTCTTCTACAAGAGCCGTGGAATGGTCAGTGCTGGCGCTTTTGAAGCAACGCTGAAGCAGTTTGCTGAGATTGTGACGTCAGAGAAGTCCAAGCTCGCTCTGTTTGATGAGGTGGAAGCCATTACAGAGCCCGGCAGTGCAGCGAATGTCATCGCAGGCTTGATTGAGATTCTACAAAAGGACTCCAAGAGCTGCACCGTACTCTGCAGCCACCTTGCTAGGGAGATAAAGGAAGTCACAGAGGTCCCTGTACGAATCGATGGCATTGAGGCACAAGGTCTAGACGAAAACCTAGAGCTTGTGGTTGATAGAACGCCTCGGTTTGGGTATCTGGCACGGAGCACTCCTGAACTTATTGTTGAGCGGCTCACGAAACTCTCTAAGGGCAGAAAGAGGGAAGTCTACGCTACGATTCTTGAGAACCTGACTGGTTCCCGTGGTGACATCCAGAGTTGAAGCGCATTCTTGTATTTGGCGACGCACACATCCCATCCCGAAGGGACTCGATTCCTGCCTCATTCTATAGTCACATTGAGCGTGCCGATTATGATCTAGCTCTAGTCACAGGAGATCTTGTACGTGAAACCGAAATGAGGGCTGCATTGCCAGCTCTGCCCTCATGCCATATAGTCCAAGGTAACATGGACTATGGAAGCGGATTTGACTTTCACAAACAGGTTCAGATTGACGATTTCAGTATCCTTCTCATTCATGGTACTCAGCTCCGTCCTCGTGGCAACATTAAGCAGCTTGGAGAGATAGTCATGAATGTCAATGCGAACGTTGGCATTCACGGTCACACTCATACTCCTGCCATCGATCTACAGTTTGGCCGACTCTTTCTAAATCCTGGAACCATCTCAGGTGCAACAGGGGGCTGGGCCGGAAGGGTTGATGCAAGCTTCATGGAGTTGGAGATATCGGGCTCCCAAATGACAGTAGTCCTGCACTTGACTGACTGGCAAGTTACAAAGCAGTCAAGTCTTAGATTTGGTAAAGAGAATGAAGAGATTGTTCGTTGCTAACCATTGCCCCATGGATCTGGATTGAGAAGACGCAGGAAGATACGCTTGATGACGTTGGTACCCCCTGCCATAGCCAACTTGGTCACTTTGATTCTGACATCAGAAAATCGAGATTCATCCAGGTCTGTTGCCTTCGCAACACCAAACATTCGGAATAGGTCAATCGCGTCAAGGCCCGAAACGTAGGCTCTTAGATCTGGCATTGCGGCGCGAATGTCTTCCAGTGGATCGATGTCCCTAGTGAACTTGACCTTTGCAAAGAACATGGCTAGGGTCTTCTTTACAAGCTTGTCCTCTGGGCCTTCAGACTCCATTTTAGTTACCAGTCCAAGTGATCCTGTTCTCAATTTTGTGGATATTATGTCCTGAACCTCTTCTGCTAAACTTCGGTTCTGACCAACAGCAATTCCTACATTGATCATGAGCATCCGGATTCGGTCCAGTAGGATTCCTATCGAGGTTCCAACGATAGACTTCCCCCTCATAACAGCTTGCCACTCATAGAAGGCATCGTTTATTTCATGAAGTCCCTTGCGCTGACTAGAGAGCCTCTTCAGGTCCTCCTCTGGGATTATTGGGCACCAAACCGTCACTGGGCCACTGTCAGACTCCGGGAGATTCATCTTGGTCGTTCGGGCTAGATTGAAGACTATTATCAGTCTATTCGTAACATATCTCGCACATCTTCAAACTCACAGCTACTCCAATTGTGCAGTTCGGTCTATTTCTTAAAGAGATTGGACCGACCATGTCCAGATTGTGGTTTCATTGCCCGCGAAGGTTAGGATTGAAGCGATAGACATACTTGGAACTGGAGTGTGTTCAAAGGGAACAAAAAGTAGGTGAGGTCTACAACTACCCAGAAGATCGG
>JBHLPF010000039.1:16032-26803 GCA_048939765.1 Promethearchaeota archaeon
GATAGACATACTTGGAACTGGAGTGTGTTCAAAGGGAACAAAAAGTAGGTGAGGTCTACAACTACCCAGAAGATCGGGGAAAGATGTGTCCTGTCTCTTTTCATTCTCTCATTCCCTGGATAATGGTCATACAATCGGGTGGAAACTACTCCTTCAATGATGATGGCAATAGTGTGACTCTTGGCTGTCCAGACCATACGCGTCAAGTAGTGCATAAGGTCACCAGAGAAACTGTCGATGATTGAATGCAATCTCTATCCCTAGGTCGGAATGAATTTATCTGGGATAATGTGTTTCATTAGGTATGGTAGGGCATTCGCCATCTGAATGGGACAACGAACCCGCAGGTCAAGAATCAGATGATAGTGACTATGAGGCAGATACCACCAACTATGATGATCTTGTTTGGCTTACAAAGAAGGCTGCCCGGTCGAAGCTTGAGAAATGGCGAAAGGAGCGAGCACAATCAGATGGGACGGAACCTACCAACGATGAAATTGATGTCGAGAAGACTTGTCGGACCTGCTATTTCTGTTCGTCACGCAGAGAATTCAACAAGGTATTGTATGTACGATGTACGAAGGAGAAACCTGAGTGGGTCGTTGCACAGGATAACCTTCCCTGTTGGAAACTGTTTGAGTGAAACTATATCTGAATTTGGCTTAGGAGATACTCCTCATGAATTCTGAATCCAACTACAATATTGATACTAAGATTCATTTTGGTCCTTTGGAGATGATAGACCTTCCGAAGATCATAGGCGAATGCGAAAAACGCTGGCAGAATCTTGGACTATGTCTAGTGAATGACAGCGTTATCCGACTCGGAGTCATCAAAGGAGAGTTCCACTGGCATAAACACGACTTGGAGGACGAGTTCTTCTATGTGATAGATGGCCGTCTTATTGTTGACCTAGAAGATCAAACAGTCGAGCTTGGTCCACAGCAGGGATTCCTAGTACCGCGGGGAGTCAACCATCGCACAAGAGCACCCAAAAGAACCGCAATTCTGATGGTCGAGGGTAGCACGGTCACACCCACAGGAGATTAGTCATGGTGTATGATATAAGGCCTCTAAGAGAAACGGACAAAGACGACATCTTGGAAATAGCAAAACACACTTGGGAAGGACATGACTATCTTCCATATTCATTTGAGTCATGGCTGAAGGACAAGAATTCACACACTGCTGCAATTGAACAGGATGGGCACGTCATTGCTCTAGCGAACCTCAGGGTCATTGAGGATGGCACGACAGGTTGGATGGAAGGTCTTCGAGTTCATCCAGATTATAGGGGAATGGGACTTGCTAAGAAACTCACCAACCATGTGGTGCAGACTGCCATCAGTTTGAAGATGGAACGAATCCGCTATACTACGGCTACTGACAACCTAGAATCCTTGCATCTTGGAGATTCAGTTGACATGTCTAGGAAGTTCAATCTCGCGGTCTTTTGGTTTGAGGATCCTGCTCAGGTGTCATGGAGATCATCAAATGAGGAGATCGTGTCAATTGATGCGAAGAGCCTTGCACCATTACTAGCTGAAACGAAACTGCTGCCCTGTGGAGTTATTGTATTGGACTGGAAAGCACTAGATGCAACCCCTGAATCACTAGAAAAGATCGGCCAATCCGCTCCGTTCTGGGTGACATTACAGCATGGAATTATGACAGCTCTATCTATGGGATTCTCACGTGACGCTTCAGGAGGGAAGCAATGGCAGTTCACAATATATGCCAAAAACGAAAACATGTTCCTCGACCATCTCTCTCACCAACTCGTCTTGGCAACTAAAAAGAAGTGCAAATCAATCTTCTGCGCCTATCAGGAAGAATTCTCTCCTGTTATGCGTTCTCTCGAATGGACCAAGATCGAAAACGAAGAGGATTGGGCACTAACCCTTTTAGAGAGAGTTCTGTGAAAAGGCACCCACCTAAATATCATCAACTATTGTTAATTCATTATAGACAGAATCTCTTCCTGTGGTGAGATTATGGGGTTGTCCAAATCGGCTTCCATATTTCCAGTTTTGTTCAAACATTCTAATCACTAGAATGGGTCAGACCCATTGAAGGTGAAGTGATGGCATTGACGATTCTAGCGAGAGTCCTTTAGACTATATTGTAATATTATCAGATTTAGGGGAAATTTCAATGGGTCTGGTTAGTTGGTGCAACTTCTCTCCGAATTCTTTCTTCAGTTCTTCCAATGCGTTCTATGATTCGTTTTAGAGTCTTCAGCATTCCTTCAAGATTATCATCGAAATTACTATGTGACAGAATTCTCTCAACGGTGAGAAGAGCCTTCTCCGCCTCGTGAATTAGACCATATGCAGTTTCAGGATATTCGGTCACTCGATCCTCCTTTAAAACGAATTGTATCAAATCCAGAAGTTCCTTAGTCCCGTAGACTTTCATATCAATTGCTCTTTTCGGACACGCTGCCACACAAACACCACAGCCTCTGCACCTCTCTTGTCGCACATAGATAGTCTTGTCCACTATAATAGGTGCTTCCCAAGGACAAAGGTCTGTACATAGCCCACACAAAATACACCCATGTGTTCCTGCGTTTCTGACTTCTATTACTGACAATAGAGCAACTTCTGTTGGATTCAATTCCTCATCCATTTGGAGTACAGAATCTGTATTGCTCACAGAACCATCACTCTTCTTTACACCAATATCCTCGGATTGCACCCACGGTTCTTCAGTTCTCTCTCAACCTTGAGTAGATGGACCATTGAAACACTTATTGCATTCTTCAAGGAAACACGCATCAACTTGAGGTCACTATCGGTATGGTCGGATAGTTTCCTAGGAAGAATTACGTTGAATGCATGTGTCCGCCACATTGACATGTCATTTGCCCATTCAGATTGTTTACGTACCGAATGTATACTGTTGTCATGAATAACTGACTGGTTCAGTGAATTGTCAACCTTGTCCATTCCATCACTAATGGATAGTACATCTCTGTCATTACTTGACGCCAATCACATCACCAATTCCAATATGGCAACATAGATTTATAACTTTTTGCTATTTGAACACAAAAAATATGCCACGAAATTACATATTAAAAAGTTTCACTTTCGAAATTAAAATGTGCAATTCATGTTACAACTAATAAACGCAAATGCTAGTTGCAGTCGTTATCGATTAAAAAAGGTGTCAAAAATGAGGGCTATCAGGAAAGTTTATGACAGTCTTCGACAAGATTTCAGTGAAGAGGGATATTCTTGGTTCAGATACTAGATGATTCACTCAATATCAAGCTGCTACAACTGATATGCTCAGGCACCGGAGTGGATATCAACATCAGCGAACTCTCTGAGAAACTGAAAAAACACAGGAACACAGTGGCTACAAGAGTGGAGAATCTGTTCTCCAATAGAATCATCGATAACCCCTTTCATCCATTCCTAAGAGTCTTTTCAGAATACCCTCTCCTTGTTCTTGAAAAAGCAAATCTGCCTCGCAACCAACAAACAAACACATGGATTGAGAAGAATCCGCATATCTGGGCTGCATTTTTTGTAAAAGATGAGGATTACAATACCCTGCTAATAGAACTCCATGAGGATCTTCATGCGTATCAAGTGTGGAGGGATTCCATCCTTCAGGGGGAGTATGTTTCTTCTGAAGCCATCTATCTCAGTACCAAAGCAATAATCAAGAATGACCTTGCCGCCTCGGTTGAACTCCTGAAATCTGATTTTCATAAATCCCCGCAAATTAAGATGAACGGTCTTACAATAGATCAAACATATCTGGATTTAATTGAAGCACTCATGCTGGGCAAAGGTGTCTGGACAAATCCAAACTCATTAGCGCGGGAACTTAACGTTCACCGCATGACTGTTCAACGAAGGCTTGAACTTCTTCTTCAAGAGAAGATAATCTCAAAGCCTGTGTCCCGTTTTCCACGAATGTGGGCTCCACCTGGATACTTCATTGTTCTCTCACTGATTGAGCTGAAGAAGCAAAAGGATCGCATATCAAAAATCCTCACAGAAGACCCCCACACATCTCTTATAGTAAAAGCTGGCGCAGGAAAGTACAATCTAGTAGCTATAAGCTGCTTTTCAAGGCTCAGAGATCATCTCACTTGGGAAGAAGAATACGACCAAAGATTCTCAGGATCCATTGGAGCAGTCAAGAATCTGTATCTCTCTCCTTCAATGACCTTCTCGATACATCAGCAGTACGTGCCACTCGAATTTCTAAAAAAGCAGCTGAAGAATATTCATGCGTAGAATCTGATTAAAAACCTACAATCTTGGATAGAAGTGGCTCTACGGAAAGGCATGCCTGGAATAGACCATGTGAAATGTGACGCCTTTCACAGTTAGTTTATGACTCTCCTCTTCGACTGTATATGGCCATAACAAGTATTATTGCTGCAAGCGCAACAACTACGCCAATGACTATTGCAGCAAAGTCCCCCCCAACTTCCTGGATGTTTCTGGTCGAAAGGTAATGAATGTCCTGTTCCGACAGTTCGACAAGAATGTAGTCGTCATAGAGCAATCTCACCTCATCAGGTTCTCCCGTCACTTCAAGAGTCAGAGTAGTCGTGCCATTTATCCACACGACTTCATCGCTCAGAACTTCATGCGTAGTATCAAGGACCCTGATAGGCACCTGTTGTGAGTAGGAATATGGATTATACGCCTCATTCTCATCCTCAATAGTCACCATCAGTGTGTCCTCTGTTTCATTATAGATCACATTAGTGAATGAATAGTCTGGTAAGCGGGGGTTGTCAAACCATGGTAGAAAGAACCAATCTAGAGACCTCCCACATACCACTTCCAGAGCAGTCTGTAGCCCTGCCAATGTGCCAACTCTGAAGTAATTCTGCTTCAAGAAGAGCGAGAGGCCCTCGATAAACTTCTCGTGACCTATCTCGACACGCAGCTTCTCAAGCACGAGTGGGGTCTTTACATATTCAATGTATGTCACCAGCTCAGACATATCGTAGTTTGACTGGTTTATTGCAGTGTCTATCCCATTTTCCACATAGAAGGTCCTCACGTTGTCTAGATATCGATCATATTGGAAATACTCCCAGCTTACATGATAGCACTCACCAAAGTAGTTGTGAGACCAGCAGGTCATTCCCTCGTCAAGGAATCCCCAGTCGATACTGTCCACTCCGACAAGCTGAGACCACCATTGATGAACCACCTCGTGAACGACCACCAATTCAAGATAATTGGGCGGCCGCTCCCCTGCCCTCACGAGCTGAAGTATGCCATTTGTCATGTACACTTGGCAAGGATACTCCATGCCACCATAGAATGCGAACTGCTCCACAACATTGAGAGTTGAATAGGGATAGATGCCATAGGTCGTGTTGAAAAGCAATAGGGTCTCACTTGCCCAGTTCAGGACATCATCTTCCCACTCTGCCTGAGAGTCTGGGATGTAAAAGCTTGATACATTGACAGACCCTACCATCAATGACTCCACAACATAGTATCGAGAGGCTGAGAATGTGGCCTCGCGTACCGGCAGGCTGGGACTGAAATGGTAGGTGGTATTGCTTCCACCGCTATAGCTATCAATCAATTGACCCGTTGCTGCTACCACCATGTCACTAGGGACTTCGACCAAGAAGTCATAGAATGCCATGTCAAGGTAGAAGGGGTCTCCGAAATCGACATACCCATCTGTGTTCCAGCCATCATACTCATCGTAGACGCACGGCATGGGATAGCAGCTGGCAAATGTGAATATTCTCGATTCGTTAGTGTCACTGCCCTGCGAGTTGGCTCTGTCTAGACCATCAGGCAGAGTGGTTTCGAATGAGATTTGAAACGAAGTAGTGCCACCTGCTTCAACAGGCGCTAGAAGATTGACCCACATTATCTCGTCTTCCGACACGACATCGTAAGACAAAGGAACCTTGATGGTATCGATCGTGGTCACATTGAATATCTCAAGAGTCCCTTGTCTACTAGTGTAATTCATGCCGGAAGGATAGAGATGGAACGGAATACTTGAGAATGCAATTGGCTCGTCATTGTGATACTCAATGGACAGATTGCCAGTGACAGTTGACCGAGTATCATCCAGCGTGACAGACAGATTGACATGAGAGAAACTAGTCCCTGTGAAATTCCCCCTTGAGAACTGGTTGTAGTCATTGAGGTCAGCTTGGCTCAGCAATGCCTGAGTGTCTGTTCCCAGATCTCTCCGAAGGCTTGGTAGTGTCGAACTTGGAAGCGCGATAGAAAAACCAGTGGACACAATCATGAGAGCTACCGAGAAGATAAGGAGTCTCTTCAAATTACACCAACCACCTATCACTATATCCTGAGTAATCAGCCCAAAACGCATTAAAACTACCGTCTTGAGCAGTCAATTGGCAAATGTGAGAATATCGCCTGTATCTGTTTATGCCGTTCTCCCTTTGGCTATAATTGACAGCCAGGAAGAAGTGGCGCCGCCGGGATTATCATTCTAGCCGAAACCTAGGCTTGCCACCAAATCATCAATGATATGTTTGATTGGATCTGCAAAATACATCAAAAGGAAGATGATAATGAAGATGGATATCATAATCACCCATCTCATATAGTATTCCCTGCGTAAATCTGAGAAGTTGCGTGCCAGCTCTGCAAGGTCCCTTGCCCGTGTCCGATAGTACCATGCAATGCCTCGATTGGTGATAGAATAGGACCCCTCTCGCTCGGTGATGAGCCCGCTCCTCTCGGCTTGTCTTATATTCTTCATAATGCCCCTCTGTTTTATGTTGTGGAACCCTATCACGGCTTGAACATCGTAGTACCGGTGACCGACGCTCACTCCTCTTAGAAAATCCTGTTCAATGGCATCTGCTCGCTTGGGGCCAGTTGCGAGTCTTCCAAGAACCCAATACGTCATGAGGTCCTCATACACCTCGTTTGCGCCAAGACGAATTGTGTCTACATCAATCTCGTCACCTGCAGCTCTCAGTTCCTTGAAGGTAGAGAAACCCTCCCAGAGTATTATCGCGGATATTGCGAACGCTACCAGCTTATCTACAAAGTAATATCCGAAAATTGAGAAGGTGAGGCCGATTATAACCCCGAAGGCAACCTTGATGTGCGAGGTGTCTTCTTTGGCATCTCCAATTAGAGCCAGATTCCCTGAACTTCGCCCCACCATCACCTTCAACCAGATGAGGCCCTTGTTGATCACGATGGACAAGAACTCCACATAATATGCTTGAACCGACCATTGCACCGGCTCATTCGAAAGCAAACCAGCAATTGAACCCACTGCGAGTAGTGCCCCAGCGATCATCATAGTCATTATGATCGCTAGAGTGCCAAGCCTGTCTCGATTGTACTTGATGCTGAATGCAATTATGCCTACGACTAGAAGATCGGTCAGATTCTCAACGCCTTCGTTCAATATAGCGTCACTTCGAATTGACAGGCCAATCCAAATCTTCACAGAAGCCAGAAGAAGCAGAGCAAATGTAGAGATAATAAGTACAGTGCGTTCCGTAAGGAAACGCCTCATCCAGTACCCCTCATGGACTATCTCGAGCCTGCCGTATCGAATCGTTTCACGTCCACGATGACTGAGGCTGTATAGACCCTCAGATTCCTGGATTAGGTCGTCATTCAAACCATGCTGGATGGCCTCATCTATGTCAATGGACGTCATAGTGGGTCGACGAAGCCTGAACGCAAATATGCCATCTAGATGGTCATAGAGGCCCTCTCGTGTGTTGAATCCTTCGTGAATCGCACATAGTATTGCATAGAGAAGTGAAACAGCTGGCTCACTCCGTAGAATGCTTTTAACTGGGTAACTGTGTCGTGCCTGCCTAATCTCTTGATGGCTGAAACTCCAGAGCTCCCTAAATGGGTCAGTGGAATCTTCAATCACTGGCGGATTAGCCACTTTAAGGCCTCCATTCCAAGCGAATTGATGAATGATGCATAGATGCTTTGCTAAGTATCTTATGCACAGTTACAATGCGTAACTGTGAACTTTCATTATGCATGAACGTCAGAATTAGATGGGGCCGTCGGGAGTTACAGAACTAGCAATGTCAGCTAATCATCTTGCTCAAGAGAAGATCGATTTTGCTCATCAGTCAATTCTCTTAACCTACGAATATACTCCATTGGGTTGTTTCGTTTCAAATCATCAAGCTCTTTCAGTCGTTCAAAGGGAATGCTGCCTGCTCTGCCCATGTACGATTCTCTTATATTTCTCTCAAAGGTGACTCTAGGTTCATTTCTAGGTGAAGATCTTCGAGAAAGCACTAGAATCACTATGTAGAACAGATACACCATGGATATACCCACGATTGCAGGAAGCGTCTGATTCACTGGTAATGACATGAGATACACAGCTACAGGTATCAGTATGACAAAGGGAATCAAACTAACAAGAATGCCTGCGACTTTGAGCGTACGAGGGCTAAATCTCAGAAAAAATCCAAATCTCCGTACACTATCAAGTACAGATTGCAGCGTATCAGTTGAAATCAATAAGTCAATCTCTGACTCAGAGAAAGATATGACGGGCTTCCCTCTCTCATTTTGAATCTCGAATGAGTCCTCATAGTCTGATAGTCCCCCAACGGACTGAAACCGCATGACTCTCCACTCAACGTATCTGGGGCTCTCTCTGATCACACTCTCTATTGTTTCACATTTGCTGTCTCGATAGTATTGCTCTGGAATTGTCTTTCTCTCCACCCTATCTACTTATGATTACCCTCAGAAAGAGATAAACTTCCGCATTTTGGAATCTTGGAGAAGCATGTCATTGGATGCAAAAGGAGTGGCGCCGCCGGGAGCTAACTGCTTTTCAAAGAGTTTATCCTCTTTTGCACTAAAGAACTATCGAATCGGCTTTAGGAGGGCCATAAAGAATGCTGACTTTTACTGAGCAAGGAGTTGATGCCGACAGCATAAGACGCCACCATGCGTTGTTTCCTGATGTTTGGAAGAAGACGAAATCCTGGTGGCATGGCTCCCCGAGAAACATTCTTGCGAAGACATGGAATTGCGGTCAGCAGATTATTGCGGTTAGTTCGTGGGTGATAGGCAGGATTTCGGTGTCCTGTGCAATCGAGTATAATACAGAGAACAAATCGTGCAAGGCAACAGTCAGCATGGATTATCTTGGCTTTCCGAATATTGAAGGCAAATTCGCCCAAGCTCTGCGTATTGTTTTGACATCGTCGAATCAATTGGGCGAATCGCTGCTAGCACCTGACGACGAAATCCACACAATCAAGGAGAGGAGAACGAGTCGGCTAGTCTTGGGTATGATTTTCTTAATCATAGGATTCATCCTCACAGCTATCCCATTAGCTGCTATCCTCTCTTACCCGGTAACACCTGCCGCATATCAGACTCTCGCTCTTGGCATCACCCTAGATGTGGTGGGACTGGGCCTTTTAGCAACTTCAAAACGATGACAAATGAAATGGGCTCTGTAGATAGAGGTGAGTCTGGCGAAGAATAGAAGTAGATGGCGCCGTCCGGAGTAGATTCAGAGATGTTTGCAAATATAGACTTGAGAATCATCATCAACTACAAATTCACCTTTTCTTTGGAAGAATCCCATTAACACCTCTTCATGATGTTTATTCATATCTGTCGCATACTCTTCCTTCAATTCTCTTTGGAAACAACGCAAAATCTCTTCAAAATCAGCAAAATTGAGTTGTCCTTTGATTTGTTTCTTACTAAAAGAAAAATGGTTTGAAAGGATCTTCTCGAATTTGTTGTAAAAGGAAACTGATCTGACATTTTCCTCAACTAACAAATCAACTATTCTTTGATACTCACTAGTGGGAGAACTACAAATTAGAAGAGCTGTTCCATCATCTTCTAGATGTTTGGATATATTCTTGACTGCATTGGGTAGATTTCCTAGATACATATAACCCACTCCAATTGTAAGAATCAGATCATACTTCCTTCCCAAATCAAAGTCTTCCATATCTTCAACAAGAAAGGTAACATTCCCATGCACATTTCTTTGTTGGGCATCTCGAATCGTTTTCGCATCAATATCTATTGCAGTCAATTCCCGTACTCTATCTGCAAGAGCAAACGTTATTCTTCCTGTTCCGCATCCTAATTCTAGAATGGATTTGTCTTTGATATCAACCAACTCAGTAATGTCCCTAATGCCCTTCTCAGTTTGTGAATTCATCTCTAATGGCGATTATGGACTAGTCCATTATAACTAATATGAAATTACAGAAGAAGTGGCGCCGCCGGCAGGGGCTTCGATTGACCTCGTACATAGGACAACCCTCGAACCTGCGACCAACAACTGTCTGGCTCTCGATCACCTGACCGAAAGGTAACAGGCTTTAGCGGCATGACGCAGTAGCGTACATTGCTGTCGCTTTCGGTATACTGTTCCCGAGGAAACAGGATTCTACCTACTGAGCCACGGCGGCTGTTCGGCTTGGGTCGCGGGTTTCAATATTAACATTGCTGTTTGGGGTCACTGAAACATGGCTCAATTGAAAACACTGAAATCACTCGAGCACACATTTCTTGATTGGAGATCTGGTTGAGCGGCCGGAGAAGAAATCCCGTCTTTGGAGCAGCGATTGTTGGTCTTCTTATCTTGACTACGGGAATTACCCTCTACTACTTCTTACTCCCAGGTATGCCTGCATTGGAACCAATACCCGCCGTGCCAGCAAGTGAAACTCCCCCGGATGACTATGTATCAGTTGAAACCATCAACGCTGGAAATCTTGTACTGAATGCCACCGCCAATGCCACAG
>JBHLPF010000008.1:0-2611 GCA_048939765.1 Promethearchaeota archaeon
TAGAAGGTGATAGCATCATCGAACTCCCCTGTGAGGAAATGAGCATCTCCTGTCAAGAAGAGCGCAAGGACGAGAAATGACTTCATGCCGGCATCTTCCGCTAGCTTGATAGATTGTTCATAGAAGTCTGAAGCCTCAGCGATGTTTCCCTTCCTCAGCTCAACATCACCCAGATTGGCTGTTGCAGTTGCGATCCCTATGACATATTCTGCTTCGTGACTGATTTCCAGAGCTCGTCGGTTGTAGGTTTCCATTTGATCAATTTGACCTAGCGCCCTATCAATTTCTCCAACATTGATTAGTGTCTTAGCAAGGCCAACTTGGTTGTTCAGCTGCTGTTGAATTATGAGCAGCTCCTCGAATGTATCCCTTGCATCTTGAAGCTGTCCAATATCCAGGAGGATGACTCCCTCTGTGTTCTTGGCGTCAGCCAAACCTGCCAAATAGCCCATATTCTCGTATTTATTAATAGCCACAGCAATGAGTGTCTTGGCACGTTCGTATTCGTACCTCTCCTCCAGGATTCTGGCACGATTATATGTAATATCTGTCAAAGCTAGTTGATGATTCAGGTGTCTAGCTGTATCTTCTGCGGAATCAAGGCGTATGAATGCTTCTTCACGTGAGATTGCAATGCTTGCGATGTAAGCCTGGATGATTCTTGCCCTCAAGAGAGCAGCCTGCACCTTGGTTCTGATATCTTGATTCTTAGAGGATTCCTTGGTAACTCTCTCGATACTCTCAGAGGCGACTTCCATAGCGTGGTCGGTATAACCCAAATCAATGAGGACAGCGGAGAGTTCTCCGGATAGCTCTGCAAATACGACATAGTCCTTTGCTTGCCATGCTTGGTTTGTAATGTTTCTGAGATTATTCAACCACCGAGGGTCAAGGCTCTGTCTGCAATACGATGAGGCGGCATACCCTTTGCATGCAAGATTGGAAGTGCCTCGCGCTAGTACCTGATTGAATCCATACTTCCCCCTAAGATAGCTCGCCTTCGCACACATTGCCAGGAATGCATCGCTTCGATTCTTCCATTCTCCACTCCCAACGAATTCGAGGAGCACATCTGTAAATTGCATAAAGGGATCCTTGTTGGTTCTGCGTTCCGATATCATTCGGCTTTCGAGCTGTTCTTCCTCAGAGGGTTCAAGACCCTGAGAATACATCCTGAACTCGGGTATTATTGGATTCGCCGTCAATGTGAATTATTCTCCGCTCGTAAGCAAGGGCTCCCTGCGCGCGTGCTCTTGAAAGGCTCTGCGGACCCCGTCAAAAGGCTTCTAAGAAATTCGCCCGCGGAGTATTCAACAGGCTGAATTACTTTTATCTCATCCTATCACGTCTAAGAGGAGGCTCTAAGCCTGCTGTCTGGTGCCACTTTTCTGATTAACTCCACTAGGTCGTACATACTGAATGGTTTTTGCAGGTAAGCTCGTGCCCCTGCTGCGAGGATGGTCTCCGTGTAGCCCTCTACGAGATCCGATATTGCTATGATTGACACTGAGGAGTCAATATCCAGCAGGTCCTCTACTAGTCGGATGTTATCTTCATCAGCGAGTTCCAAATCTAATATTACAACATCGGGGTTCTTCTTCAAGCAGGAAACAAGAAGGTCAGTTTGGTTGGTGGCCTCTTCAATTACTATGAACCCTGCATCTTCTATTGCCATCTTCAGCAGGACTCTAAGGAAAGGGACATCTCCGGCAATTATCACGCGTAGGGTGGACTTAGCTGTCAATTGCTGCCACCTCTCCTGATACTCTCAGACAACTCACGATTCGAACCTCAGTCGGATACCGCCTTCTCAACCAGATCAAGCATATGTCGTATTGTGACAGGTTTCAGGCCAAACGAGCGTGCTCCCCCGTTCAGCGCCTGTTCACGTACATTGGCATCCGCACTGATGAAAACAATCTTTGCACCCGGCTCGATATCAAGTATTTCTTTCATGGCTTCCAGACCATCTTTGTTCGGCATTCTGTGGTCGAGAATGATGACCTCTGGTCTGGGACTCATGTCTGTATATTTCTTTACGGCCTCTTCACCATCGAATGCGTCTGCGATGACCTGATGGCCTTTTATCGCAAAGACGTCTTTGTAGAGCCTGTGCAGAATGGCTTCGTCGTCGATGATGAATATGCTGACCATTGTGCTCGTGCCTACCTTTCGATGTCTTGAACTCCGCGCATGCATCCCTGCCCTCTCTCAACACAAGGAACAGGGTTACTCACCATAGTGATACCTTAGTCTTCTCCTTGGCGTTATAAATAATGTTGGTGCTGGTCTGCATTTGCAGAGTACTTAGCGCATTTGGCATTTGCATTTGCTCTTTAGTGTAGGGGTATGACTTAATGCTGTTTCTTGGATTCATTCTCCAGATTAGACTATTATCGTGTTGTCAGATCGCGTGCTAGGCAGGTTTTTCGATACCCGACAATTATCAATTCCACGCTCAATCATTGCCGATATTTCGAACGGTTTTCCCATTTATCTAATTTACATCACATCTAATATATTCGCAATATGTCTATACAATTATTCCGCATATGCAATGATATTATATCATATGATGCGGAAAACCTTGGGAGTTTCATGACAACGATGA
>JBHLPF010000008.1:2711-87759 GCA_048939765.1 Promethearchaeota archaeon
TATACAATTATTCCGCATATGCAATGATATTATATCATATGATGCGGAAAACCTTGGGAGTTTCATGACAACGATGAAAACATTGTCTGTTGGTCTGATGTCACTGTCAAGTCTGATCTATTGAAATCAGAGTTTTGGCCGCTATTCTCCCGTATTCACTTTCCGAGTACACTAGTACACTCCAACCCATTATGTAGTCGGAAGCTATACCCACTTATCGTGTACTGCCACCCTTTTCCGAGGATAATCAGGGTTATTTCGTATTCTTTTCTTGTCATAGACAATATAACACGGTTTCTGAGTATACGCTGGCAATGACAAAGCCATCCTCTTTACCAATAGGTTTCCTCTGAAGAGTTGATAGGGCCTCGTCTTTGTGTCCCGACGTGCGACCTCACTTCAACTACTGATTCCGTACATGCCCGTATATTGGTATGAACAGTACCATATTGCGGTATTAGAATAATATTAACCAGATGCAATAATATATCGATAAATATTTGCAAAAACATGAATTTCACTAGTCACTCAGATAATAACATACGTCGAAATATCGAAATTCTGGTCGATAATTGAAGAACTTCGGTATATGATGGAGAGAATGCATAATTGAAGGATGTACGTGGTTGTGGCTTGGTATGTGTTATCCGATATGATTTGGATGGCTAAACAGGGAATCCTGCTAATGCTATCCTATCCAGCTGTACACGCTGGATGATGATTGATTATGTTCAGTAAATGCGTGATCTCACGTAATACAAGGTCGAAAATAGTATCGTTCATACCGTAGATGCGTACACGTTTGGCCTTGGTGCCGAAGTGCGAATCACTGGTAATCTCTCCTACTCTCTCTCCGATGCAGGATGTGCGGAACGGGACAAATGCTTACTCCAACAACTCCCCAAACCCAAGCGTGTACCGACAAGTACTCTTGGCAAGAGTGCTCCAATCAACAACCCTGGCAAAACCAATCCCAATCCGTAAAAGCGGTCGGTACACGCTTACTTCTTCTCAGCCCAATTCTAAATGAAGCCAGCGTTTACTATGCTCCATTAGTACACATTGGAGATTACATTGGCAATTGTTATCAGGGAGGCTTGTTGTCAAAGCTTTGGGATGGGATACGATACCGATGTACTCGTCATAGGAGCAGGTCCGGCAGGCCTTTCAGCTGCCAGACAACTCGCTGAACAGGACGTGTCATTCCTTCTTGTATATCGAGAGAGGAGTCCCTGTGAGAGAAAGCCTTGCGGTGGTTTTATTCCGCAGAGGGCATTGGAGCGTTTAGGCATCAAAGATTTTCCAGGTGCATATCCAATTGATGCTGTCAGAATGAGATTTCCTGGCACTGAAGCAAAGACTGTAGAGTTCAAAGAAAGAGTCGGCGTGAATGCGACTAGATACGACATTGGTCGCACTCAATTATCACTTATTGATCAGCGTGAGAGCATCTGGTCAGAAACAGAAGTAATCCGAGTCGAAATCACAGAAGAGAAGTGTTCCACAACCATTGTCAGAAGCAATGCACCTGATTTGATCTCTTCAAAGCTGATTATCGACGCCAGTGGAGCGAACCCTGTGACCCAACGTTTCTTGCCAATAAGGGAAAGGATCCCTAATACATCACTTGGGTATGCAGTGCAATATCAGATGCAACTCGGTTCTGATTCTGAACAATTGAGAGCAGTCAATGATTTCATCTATGGTAGTGAATACTCACCGGGTGGATATGCATGGGCTTTTCCCAGAGGGAGCGAGGTTGCTATTGGTACTGGGGGACTGATAGGAATGATTCGGAGCAGTGAGACGCGAGTCGAAGAATACCTGAAACGTCTATTGCGTTCATTTGAACCACTAAAGAGCCAACTAGAAGGTGCAACGATAAATAGACGAGAATCTGCGCTCATGCCACTTGCTGGGGTTGTTCGTCCTTCCTATGGCAAAAGACTGATGCTTGCTGGCGACGCTGCGGGACATTGCTCACCCATCACTGGAGAAGGGATCTTTTATTCCATGGTTGCAGGTGAGTTAGCTGCATCAACCGCTCGAGATGCGATTAGAGCAGACGATTTCACAGCAACGCAACTCGCAGGCTATGAGAAAAGGTGGACCAGAGTACTTGGCTCCGATTTGAGATGGGGACTTTGGCTCCAAAAGAGGTTCTTGAGCGATGGCGCAAAATCAATCGGCACGGCCTTTCTTAAATCAAAGCATGCCCAGAAGGTAATTGCGGAAATGCTTCTTGGAGTGAGATCTGTAAGGAGTGCCATCACTGGCATGGTACCCAGGTACATCCTCTCGAAGCTCGGGATTTAGTGCAAAGAGTACTGAGGGAGAAGAAATAGCTGTTCAAACCATCGCATCGACCAGCGTTGGTTTTCATCCAAATAGATATGATTCTGGAATGCATGGGATGTCTTTCTAAGTCGATACTATATTCACAAGGGTACTATACCGAATTGCTGACAGTTCTTTATTTGATGGTTTGCTATAGGCATGGTAGCTAACTATTTGAATTTACGAATCGCTAGCTGGTTAGGAAATGAAACTTGCCATAAGTCCTGGAGAATGAGAGAAGTATGACGGAGTCGCAGCACGGCTACTCCATTCGTCGTTCATCGCGTCCGCTAGATCGTATTATGATCCTGGTATGCGTGATGTTCGTTTTTGCGATGTGCACTAATTTCAGTGCAGCAGCGCAAAATCCAAACCTTTTGGAACAAATGGAAGACGACTTCAATGATCTCTCTGCCAAAGCCATCTCTTGGTCGGTAGTCCCTGAAACAAATAATGACAACATAGCTCTTATTGACAATATTGAACTAGGGTCGGAAAATGCTCATTGGGTCCTTGAACCAGAAGACGGATATATTGAGATTGTTAACTACAGCCTACCTGAAGGAGATATACCCCTCTGCATTGATCAAGATTGGCTTGATCAATTCTATGTGACCGTTCATGTCCATGGCGGTTACGAACTCCTTGAGATAGGTCTGTTGTTAGAACAGAAGGATGTATGGTACTGCATTGATATCGTGCAGATTGATTTGCGCGAAGACTGCAGTGATGCTTGGTATAGATTTGAACTGAGATTGCCGGATGGAGTGGAAGAGTATAGCTTTGATGCGAACAACTTCCCAGATGTTAGTCCACCATTCGAAATAAAGCACAATCCAGACTATGATGACCTACAGAAGGAGATTAATGTTTACTTCTGCAGCCTCTGGACTGGCTGCGACTTACCGGCCCAGGAGTTCACGATTTCCTTGGTTCATTGGTCAATAAGAGCTGTGTGTCGCCTCTTCTGGCGACACCTACTGATTTTTGATGGTTATTCATAGGCATTCAAACTACGGCTGTATGTTTCCAAAAGCAAGTGCTGCTTCTTCAGCCAAAGTAGAAATCTGATTGTGGGGACTTTCCAGCGCGACCCTCAATATTTCCTGCGCAAGATCCACAGGAAGCTTGTTTACATTAGATACGACCTCAATGCCCACTTCTTCTTCAGGGTCCTTGAGTAACTGAAAGAATAACTCCCTTGTGTCTTTGTCATGCAATTCGATGAGTATTCTCGCAAGGTCTTTCCTGACGCTAGGGATTTTGCTATTAGCTAGCACCATGAGGGCTGATTTCGTACTTCTTTGTCTTCGCTTCACTGATATTGCATATGACATCATTTCCGCTAGCTCAATGGAGTCCACCTCCGATGGGGCGCTGACTGAGATGGGCGATTCAAGAGCATTCAACCTCGCTAACCCTCGAGCAGCTAGCGCACGTTCAGATTGTACTTTCGAATCCAAGAGGGCGTTCAAGATATCTTCGGATGCAGGGTCTCTTGTGTTGACTAATATGTCAATAATGACTCCTTGAAGGCGGATGGCCATTGTCGGTTGTAGAGCGACGAGATTTCTGTTGTAGTGTCGAGTCTGAAGGCTTTTGATCTCTTTCAGGAGGGCAAACTGAGTTAGGCCACGTGGGCCTCTTTCTTCTTCTATACCTTGAATCGAAGCATCCAGTCGTCTTATAGCTTCTATCTCGTCTCTGGGTTGCTTTCCGGCCCGAAATAGTGTCGAATGAGGGAGTGCGGCGTCAAGCGATTTTACACAGGCATACCAGTCATCTGGAGGGATCTCTTCACACATTGATTCTGGCTCAAATCCAAGGTCAGTAAGAATACTCGCTATTTCAGTCCACACTTCCTTTTCAACCACTGATTCGATCCCTGATTCTGAATATGCTTGGAGTATAGATTTGCCATACTTAGTACTTCGAAGATGACCGATATAGTATAGCTGTCTCACAGACGTTCGCGTGTGTTTTTCCGTAAATGGAATCCTGCAGTCTCTGATTTCTTGAATTCGTTTCTGCAAGATTCCGGGTAATAAAATCGAATACGGTGATGATGCCGCCATATAAACTCTGACGGCGCTTGAATTGAATAGCTCAGATTGAGACTCAAAGAGGGTATGAACATATTCAAACATCAATTGAATAGCCGTCTTCCTAGTTTGGATACCTTTCACGATATCAATAAGGTCGTATGATGGCATCTCCAATGCACAATAAATCGGGTCTAACGCAAGGAAATATGCAACATGATCGCGTATTCTTAGGTTTCGATTCTCTCTGAATGCAGAATAGAGCGATTCCTTCAACACTTGTATGTTCTCTTCCCTTACAAATTCCAACAATAAGTTCGAGCTACTGTGAAAATCAAACCTGCTAATTGCAGCGAGCAAGTCAGTTATACTCAAGGTCAGCTCACTACTACTCTATGCCTGAGTAGGGTATATGTAGATGTTCCTGGCCGCACTGACCAGCAACAACTCGACACTTGTACTAGAGTCAAATGTCGTCTAGGATCCCGTGCCCTTCATTTTGTGCACGATAAAGCATTTTTTTCGGTAAGCCTCGTCGTCCAGGTTGTTAATGAAGTTCTCAAGCTTCTTGACCCGAGTGAATTCCTCATGGATACCCAGGTCTCTCACAGAAATCATTGCTTTCTTCTTCTCGATTCGAACGTAGACACCACCGAGGCCCACTGAGTGCTTCATATACACTGGGTCCTCTTGGTTCTTGACTCGATAGAATCCCTGTCTTCTCAACATTCGTGTGACCATGTTCATCATAGCTGTCTAGCCCTCCCGGCGGCTGACAGTTTCACAGTAAACGCATACCTCAATATAAAGTCATAAGGTGAAAATAGTACACGTTTGTTCGATATGCAATCAATGACATAAACAAATAATCCGATTAGTGCTTTATTTTAGCACAAATTACCTAGAGAGATTAGAATCTTGCACAAGAATCGACATATTCGATATTCTAGCTTCCAACGCGCCAAATGAATATGATGCGTGTACAAGCTATCTCGGAGAGGTTTCAGGGTTGGTATCAAACGTTTACGACGTATCTTGTTATTGTCAGTCCGAAACTTCTGCGATCATGAATCTAGTCGTTGAAGACAATGCTTAAAACTGAGTCAAAGAAGTCGAGCAGCAGTGGGACAAGTTATGGATCTTTGGAGTGACTTCATAGGGTTCTTCACAGGCATTCTAGCACCAGTAGCTGATCCTCCATTCAGTGCTCTCTTCATTCTGATAGTTAGTGTGTCCCTTGCACTCATTGCGTCTTGGGCAACCATGCGGTTTAGTGATGTCGAGCAGACAAGAAAGAATATGGAGGAAATCTCGGAATGGAGAAAGAAGCTTGATGTCGCGCGAAAGACAATGGATCCTATGCTTCTCCAGGAAGTTCAAGATGAACAAGCAAGAATCATGCGCTTAAATGCCCAGCTGATGAGCTCTCGATGTAAGCCAATGTGCATCTATTACATCCCATTCATAATCATCTTTGGAATCCTCAACGCATTGTACGCAAATGTTCCCGTGGCAATCCTTCCCTTCAATGCACAGAAGCTCCTTCCTTTTATAGATCCGATGCTGGGAACAAACCTAGTTGGAGGCGGATTTGGCCTTTGGTTTTGGCCATGGTATCTTCTGTCGAGCCTCGGGCTGGGAAATCTGATCCGCAAGTTCTTGGGCGTTGGTGTTGAGTTAGGTATGTAGCCTAATCCGCCGCTTGCTTCTCCTTGGTCCTAACAAGAAGTAGGGCAGCTGTAGCAATCAAGGCCAGAATCATTGAGTATTGAAAAGCCGTCAAGGGCCCTACAATATCCCAAAGCAATCCAATTATGATGCCTGCTGGTAACGCACAGAGACCTATCGACATCTGGAATGCACCCAAGATACTTGACCGCCTTTCCTCCTCGACGAGATCTGCCACCAAAGCAGTTTGAACCGGGTCCAATGCTCCGTTCATGAAACCGAACATAAGGAACAGGGGAATCACAGTAATCCAATCATATACAATGAACGCCCATGCAGATGTAAGAATTAGAAGGATGAATGCAATGAGTAGAATGGGCTTTCTACCAAAGCGGTCTGACGCAAGACCAAAGGGATATGCACTTGCAGCATAGACGACAGTGAACAGAATGTATAGCAATGGAAGCTGAGATTCCAAGTATCCAAAGCTCTCTGAGAAGAGCATGAGGAATGAATAGCTGAATGTTGCTAATGCAAAGAGGATTGAGGCGAAGAGGAAAATCTTTAGGTTTCTGTCTAGTCCCCTAAAACTGACTCCCTTGAAGACATCTTTGCCCTTCTTCTCTTTTATTAAGACTGAAACCACAATTACACTCCCAGCTCCAGGCAGGACTGCTAGCATGATGATGCCTGTGTAGCCTAGAGTTGCAAATAGGAGAGCAGTTATCACAGATCCCAAGACTGCTCCCCCTGTATCCATTGCTCGTAGAAATCCAAAAGCCCGGCCGCGTTTCTCTTCATCTGCATGGCTTGCAACAATTGCATCCCTAGGCGGTCCGCGCATCTTGCCTAGTCTATCAGCAGACTTCCAGAACAGAATATGATAGAAACCAGTAGCAAGAAGAAATCCGATTCTCGATATTGTAGAAAGGAAGTAGCCAATTGAGATAAACGCCTTTCGCTTTCCTGTCCTGTCGGATGCATAGCCGGCACCTAGCTTTGAGAGTGATGTGATTGTCAATGCCAGTCCATCGACAATTCCTATCTGAGAGTATGAGAGACCCAGTCGGACTTGCAGAAATGTTGGCCAGATAGGTGCAATCATATCAGAACTCGTGTCATTGAGGAATGATGCAGTTCCAAAAACCAGTGTTGGGTCTACTTGGCCCTTGTCCTTCTCAGTATCAGCCGACAAATCTTGCTTTTCCTCCATCCCCGCAAAGCGTTCTCATCATATATTTGAATTGTATTCCTTTCGGGCTGAGGAACATGGGATGGGTAGCTCAATTAGCATATGTCCTGGCCGGAATTGGTACCTTATTCACAAGCGTTTTATTATCCAAATCCATCCGTGCAGCTATGAACTCCGATAAGTCGAAAGTCTACTTTGGATCTGTGAAAAATGGAAACATGGGTCGATTTGCTTCATTTGCGGCAAAAGTGGACAAGGTTATCGAACTTCTCGATTTCTCAACTATAGAGAAGAAAGACAAAGTCGCGGTCAAGATGCACTTGGGTTTCCACGACGGCTATCAGACTGTGCCCGTCTTCTTTGTGCGTCGGCTGGTAAGAGCGGTACAGAAGGCTGGTGGATACCCATTCGTGACTGACACTCCCACTGCAGTCTACAATGCGGCAGAACGTGGGTATACGGCTGAAACATGTGGATGTCCTATTATTCCATCCGCTGGAGTCAAGGATGGCTATACAAGGAAGGTAGAATTCAACTTTGGAAACATCGACACCCTAGAGATGGGTGGCGTTATGGCGGATGCTGATGTTCTGATTGATCTCACACACGTCAAAGGTCACAACACCTGTGGATACGGCGGAGCGGTGAAGAACATCGCTCTGGGAGGATATCATGGCCCTAGCAGATTGCAGAAGATACATGGTGTTGAAGCCAGTATTCCCTACTGGAATCCTGAGAAATGCACTCCAGAACATGCGAAACGGCTCGTTGAGATCTGTCCGGATAACTGCATCAGTTACAATGAGAAGAAACATGAGCTTATGGTTTCGTTTAGTATGTGCAATCAATGCTGGAAATGCATGGAGGCAGACAAAGAAGTAGGATGCCTGGATTTGAAACAGGAGAACTTCGCTTTGTTTCAGGAACTTATGGCAAGGACAGCAAATGAGGTTTTGAAGACATTTGATGAGAATAAGCGCTTCTTCCTAAACTTCGCCATTGATATCACCGGAATGTGTGATTGCTGGGGAGTCGCTCAGCCACATGTAGTGAACGATATTGGTGTTTTGGGTAGCAGGGATATTGTCGCTATTGAACAGGCATCACTTGACCTGGTTGCAAAGGAAGGTCTTATTGAGAGCATGATTCCTCCGTATTACAGGAATCTGAACTTGGATCCTGAGGTTGATCTTCATCCATTCGCTAGGCTGCACGGTCCTATGAAAAATCCCTATCTGGTGGTTGAATATGCTGAGGGGCTGGGAATGGGCTCAAGAAACTATGAGATTATTGAGGTACTCTCAGTCGAAGAAACTATGAAGATGAAGCCTCCATCAGGCGTTTCCGAGGCGGCTCCGTCGTTCTTCTAGTAATATAGGGGATTAAGTAGCTGCAGAGGGAACATACAGTCAGAGCTTGCACCAAATAACGGACGAGTTAGCATTACATACGACATAAGAACCTTTAATATATGCTAGTAATATAGAATATGTGACTAGCTCTTCCGAGTTGTGAGAAGGTGGGACGCTAGATGACTGAGAGTCTATCGCCTGAAGACAGACTTCGCAAATATAAGGAGTTCATCTCAGGACTTGCACATGCAAATGACTCCAGACGTAGAAGCCGTTCTCCTGCTCTAGACAATACTACTTCTGATGCCGAGAAGGCTCCAGTGAAGAAAGAACTTATCGCAGCTCTTGCAGTTCTCAAGGACACGGAGGAGAAGGATTCCCCTCCGGCCAAGCAGCAATCAGTTCGAAAGAATGTGATGCTAAAAATCAAGGAGAAAGCACTCGAATCCTCTATGCTTGAGATTCGAGATGAGAAACGCAGATTGGAACGCAAGTTGGAGAAGGGCGAGATCACAAAGGCAGAATACGAAGCTGAAATTCAGAAACTTGTTCGGAAGGGCAAGAGGGTTCTCAAGGAGCAATCCATTGTCGCTGCAAGAAAGAACGGCGTAGCGTAATCGATAATTCATTTCTATTCTTCATATTCTGCAAATAGAGATTGAGCAATACAATCATAGAAAAGTGAAAAAGGGCCACGATATTCAAGAATCCTGCTAATAGGGAGGCTGAATGCGCTGGTCAAGGGTAAATCTGGCAAGGGTTCTAAAGGAGCCAAGTCGGATGAGGCCTATCTGCAGCAATTTTGCGAATTGAGTAGACGTGCAGCAATGGACCAGCTCTCTGAATTGATGAGAGGTTACTGGACTGATAAGAGCGAATATCCTCTTCATAGCCTATGCAGGATAATAGAGAAGAAATGGAAGAAGTCCGGGAATGAAGAGGAAGCAATTGAACATCTAATGCTTGTTCGTGACGGAATCTTTGGAGCTCTTGATATGCTCTCCCTTTCATTGCCCCTCGAAGTAAGCACAGACACAATCATTCAGAAGCTCGTAAAGGGAACTGACTGGGATGACGGCAGGAAACGTGTCCGAAGTGAATGTGCACAACTCATCAGTGACATGATATCAGCTAGGAAGCTCGCTCACATTCTTCCTTCAGGATTAGAACGAGACGGCTTCACCTTCCTTGTGCCTGGACTGAGAGAAGCCCTGTTGAAAGAAGTCGAGAAAGCTGAGCCAAGGGCACGAAAGGGCAGTGTAAGCTTGGCTGCCCTTTCACGTTCGGTTCTTGGAAGGCGACTGCTGAAAGAACAGATGATTACGGATACCAAGATTCCTGAAGCAGATCCGCGACTGACATCTTTGAAGGAAGCGTATGATAGACTTCTAGTTGAGCTGGAATTAGACCAACAGGTAGCATTCCCACTAGAAACGCATCAGGTGACTTTCAATGGGAAAGCAGCAGAAGACGAAATGGAATACATGGATTTGGCAGTTGGTGCTGAGCCCGCAAGTGTTCAGTCTGAGTTAACGGAATACATCACAAGCTACAAAGAGGTAAAGCGGAAGCCGAAGAAAAAGGCAAGGAAGAAGCCTAAGAAATCCTTAGGCCGCAAGAAGACGAAGGGAGGAGCATGAGATGTCCCCGGTTTCTGCCGATTTCTTAGCCCTCGAAACCAAGAAGCTTGAAGAAATGCGAAAAGCCGCATGGAATCTTGAATCAGCCCAACCCGAGCTCATGTATGAAGCAGCGCAGACTCTAACTATGTACAGTGTCAATCGAACTCTTCTTCCATCTGCAATGCATCACTTGCTTGCTGATGATATCTTTGTGCGGAAGATTCTCTTCAGGGCGGCTGGCAAGAATATCTATGGTGATTATATTCCTGAATTCTTCTCACAGTTGCCAAATCTGCCGCCTGCAGAGGTAGCTCAGGTGCTTCAAAGCATAAGAGAGGCTCTCAGGGAGAATGGCCCTCCTTTGGAAAAGAGGGAACTAAAGAGATGGATTACCGCACTGGAGAAACTGAGTCGTGAACACCAACCCGGCATGGTTGAAATCATGGCTACGCTTGGAAGCTACGGATATCGACGGGTGACCAAGCTGATTAGAAATGAACTAGAGGAATTGAATATAGGTGCAATCGCAAGCATTCGGGAATTTCCCGAGAAGCATAGGATTTCATTGGTACGGCTCCTTTGTGAAGAGGCATCACAACGGAAGCCAGAATTGTTGACCTACATTGCGGGAGTTGCTGATTCAAAATCCGTTAGATTCCTGAAGTCTTTTCTGTCAAGTGGGAAGTGGAAAGATCGGAAAGCGGTTGCTGAAGCTGTAGGCCATGTGGGAATCACTTCAACATCAGGTCTTGTCAGAGACCTTCTGAATGACCCTGATTGGAGAGTCAAGCAAGCTTTGGCTGAGAGTATCGATGTGTCCAGCTCGAAGCTTTCAAGTCTACTTAGGATAATGGACATCCTTGTTGCTGATTCTCACACTAGGGTGAAACATTCAGCAGGGAGAACATTACTGAGAATGGGGCTGAAGCCATGCATTGGTTCTGGCCTAGACACCCAGCGCGACAAGTTGATGAAACGATTTAGGGGCCAACTCTTGAAAGCGGCACCCTTGAACAAGGAAATTGATTCAACCTGGTTGGGCGTTGATTTGTCCGGAGAGAGTCCATTCCCGTCTATTGCACCCGATGGCTCCTCAGATGCAGCAAAACCACAGCCAGTAGGACTTGGCGACCTTGCATCTGCCTTGTCAACTAGGAAAGCAGAATCTACAAGTCCTGAAGATGAGGTAGCCCTCCGAACAGCACTGCTCAAGAAGATGCTGGATTCCAAAGAATCGCCAGATAGGTCTGCAGTGATAGCAGAACCTGCAACTAGCGACACCTCGAAGATAGATATAGACCTCCCTCCCCCAGCGCGATTCTTGGCACTAATGGATGAATTATCATCGACTCTTGGCAAGTCGCTCCCAGTCATGGTAATGAAGGCAAAGGCTCCAGAAATCGAGTTGTCGTTTGAGGAGTTTGATGAGGTACTTGGTCAGTTAGTAAAGGAAGGTACAGTTTACATGGTTGATGAAGACACTGTACGTCGAGCAGATATAATAACTGAGTAGAAGGGCGCTGGGGCAACACTAATCAGAACTCTATAACCGTTAGCACTAAGGCGAGGAGAGAAAAATGTCTGAGAGCACATTGATTCAGAATGGCCTTGTTGTCACTGGAGACCGCAAAGGCACGATTCATTCAGATGGATATGTGAGAATCGAAGCCAATCAAATTGCGGAACTAGGAAAGGGCAAACCAAAAGGAAAAGCTGACAATGTCGTAGATGCGAACGGATGCGTTGTCATTCCTGGACTTATTACGGCTCATACGCATCTATATGGCATTCTTCTGAGGGGTGCAAGTCTGAACATAGAGCCACCAACAGATTTTGCTCAGATACTGCAGAGAGTTTGGTGGCCTCTCGATGAAGCAATGAATCTGGAGGATGCGTATGCAAGTGCCCTCTCAGCCTCTGCAGATATGCTTCGAAATGGCTCGACATTCTTTGCAGACACCTATTCCGGTCCCAACTCAATTGAAGGTGTTCTAGATAGTGTTGCTGATGGGTCGAATAGAGTCGGAATGCGATCCATGCTTGCATTTGAAATGACTGAAAGAGACAGCGTAGAGATTGGTCATAGGGGACTTGAAGAGAATGTGAGATTCTCGGGGTGCGCGAAATGTGGAGGTCTTGCATCTCAAATGATGAGTATTCATGCGTCATTTACAGTCACCGATGAACTCATCAAAGAAGCAGTGGAAGAGGCTCGGAAACTGGATGTACCGATTACTATTCACACATCTGAGGGCCTTGTTGATCTATATCACAATTTGGAACGCTACGGAGAGCGAACAGTGGAACGTCTTGCAAGACTTGGTGTCCTTGGTCCCAAGACGGTTCTAGCACATTGTGTTCATGTCAACAACACAGAGCTCGATCTCATTGCCGAAGCCAATGCATCAGTTGCTCATAATCCGATGTCAAACATGCTGAATGCTGTGGGAACTGCTCCAGTTCCCGGTATGCTGAAACGGGGAATTCCAGTGGGATTAGGAAATGATGGGTGGATATACGACCCTTTCGAAAACATGAGATGTGCGCTGACAGTTCATCGTCTCGAGAACCGTAACCCCAGCATCATTGGCCCAGATGATGTGTTTAGAATGGTTACCCTCGACGGTGCTCGATGCTACGGTCTTGAGGATCAAATCGGAAGCTTAGAAGTGGGAAAGCTGGCTGACATAGCAATTCTGAATGGTACAAGAGTTCCTACGCCTTTGACTCCCGATTCAGTGATTGGACACCTCGTCAACACCTTTGGGGGACGAGATGTTGCACACGTATTCGTGGATGGTGTTCAGGTAGTGAAGGATGGTAAACTTACACTAATCTCTGATGAAGAGGTTTCAGAGGTTTCTCGAGAAGCTAGTGAGAAGCTTTGGTCAAGGTTATAGAGGCACCAGATGCAAACCGTTTTCAACTGGTCGTTAGTCGCCAAGAGTGGTGCTATCTCTGAATCCCGACTTCACCTTCAACCATCCAATCTTCGATACACACACCCATGGAATCGACCCTGACTCACTCGACCTTTTAGTCAGTATTCAAGAGGATTATGGGATCAAAAAAGCAGTCCTAATCTGCCATAGTCCCGCAATAATGGAATATGCCAGAAGCACATATCCGGGTCGTTTCATCTTCGCCAAGTATTTTTCCGGGGCAATGCGATTCACTGAGGGCCCGCACAATCTTGCTCAAGAGGTTCTTGCAGCGCCCGAAGAGGGATATGACCTCGTAAAAATGCAATCAGCTCCAATAATGAGAGCGCGAGCTAAGGCAGACCCCGGGGAGCTTCGTCTTGATGGGGATGAGATGTCACCGATGTTTGAGGCAGTAATTGATGCTGACATTCCATTCATTCTTCATCTATCTGATCCAGATACTTATTACGCTAGCAGATACACCGACACCGATTATTTCGGAACTAAGGAGAGAGACCTCGAAGAGCTGGAGGGCGTGCTTTCAAAGTATCCTGAGATCAAATTCCAGATAGCTCACTTCGCGGCTCAACCAGAGATTCACCGTCTGAGTAATCTTTCGAGATGGTTCGATTCTTACAAGAACTTCAATATAGACACAAGTTCAGCTAGATGGGTGTCAAGAGAATTGAGCAAGGATGTGGAGCGGGCGCGTAATTTTCTGAATAAGCATAGCGATCGCATTCAATTTGGGACTGACTGCGTGGCATTCACAGATGATTCAAGCTATTACAAAGGCCGTCTTCTTGCTCTCAGACTCCTCTTGGAGAGTTCTGTTCGCAATGTGCCATTGCCATTTCAAGATGCGGATACTGTGAACAGCGGTGGGACACGAATCAATGGACTCGAGCTTGAAAGGGATGTCCTGCAGAAGATTTACTGGGACAATGCCTGTGAGTTCTATGGCATATAGAGGATGAGCCGCCAACAGTGTTGACCCTCAAGTCCGAGGTGAGGTGAAATCTCTATTGCCTCACGACTTCTTCTTTCGTCTTCGTTTTGGCTCTAGGAACTCCTCTAATGAACTCTGCTGAATTGGACCTAGCTTCCAATCCTTACCGTCAGGATTCCTCACGACTACATTCTCTCGCTCCATGTTATGGAGATGATAGAGAATGGTCGCCGTAGTCACTTCAACGCTTTCAGCAATCTCTGCTGCTGACCGCCACTCATTATTACTAAGTGCATGCAGTATCTCCGTTCGCCGAGCAAGTCCTCTCTCGATATTTCTAATCCAGTGAAGATATGCCCTACGATCGAGAGTCAGAGTTTTCAACCCAGAAATGTCTGCACATGGAACGAAATGTGTGTTTCTCTTCCCTATTTCCTTAGAAGTCCCATTAGGTCGAGAAAGGCAGCAGGTTCACTCCCTTCGGTTATCGGTCTTATTCTATATTTAGGATACTTGTGACTCAACTTCGCAGCGATTCTTGTACCATACAGTTTCTTGAACAGCTGGGCCTTGGCACCACGCCAGAGATAGATCACTTTCTCAGTGTGATCTATGAAGACTAATACCTTGTCGGTTTGAATTGTCGAGGCACTCGCTTCAGTCTCAGTCATCTTGGCGTCTGAGTCTATTTCAAAGGCCTCTACCATCAATATCCCTCGGTTGAAGGTTACATTGAAGGGAGCATTCCCTCTTATGATACTTTTCCAAATGTATTGTGATATTTGATGATGACGATTAAACACAAACAACTTACAAAAAGGATTGCAGTCAGTCATGTTTCTGAGGGTGGAAAGGTTGACTGAAGAAATCCCGTCCCGTGTCAAATTCATTGATAGAGCGAGAAGGCGAATCGAGATTCAGATGAATGATGTTACTCTTCAATTTCCTTTGAACGCAGTCCCTGATCCTCTATATATTGCCATGGCAACAGCCTTCGACGGTGATGAGCAGGTGGAGTGCAAGCTCTTGGCGGCTTACCACGATACAGTGATGAAGCCTACCTTATGCTCTTCAGAACCAACTAGTATCTTCAAGGTCACCACAGCTACAAAGATTGTGAGACTCACCTTGACTGATGAAGAAATTGAGAATCAGATCGAGGAGATTGAGGGTGAGATTCTTTCATTCCAGGGGCGCCCCTTTGAAGAAACTATCGATGAGAGAATTGAGCTGTACAAGAGGATCTATCTTGACGACACAAAGATTGACAGATTTCGCTTTGGTGCAGCGGAGATGTACGGCGACACCACTTATGGGAACATTCGACAGGACCCCAGAGTTGTACTGCACTTCCAATGGTGTAAACCAGAGGAGAATGTGTATAGAGGATATCAGGTAAACTGCATCGCGGAGATTGTGCTACCGGGAGATCCCTTCTATCGATTCATGAGGAGCATGAGGTCACTATTCGTTCGGCGGTTCATCGACCTGCGAGCCTCAGAGTATCCCGCTGCCTACAAGTTCCATGTCTGCGAGGCACATGATAAGAGCTTGTCCACGAGAGCAGGATTTGTTCCCGGAGTTCTTAGTAGTTAGTGAGACGCAATAATCTCTCTGGCAGCTCTTCAACGGCACCTATATCCAGAACAACACCATGTGACTTCTTTGCCAGCTTGTCAGCCGCATTCAAATCGTACGAGCTCTTTGGCACTAGAATAATCATCTTGATGTCTTGGTGTTTGAATTTCTCCGCAAGTCTCTCACATTCAGCTTGGTCGCTTAAGTAAGCATCAGTGGCAAAAATGAAGATCTTCTCTTTTGCCCGAGTTTCCTCGAAGTTGTCGAGAGCCCACTGCAGTGAGGTTCTTCCTCCAGTACCTCCACTTGCTCGTACATCCAATAGATCCGCCGCGACTTTTTCAACAGGCACCTGTCGCTGGTCAATTCTCTTTACAACGTGCATCACACTATCAAAGAGACAGACGCCAAAGTCATCTTTCTGAACTCCATATAATCCAGCCATGACGCTGATAGCAAGCATGCCAAGTTTCTCGGGTGAATGCATTGACCCACTCTTGTCGAGGGCCCAGACGAAGGAACGGTGTCCTTGATAGGTCTCGCAAATCAAGAAGTCCTCGACGTCAAGAACAGTGAAATTCGTGCGACCCTTTGAAAGGAGTGAATCAATGGTCTCTTCTAAGTCGATGAGGTCAATATCGTCACCTATCCGGAAGGGCCTAACAGTAGTTGATTGCTGTATTCCGCCTAGCATTGACGATCCCATTGTTGCCTTGGCGTATCTCTTTCCGAGGTCGATAAGGAGTCTCTTTGCGATCTCCTTGAGCCTCTGCTTGATATGTTCCGGCAAAGAGTCTCGGTAGGTATACCATATCTTTACGATATTGGTAGCAGGCCCCCCAAGCAATCCTCCGAATACCATGTTCGCCCTATCATCATCAATAGGTCCATCCTGGCCAGGGCGTCCTCCGTAGCTTACGGCGCGTCCGTATTGTTGCCTCGTACCCATTCCCATAGCCGCACCGAAATTCTCATGAGCGATAGCTCCAAGTGCAGACTGATTTCCGGTCTGAGCCGATAGGTCTGCCAGCTCGCGAAGTTGATGGTCGGTCAGACCAGCTGATGAAATGAGATTATGAAGCCGCTCAAAGTCCTGAACACCCTGCTCGATGAGCTTCCTTATGACACGATAGGATGGATTGAGAAGCTCTAGAATTTCCTCTTCTGTCATGCCTAGTTTCTCGCCAGCCTCTCTTACTGCCTTTTCTGAAGGCACAATACCCTGGCGAGAGAGCTCCCTCACTGTCTTTCTAAGGTGCGCCTTTGTCGGGGAGCGTTTGACAGCAGCATTAGCCAACTGCTGTTTTGCCTTCTCCCAAGATTCCTTCGGTTGATGCCCACCCACCTTTTCGTTGAGTCGGGACATGTCATTGATCTTTTGTCTCAGATAATCTGATGGCGAGGACCTGGAATCAGCGTGCTCGATGGTTTCTTTTGTCTTCTTATCAAGAAGACTCTTCCATGACTCGGTGTTCCTGGCGTTTTCAGCCAGCTGCCGAAGGTCAACATTGGCCGAAGCTCCTTTGTCATATTGCTTGTCATATTGTTCCAGAACATCATCCATCAGGTCAGTCGTGTCAGGTGTATGGTTCTTGATATTCTCGGCAAACTCTGCGGCATCAGCAAGCTGGTATTGTTGCGGTGCACTCTCTAGATGCTCAGCAATGTTTTCCGGAAGCCGCTCAAGATGTCGAACATAGGCCGCCACTTCGCTCAAATTGTCCAATGACTCTTGAAGCGCCTCGTCCATCGCCTCTCTCTGGGCCTTTGTTCCAGCCTTCATATCTTCCATGTGCCTAAGGGCTCGTGCTGCAGTCGCTGGATCCCTGTCTGCAAGTTCCTTGAACTCTTGGACAATTCCTTTGTCGCCGCGATAGGCTCTGGCTGCTATGCTTTCAGCTGCATTGGAAGACTCTGCTACATCATCTAAGACTTCCAGAGTCTTTGCATCCATGATATTCTGTGAAGATAGGCTTCCCATATCCTCAAGCAACTCGGCTGATGCTTCTTTGCGAAGGTCATCGTCACTTGTGAGTCCCCGGAGCACAACATCGCCCTCGTTCAAGTAATGCATTGCAGCGTCGTATAGCGCGGCATCCTTGCGTTTCCTTAGGTCTTGAAGATATTCAAAGCCTGCCTCGACCTTGTCTTTGTCGATCTTCCTAGCCAGCTCTTGCTCTCTCTTGATCTGTTCCATGACCGCAGCCAAAGCGTCTTTCTTCACGGTGGAAACTGTCTTGGACTTTGGTTGCTCAGGCTGAGGAGATGAATCCCTCTTCTCTCGACCCAGGATAATGTCTTCGGCGACTATTCTTGCGATAGCTTGATCTGAAGGATAGGTCGTGCGGACAGCTGCGTCTATGAAATCATCCAGAGTAAGTGCTCCGTTTCGGAAGTACCTCGCGGAGAGAATTTGTGGAATTGAGCTAGTCTGCCTGATGCTAGGTCTAATCTTGACGTCAGACCTTGCCCGCATCCTCTTCACAAACTCGTGTGCGAACGGTATGGTGTTGCTTGGAAGCGGTGATATCCTGGGTTGAGTCTGAGCCATTGCCTACGAACTCCCAGGGGCACTCGGTGTACTAGAACCACCTGAGCCTAGAACTCGCCTCACTAACGAGTTGACTGCAGGTTCGGGGTCAATGCCCGGTCTAAACCTCAATGCTCCAGTCAGGACATATGTGGCTGCCTTGGAGAGGATTCCATGTGTCACGTCCTTCTCTCCCTCTCGCTTCGCCATTTCCGCAGAGAGCCTGGCAACTGAGATGCCTGCACGAATTGACGCTGGTATCTCAATGTCGGTACTCATTCTTGTAGCTGAAACGAGCCCGTAGATGTCCTCGAGAGTCTTGTCCGAAAGAGAATACTCCGGACAGTTCATCTTTACTATCTCAATCTCGGTGGATTTCCTCGGGTAGCCAAGTCGGATCCACACTCTGATACGGTCTCTTAATGCCTCGCTCAGTCGATGTGCTCCTGCCATCTCTTCCGGATTCATGGTCAGGACGGGAAAGAACTCATCTGATGCCTTTATCCGACCCAATCTTGGCACAACAGCACTCCACTCTTCAAATGGCTCGAGCAGACTATTCTGGACATACTCTGCCAGGCGGTTTGCTTCGTTGAGGCCAAATACGCCTCCGAATATCATGGATTTCAGAAGCGGGCCTGGATCAAACGACTCCAGAGTAAAACCCTTGCTCAACACCAGACTGGGATTGAATGAACCTATCAAGTGCGCTGGCCGAACCCCCTCATCTCCGGTCAGCCATTCGAAGTCACGATTGCTCTTTTCTGCATACGCTCTTAACAATAGTGTTTTTCCCACGCCGGGCGGCCCGATCAGGCCTGGTATAAGCCCAGAGTTCTCACAGTCCTCGAGAATCTCGAAGGCCTCCTTGTATTGTTCTTTGATGACAATCCGGACCTTCTCTTTCTTCGAAGCTTTTAGTCGCTCATCAAACTTCTCTGCAAAATCCTTAGCTGTCTTCTGCATCATCATTCTATGCCCCCATAGACCAAATTGTTGTGACTTGAGACCATATTAAAGCATGTCCTTTTTGTTATCGGCTATGACGGAGGGCGCTGACGAAGATTTCATCTGTAGTCACAAAAAGGTTGAGGTTTCTGATTTGCTAGCTCCCCAGCAATTGCGAGCCATAATTGAATAGAGCTGGCGAGCCTCCAGTATGCCAGAATACCGTGGGCGCGTCTGAGGCTATCTCTCCTCCCATTGCCATAGCAAGCAATGCTACTCCGGCTTTAGCCGTATAGACGGGATCAAGGATGATGCCTTGGGATTTCGCAAACATCTGGATGGCACTTCGAACAGAATCTTCCATCTCTCCGTACCCCTTTCCCGCAAACCGATCATCCACATTGATATCTGGCTTGAACTTGTCTATGAGTGCGGGGTATGTATCAAACATTCTGTCGATCATTTCTCCGACCTTTTCTTTGGTGGTCTTTGCATCGCGGAGTACACTGATTCCTATGACATCGGCATCGAACCCTGCTAGCTTGGCTCCGATTATCATCCCAGCCAGAGTCCCTCCTGTGCCAACAGGATGTAGTATCTTTTTTGGCTCTATGCCAATCTCATCACACTGTTCTTTCAATTCCAGCATAGCCTGAACATATGCTATGCATCCTACTGGCATGAATGCACCGGCTGGAATGCCATAAGGTTTGAGACCAAGGTCTCTGAGGGTTTCGATAATTGAGTCCATTCTTTTAGAAACCTGATCAAAGTCATCTTCTGGGAAGAATTGAATCTCTGCTCCAAACAGCTTGTCTAGAAGCACATTACCTGTGTACTCTTCGGGTTCGGCTCCTGCCAGCAGCAAGATACACCTTAGTCCGTTCTGAGCCGCCGCAGCGGCTGTCTGTCGACAATGATTGCTTTGAACAGCTCCAACAGTGACAAGAGTATCAGCCTCCTGCTGAAGAGCGTCTCCTATCACATACTCGAGTTTGCGTGTCTTGTTGCCGCCAAATGAAATGCCAGTGAGGTCATCCCTCTTGATCCAGAGTGACTTCATATCTAAAGAATATGCAAGATTCTTCATTTCTTGGAGGGGCGTTGGAAGATTAGCTAATTTCACTCTTGGAAGGATATCCAGCATTTCTACTGCCCCGCTCCTGTTAAAGCTGCGATGATGTACAAAATAACGGCAGTTGCGATTCCTGCTAGAAGTGTCCTTGCTCCATAGATCCAGATGTTCTTTCTGGAGATTGTTCCTAGGAAGAGGCCAAGTGCAAAGAGAATTCCCAGGCAAATGAATATCGCTATGTAGAACGCCATGGATACTGTAAGAATTCGTGAAGGCACTAATAGCAATGGAGTGATGATGATGAATGCAGCAACTGATGGCGCAAGTCCGTCAACCAAGGCCACGACGGCTGATGTTGTACGTGTTGCTTTTGCGTACATCGTGTTGCTCATGTCCGAGAGCATGGCTTTCCCGATTTCCTCAACCTCGCGGTCTCTTTCTGCGCTTTCCGCAAGGTAGGAACCACTGAATCCTGAGACCGCCATTGCTACACTGGTACCTACTGCGGCTAGAAGGAGTGCATGAAATACCACATCTGGATTGGTGGTCTGCATCGATATGAGCCCTCCAAAGATCAGACCGAGCATAGTTAGCGCTCCGTCGAACGCGTTCATTGCAAGGTAGCGCCGGGCTATCTCAACACCTTGTGTGAGTTCCAATGCCCGCATAGTCCTCTCGATTAATCCCGGGCCTTTTTGCAGGTCATCCTCTGGTTCTGTCACAGATACTTAGCTCCGTGAATCATGTCCAGCCTAGCGGGTCACCCTACGGAATATAAGCTATCCGGAAACACAGTTAAATCAATAATAGATTCCAATTGAAATGATGTCGACCTCTAACCTAATGGGATGCAAGTCGTCATTTCTATATCATGAGCACCTGCGCAAAGAAGATGAGATAGATAAGTATGACAATTAGTATAATTGCACAAATCAATTGCACCCAACAGGTGCAGCATCTTTCACAGCAGCCCTGTTGCTGCTGCGGCTCGCCGGGACTTGGTGTGTAGTCATCTGGCATCGGAATCTCTGTCATAGGAACCACACTAGCTCAAAGTGCTTCTTTCAAAGCCTGCTATTTGTGATTACTATCCTTCTTATGAGGATTACGTGCTTGTCTACCGCTTCAGCCGCAAAGGTTGAAAAGCGAAGAAGGTGAATTTATGGCGAAGCGCGTGGAGGCGAGGAAGATTGTCTGAGAACGAAAAGCCAACCACCATTCTTGATAGACCATTTGGTTTGCGAATCATCGGGCTGACTCAGATGGCGTTCGGTGTCTTTGGTCTGCTTGCTGCGGTTGGTATTCTTGTCGCATCGTTCGGAGCTGCTCCCGGATTTGCATCGGTTGGGCCCTTGTATGCATTGGTCATTTTCGTTGGAGTTGCGTTGCCTTGTTTGATTATAGGAAATTATGTTGACGATCTCAGGAGAAACGCAGTGATTGCTCAAGCACTCTATAGCATCATCGGAGTTGGCTTGACAGCTTACTTCTTGTTGAACTGGGGAGTTGCATATAGCTGGACAGTGCCTTGGTTTGAGCTCAGCTTCAATATACAGATTGGGAATATTGCAGTCTTTGTCCTAGCGACCCAGGCGGCATTCCTGCTCTACATGTTAATCTATTGGAAACGAATTGCGCCCCCACCGGGGACAGTTGTTGTTAGAGACCGTCGACGAGCTCGCCTTATTGAGGATGGGCTAATGGCGATTCCCCTTACACCATCAATACTAAGCTCAGATGGTTCAGTAATGTCGAGGGATGAGGCTCAAAGAATCCTTGATGTTCGAAAAGTCACCACCACTGAGGGAATGGCTATTCTTTGTTCAAATTGTGATGGAGCAACACCTCTCACTAGGATGGTGGATGACAACACTGTGGACTGTGAATATTGTGGAGCCACTCTTGCAGTGAGCAGCGTCTTTGTTCCTTGCGAAAACCATCCAGAGTATCTTGCTGCGACAAATTGTGCTGTCTGTGGGGAGCATTTCTGTAGAAGATGCCTTACTGCTCAGGATCCCCCAGTCGACAGCCGTTGGAAAGGCTCTACTGTTTATCTCTGTAGGAATTGCTTTGAGGGCAGATATCGTCCAGCTGTCACAACCACATCTCTAGTCCTACCAATTGAAGACCTATTCGGCCAGGCTGGGGGAAGATTCTCCAAAGTGAGTGGCATGTACCGTCGGTTTCTGGGAGCTTATGGTAGTGCAATGGCCAAGGTGTTTAGGGCATCCCTCGAAATATTCTCAGTCTTTGGCCGGTCCGGCGGAGGTGTTGGCTCCAGCGGTGGGAGTAGCTGTGGAGGAGGTGGAGGAGGAAGTGGTGGTGGAGGTGGCGATGAATGCTGTGGAGCGATTCTTGTTATCATAATTATTATCATCGCGATTCCTATTCTGGTTGGCCTTGTGATGCTGCTTGGAGCGATAGTTATTGTTCCGGTTCTCTTCTATGCAGGACTAATCGGAGTGACGATAGAAGCAGTCAGAATCATCAGGAAAACCGATTTTGTATCTTTAGAACAGGCTAGAGAGAAGGGTTTGCTTGAAGGCCGCAAGGTCGAAGTCGAGAAGACTCCGGTTCGTAATGAAAGCCGACCTTGGATGGATGACAGCAGAGTCAGAGAAATTGAGAGGCAGCGCGAAAGAGATAGAACTCAGGAGAGGAAAGAGGTTCCTACCGACTCTTTCTGGAGGAGATACTGATGGCCTATCATACAGAGAACATTCTATGTCCTGTTTGTGGAGGACGAATCAGTGTCGAGTACACAGACAAAGTAAATCGCTGTGAGTATTGTGCCAGCTCAGTCTTAGGACCGGGTCAGGGCAGAAACTGTGTCAACCACTCAGACACCCTAGCAAAGGCATCTTGTAATGTATGCGGCGATCTCATCTGCGAAGAGTGCATGAATACCAGGATTGGAGATTATGGAGGGAAGCTTCTCACCATTGTGCATTGTGACAAGGAAAATTGCATTGCAGAAAGTAGTTGGGCAAAGCCCCTCAATAGAGCGTTTCAGGAATTGACCAACTTCGATTGGTCAGATAGAATGGACAACATTATCCTCAGGGTCGTTGGATTGGGTGCTATCCTAATGATGATCTTTGAGCTCTTCTTCATTCTGGCAATGCTGTGGATCCAATACTTCGATCCTTGGGGACGGTCAGTTCCTTCACCTATTCCATTCCTTTTCGTACGGGGCGATACCGTTGTCATTCTCAATATCATCGGAAATGCATTATCTGCCATCATACTTCAGACGGCATTGCAGATCTACATTCATGAACGACAACTTGGTTCAGGTGTGTTCTTACTTGGATTTCTCCTCCTCGAGGCGGCCTTTCTCCTTGCAAGGGGACTCTACTTCAATCTCTTGGCCTACCCAGGAACTTGGCTTGTTCCATTCCTGCTTGGAGCGTTTGGTGTCGCCACACTAATGATCTTCTTTGGTTCACTAGCAGGCATCTATGTGGGATGGAAGAAACATAATCAGATTGAAGATGCAAAGATCAGACTTGGTCTTGAGTGATAAGAGAGACTTGTTTCACTTCTTATCCTCTGTCTTCGGTGTGTCAAACAGGTCGATGAATCTAAACCTATCAACATCAACCAATCCCCGATCAGTTATCTTGAGCTTTGGAATCACAGGCAATGAGAGGAAAGCCATGGTCATGAAGGGTTCATTGAGAGTACTACCGATAGTCTTTGCCGCATCCTTTAGTTCCTGTATCTTCTCACTAACCACTTCTATAGGCTGATCAGACATGAGACCTGCAATAGGCAGCGGTAAAGACGCAATGACCTTCTCGTCCCTTACTATCGCTAGTCCGCCTTGCATTCGCACAATCTGAACTGCCGCTGCGATGAGGTCTCTGTCGTTGGTCGCTACCGCAACAATGTTGTGACTATCATGAGCTATGGAACTGACCATAGCTCCCTCCTTTATACCAAGACCCTTCACAAAGCCTATACCGGTCACATCCGATGCATTGTGCCTCTCAATGATGGCAATCTTCGCTATGTCCCTGTCCACATCAGGCATTGCTAGTCCGTCTTCGATCCTAGTTTCCTCAACAAGATGTTCAGTGATGATCTGGTCAGGTATAATGCCTATGACATTCATCCTATCTCCGCGCGCCTTGACCTGAAAGTCTTCTGGATCTAGCCAGGTGATATTGACTGATCTTCGGAGACGTGGCTGTTCGTGCTCTCCGATCTCCCAGATTAGCTTCCCTTTGGAGGCCACCATCTCACCACTCTTGTACACGCTTTCGACATTGATGTCCTTTAAATCATCAATCACTGCAATGTCCGCATGGTAACCGGGTGCAATTGCTCCCCTATATTGCAGACCGTAGTGTCGAGCTGTTGATATGGTTGCCACCTGAATGGCTTGGACCGCGTCTACGCCATAGGACACTGCATCACGAATCAGACTGTCAATATGCCCTCTTTCAAGCAGATCCAATGTGTTGCGATCATCAGTCACAAAACTGCAAAGCAAAGAGGTATGTGGTTGGATAAGAGGTGCTAGAGCTTTCAAGTTCTTAGCTGTTGATCCCTCTCTAATGTGAATGTGCATTCCCACTGCAAGTTTGGCTTGTGCCTCTTCCAAGGTGTAACACTCATGCTCAGATGTTATCCTTGCCGCAGCATATGCATTCAGCTCCATCCCTGCGAGGTCAGGTGCATGACCATCGATTCTCTTCCCCGTTGATAGTGTCACTCGAATCTTCTCGAGAATATCCGGATCTCTAAAGACAACACCCGGGTAGTTCATTGCTTCAGCTAGTCCGAGAACATAGTGCTCGGAGAGGAGTGGTTTGATGTCCAAGAAGTCTAAAGCCACGCCATTTGTTTCCAAATCAGTAGAAGGTACACAAGAGGGTAGCATGATATAGAACTCGAGTGGTCCGCCCCTCATTGACTTGGACATATACATGATTCCTTCCAGACCCAGCACATTGGCAATCTCATGCGGGTCTGCAACAACAGCTCCCGTACCATGGGGCACCACAGCTCTGGCATACTGGAGTGGCATAACCATGGATGACTCCACGTGCACATGGCCATCGAAGAATGAAGGTACCACATACTTTCCTTTCAGATCAACCGTCTTGTTACCAACATACTTTCCAATCCCAGCGATATAGCCCTGGTGGATTGCAACATCTCCTTCAACTATATCTCCAGAAAAGACGTTGACCACTGATGCATTTTTCAGGACAAGATCAGATCGGGTCCGTCCGGCGGCAACATCGATCATCTGGTCAAGAGGGTAGTTGTCGGTCGGTTGTGCAGCCAATCCATTTCACTCCTTTGGTCTCTCTACTCAGACAGACAACAAGAAAGGGTTTCCGGTGTCATCATATTATGCGCGGATTTTTCCATATGCACTTGACCCGAGCCGGGGTTAACAAGTTTAACCTCTGCTCCAGCCCCCCTTTATGCATCAACTAGATTAAGCTAGAGGCGCCATACCCAATATCTGGGTCCGAAAAATCCTTCTTCTAAGCCCATGAAATTTCCGGTTCATATACTCAGAAACTGAATATGGGTGTCATAGGGGGTAGACCACTCTCGCTCCTGCAAGTGTACCTCCCAATAGAAGGACAATCTTGAGGACGTTCATCGCAAGCATTGCGTTGTTCTTGATGAATTTCGGACCGGGCTTGAATAGGTATTGATACAGCCTCCCCAAGTGGGAAACGGTCATAACTATGAGAAATGCAGAAGCCACAAAACTACCGACCATTACGAATGAGCTTAATTCCCCGAAGAAGAAAATACTCGAAAGAATGAATCCAAGACCAGTGATGATATCAAGACCAAGCACAATTCGATTGCTCAGGGTTTCCCCCCACACATCATCCCGGAATACTATAAGAAGCACCACAGCTTCCACAAGCGCAATCACTGCTCCAGCTAGTACTGCCCACATGGCGACGTTATAATAGAACTGCAATTTCCCACCTCATTCCGTCCTCACACCAACAACGGCGAGTCGCCTAGATGTATTGTCATATGTGCTCCCATCAAGACCACCATAGGCTCGCACATCAGAAAAACCAGCTGACCTGAGAAGGGACTTCAGTTCCACAGCTGAGTAGAGGTAGTGTGTGACATTCCATTCATGCCTCGTACCGTCCTTGGCAAGTAATATCCAAATGTTGTGCATTTTCCCCCAATCATCGATGGGTTTTCTTCGCTCCAGATGAATGCCATAATCACCTTCACTCCAATCGGCATCATTGAATATTCGAGCTAAGATCTCCTTCCCCATACACTCGATAATGAAACGACCTCCAGGTCTGAGCGATCTAAAGACATTGTCTAGCACTTGCATCTGTTGACTGTCATCCTCGAAGTATCCAAAGGAAGTGAACATACTCAAGACAACATCAAAGCTATTATCTCTCACGAATTCCCTCATGTCTTTCTGCACAAACTCAGTTGAGAGACCTTCGTTCTTCGCGGTTCCTTTTGCTATCTCGAGATAGGCCTTTGTCCTGTCGACGCCTGTTACCTTGTATCCTCTCCTAGCAAGTTCGTTTGAATGGCGACCGATGCCACAGCACAAGTCCAGAATTGCATCATCATTGGAAATATGTAGAAGCTCAATGAGGCTGTCCACCTCAGTGATGGCCATCTCCATCCTTTGCTCACCAAACATAACTTGGCCCATTCTCTCCCAGAGTTCATCCCGTTCATACCAAGGTGTCTTGTCCTCAGACGGCAATGCGAATACCTCATCCTACACATTGACGGATAACTTCCATTTCAACCTTAGGTCAAAAGATATTGGCCAATTGATTTTCGCTTTGTTTTTAACTGATATCTGTCGGAGAGAGCTAGTGCTTTGGCCAAGACAAAGGTCCAAAGCTTCTGAGCTATGGAGACGAATATTGATGACGTGGCTGGAAAGACACCCCATCAGAACGGACTCCAAGAGCATTGCCCTATTGGCCATCTTTACAGCCATGGTTGTTGCGCTTGAAGTATTCCCAATCCTGGGAGTGACTGACATCGGACTTCCCGGCAACTTCACCATTGACTGGACAGGCATTCCAATTGTGATTGTCTTTCTCGGATTGGGCTTTGTCTATTCACTTGTGGCAATAACTGCGATGTGGATGGCAATTGCCTATCGCAACTTCAATGGTGCAGCCTTCAAGGGCTTTGCTGAACTTCACACAATTTTGGGATTGTTGGTTGCCAAGATTCTGCTAATGCGGTACCAACTGGACTTGAGATCTCGGACTCTTGTCTATCTGATATTTGGAACCGTCTTCCGAGTCATTGGAATGTTCTTTACGAACATCTACCTTCTGCAGCTCTTCTATGGACTAACTCCAGAAGCTGCTGTCATAGGTGCGGCAGGATATTCTCTGCCGAACGTGCTACAAGCAATCATCAATATATTGGGTGGAGTTGTGCTTTATCACCTAATCCCCGAGAATTTGGCACTTCAGGCGGGCCTAGGGGATGACGCCGGCAGCGCGTCTTCTAGGGTTGAAGAGCTTCCGTTAGAAGAAACTGAGAGTTCTCAGCCAGATGACCCCCGTGGCGGAGGTCAAGGATGAATCAGCAATGAAGAATCGAGAACTTAGTATAGTGCCAATCGGGGAGATTCCTCTAGTCAAACCAGGGGATGACCTCCCTTCTCTTTTTGCTGAGCGGCTGAGGGGCATTAGCGAGGAGCTTGAATCCGGCGATGTCCTTGTGGTGTCTCACACCATTGTATCCATAGCTGAGGGTAGACTCTTTTTGCTATCAGAGGTTGAGGTTTCCGAAAGAGCAAGACGACTCTCAATGGAATTGAAAAGAGAACCAGAATATGTGCAGTTGGCATTAGACAATGCTGTGGAAGTCATTCGTGAAACGCCCGTGTTGATCACAAGAACTGCTCAGGGACTGGTGACTGACTTCTCAGGTGTCGATAGAAGCAATGCTCCGTCCGGTCAAGCGTTGGCACTTCCCATTGATCCGGATCATTCAGCTCAGGCGATTCATGATGCCATTTCAAAAGAGATTGGAATTAGAATTCCTGTGATCATAGCTGACACTCAAGGTCGCCCTTGGAGGAGGGGGGCTGTGAACATGGCAATTGGCATAGCTGGCATGTCTCCCTTTACAGAGAACGCTGGAAGACTTGATCGATTTGGAAGAATACTACAGACTTCCCGTGTATGCATTGCTGATGAACTTGCAGCAGCAGCTGAGCTCGTTATGGGCCAAGCAGGAGAGGGAATTCCAGCGACCCTGATAAAAGGATTGAATCTGGATAGGGAACAGGGGTCCGCTAAAGATGTCCTTAGAGATCCCGATAAAAACCTCTTCAGCTAGAATCTTATCCCATCAACATGGCTAGGGTTTCAGCCATGTCAGGCTCACTCCAGAGACCTACATGGTACCATCTTGCATACCCTTCCCCATCAATAATCACGATCGAAGGGATATACTCGACATTGAAGTAGTTGCTGAAGACACTCTGAGTATCAAGACCATGGGGCCAAGGTAGATTCTTGTCCTCCTTATATGCTGCCATCATAGCCGCGGTTTCGCCTGTATCGACGGTGAGGGATAGCAGATGGATACTATCACCCATACTATTGTACAGAGTCTTCAAATTCGCATTTTGAGTTTCGCAGGAACCGCACCAGGTTGCCATAAGGTCTATGACCACAAACCGACTGCGTAACGAATGCAGAGAAATGATGCTCTCATTAGACAATATGAGATTCCAGTCAGGCAATTGTATTCCCCTACTCTTGAGGTCAACATCCTGTGCGATGTCGTTAGTAGTTGTGGTGGTGTGTCCATTGTTGTTTGAGCCTCCATCAAATGTGAGGAACGTGAACCCGACGGCGAATGCAACGACAACTATTGATGCAACGACTATGACTACAAGCGCCTTCTCCGGTTGCATTTTGTGACCTCAATGGAGTTCGGATGTGCGTACTGCGTGCACACCGCTAATAAGAATTGGGAAGTGGACATAGCTAGAATATGTAGATGCACGCCACAAATATCCTTAGATATTCTTGAACTCACCAATTCATGAGCAAAATGGCTGAAGGAAAGGGAAGGTTCATACCTGCATTCATTTTCATTCTTGTCGGCATTGCCGCAGCCGTATATGCGGTCATCAGGATTACCGGGATAATTGGGGGTCCATTGGCATCGACTGACCTGGTTCGACAGATAGACGGTGGATTTGCAATTGATACGATTACTGTCATGGCCATTGTACTCCCTATCTACTTCGTAGAGTTCATCTTGTTTGCTGTTCCGATTGCTGCCATCATGATGCTTATGAACAAGCTCTATCGCACGAAATCCTACACTCAGAGTGTGATACCTGTTGGTAATAGATTCGGAGCGTCGCGCATCATTCGAAGGGCTCTAGTCCCTGCACTATTTGCATTGTCATTTAGTGAAATCATGATCCAAATATTCCCTGACACGATCCTGGCCGTTCCCGTATATCCTGCAGAAGTTGCCTACACTGGTGTCGTACGCCTAACTGAACCCTTGATCTGGCTTCTAGGAGCCCTGATTGCCGTGGCAGTTGCGGTTCCGTTGTATTCACCGACGTGGATTCTCAATGACTCTGGCATTGTGACTCATTTGAAGAAGAATGAATTGGAGATGAGGAGATGTCCGGATACGGAGGGCGTGGGCAAATGGTTCGGTCAGTATCTCACCGGTTTTGCAATTCTATCCTACCCAGTTGCGATTGCAAGCAAGTTCATCATGGTTCTGCCGCGACTCATCCTTGAACGTGGAGGGACAATAGGTTGGGACTATATCTTAGAGAGCCTTGTCTGGATAGCTGGTCTGCCTCTTATCGTGATGGCATTCATTCTGCCTGTGATTATTGCAAACGAATTAGCTCTCCCCAAAACGTCATCAATCATACAAAGGGTTGCAAGAGGTTTCGGTGCGGGAGATCTCAGACTTGAGGATGTGGAGCCATTTCCAAATCGGGATGATGCTGGGTACTCAGTGCAGTAGGGCTTGGCTCCCATGGAGTGTCGACGAATAGCACCTTATGCGGTCGCGATTTGCGATCGATTATGACATGCCCTCTGTCCGCTAGTATCTTGACATACTTCTGGACTTTTCCCTTCTTGACCTTGCTCTTTGCTGCGAGGTCCGCATAGGTTCCTCCTCTGGATTGTTGGATTACACAGAGGAGCTGATACTCCGGGAGATTGAGAACAATGGATCTTAGCGAGTCGTTTTCGCGAAGCACACCTTCTTCGTCCATAGAAAGCAATCTGGAGATCTCTGCTTTCAACTTCGAGATCTCAGCCACGAGGGTAGCTCTATCTGATTCAAAACGAGAGAATACACCGCTGGAAGCATGCAGTAGCTCAGCGCTCAAATCATTGGCGAGACCATCAATTGCCTCTCTAGACGCTAGACGAGCCTCTCTCACTAGACCAGTAAGGTCACTGGAGTCAAGCCATTCCCCCATAATGAGTCTCTCAAGCTCAGTATAGTAATTCTCTAGTCTGCGCACCCAGAGGTCTCGTTTGCTCTGAAGTACACCAGCGATTCTTAGGGTAGACCTTGCAGCGGCATCTTCATGATTACTCATCTAGCTCACTCTAGATTCTACTGTATCGACTGAAAATAGGGGCTAGTGTCACAGGGATATGATGGACCATCATACATAATCTAGATCCATGTGATGCTGTCCAGCAATTCTTCGATAGGTCGTGGGAAATAGTCCTGGTGCTTCAACCTTGAGTCGGCAGCAAGTTCTGTGCCTCTATCAAAGACCAAGTGTTCAAGCTTCATCGCTCCAAAGATGGAAGAGATGTTCAATGTCTTGAAGTTATTTCCATTCAAGAGCAGATATCGCAGGTCAGTGAATCTTGCCAGAGGCGATAGGTCTAGCCTTGTAAGGTTATTATTGGCGAGTACCAGATACTGCAGGCGTGTGCATCTGACCAAGGGCATGAGATTCACCTCACCAAGTTGGTTGTTTGAAAGGTAAAGCCACTTCATGCCTCTCAGATTCGCAAGGGGTGAAAGGTCGATGCTACTTAGCTTATTCTGTGACAAGTCAAGAGCTTGTAGCTTTGAGGATCGGCTGAGCGGCGAGAGATCTATCAATTCAATCTGGTTGTCGCTTAGGATCAACATCCTCATATTAGCACATTCATACAAAGGACCGAGGTCGACCTCCGAAATAGCATTGGACTTGAGGTTTACAGTTTCCAGATCCCTCAGCGATGCCAACGGGACCAAGCTGATGTTGGCTATATTCATACCTTTCAGATCGAGATCAGTGACATAGATGTCTTTGTCAGTTTGAAGTTGTTCGCCAACCTCTGTGGTGAATCTAATTACGACCCTACCCAGTTCTACCGACTCCTCTCTCAGGCTGTTTTTTACAGGGCAAATTGCCTCATGACTTTTACGCTCATCGCGTATCGTACACTTTTGCATTTGTGCATCGATGTAAAAAGGTTCTGGGAATTACAGACTGAAACCAAGTCATGCAAGTTCCATATTGTGGAACCATGACTTTTAGTAATTCACAACACGAGTCCTCTCGACATGAGCCCATGGAATAGGGTCCGGCGTTGTCTTCTTAATTCGATTCACAAGTTCTAGCATCCCTTCTGGATTGTGAATGTCGCCAAACTCCATTGTGGCTTCCTCCTCATCGCCCTTTGTGTATATTCTGAGGGCGCCGAGGTTTATCACCCTTGAATGAGGAGAGCTATAGATCTCAAATCTATCAATCTCATCATAGAAGACTCTGGTCGTTAATCTCTTGTATGAGCCTTTCATCACGCGTAAGTTCCATGTTGTGACAACATAGACAGTGTATCTCTTCTTGTATTCCCCAATGCCCCATAGGAGTAAAGCGAAGAACATTCCTCCCATGCCCAACCACCACGCCAGCTCATCATACGCTACAACTCCAGCGGCAACCGATATCATGGAGAGCCAGCTTATAATGAAAAACACAGCACCGAGAACGTACAGGTACAGGAATCCTGTTCGTGCTGGATGAAATGTCGCCAGAAGTTTCTCGCGGTTCTCCTGTGGAATGCTTAACTCCTCGGTCATGGGGATCATGGAAGGTGACCATCATATCGCTCTTATCAAGTTGTCGTGGGTAATCATCTAGGAATTATCGTTCCTTCCTCGGGAATGATACATTTTCCATCAGGAAATTCATGTTGGAATTGCTTGCAAAACGATTTTGGCCTCCTAGAGAGCCTATTCATTTAGAAATGATTGAGTCACTAGAATCCTTTGTAGCATGGCTTGCCTAGTAATAGAAGGAGTTCCTTTCTCAGACTCTGTTCTTGAATGAATCCATTCAATTCAACATCACAGAATCTAATTGTGGGCAATACAGGCATCTCATCCTCAGGCAATTCCACATTCGGGTCATCGACATTGATTGATTCCACAATCGAGCTAGCAATGCTGAGCTCTTCCATGAGTCGCATCAACAGGTCAAAAACAGGTTCACACCAGAAGCAGTGAGTCGATTTATAGAAGGTGATGCATTTCTTGCCACCACAGGGCAATTCAGTTTCGTCTGTCCATGCTGGGAAGACACATACAAACTTAGCTCCCTGTGATGGATCTCCCTCGACGCGGTCCTCAACCCATATCTGGCCATTAAGACTTCTCACAATATTATCTGCCAGTGTAAGTCCTAGACCTCTTCCAACTACTTGAGCGTCAGGATGCCCGCTTCTCTTGAAGATAAACTCCTTCAATGGGTCTAGGATGCCGGGGCCATAGTCAGCAAACTCAATTCGTACAAGTCGCGTGTCAATAATCTGCGCAATGATGTCTATCTCCACTAGTTTCCTCTCATCATACATAGCAGAATTGTGGATTATATTGAACAGGACTTGTGAGAGGTACTGATGTCCCGGTATGTAGAATTTCCCTTCAGTAATGTTCGTGTTTACCTTTAGTTCTTTCCAATGAAAGTCTATTCTTACAGATTCTACTGCTGCAACAAGGTGATTATAGATATCCGTCTTTTCAAGACTTGGTGGCTGGTCCTTAAGTGCCATGAATGTCCTCATGTTAGCAATCATTCTTGCTGATCGTCTCACATTCCATGTTGCTTGCTCCATTTGTGCCTGGAGACTTTCTGGGATGTCCATTTGTGATTCCAATAGGCCCATTGCAAACAGAATCGATTGGTTGATGTTGTTGAGGTCGTGAGTCGCGACTTCAAGGTAAAGATTAGCGCGCTCCTCTTCCATCCTCTCTCGTTTCTCTGCAGTCTTTCTTCGATCTATATCAAGTGCCATAAGTCCAATTCGACTGGATTTGCCCGGCTTGTCCAGAGGACCGGCTGTGATGCTTACCCAAATGGGCTTGCCATCAGCCTTTCTCATCATAATCTCCACGCCCGTCACTGCGCCGCCTTGAAGTATCTCATTGAAGACGAGCTTTCCAGCCTGACTATCAACGGGGTCTCCAGGAAGAAAAGTTTCAATATTCCTCCGGATCATTTGTTCCTCTTTGTGGCCTAGGAGTCGCATGGCGGCCTGATTCACCTGGAGAATAATGCCTCTGGGGCTTAGGGTGAAGTAGGCGATTGGTGAGGAATCAAACAGCTGGCGATATCGCGATTCGGATTGTTCAATGGCAGCTTCCAGCTTGAGCTGCTGAGTGATATCTCGTACTATCCCGACCCTGGCTGGAGCTCCCTGATAGACAAAGTCTGCAAGACTGATCTCCGCCATGACTGAGCGGCCAGTTCTGGTGACTAAGCGAATACGATGACTTGGACCGGCGTCTGATGAGATGTCGACACTCTCAATCTGTTCTGCGAATTGATGAGAAGTTGTTGGGTCAAGAATTCGAGCAAAATCTTGCCCTAGTAGTTCACTCTCTTCATACTCCAAAAGCTTTGAGAGCGCTGGATTCACCATCGCAATCTGATCGTCTTGAATCACAACAATTCCATCATTCGCCATCTGGAGGATGCTCTTGTACCTGTCATTTGATTCAGGGTATTCCTCAGGCACACAAAACACATCCAGCATGCAGTTGACGTATATTCCAATGTTATGGTATTCAATGCAATAGGCTTAGCTGATTTGGAACGCTCATAATGTTTGTTGGTCTGGTGTTACCTTTGGCATACGACAGAGCCGCATGGATAACATTTTAATAGTTTTAAAATGTTGAAATGTTGTGATGGTTCGAGCAATGAAACAGAAGACAGTCGGCCTGGACATGATGGATGCTCAGAAAGTAGCGCGATTATTCTCTACTCTAAAAGATGAGTCGAGAGTGAGAACAGTCTATCTCCTTACGCAGGAGGAAAAGCTGTCCGTTTCTGAGATCGCAGAAAGGACCGGCCAGCATATCAGTACTGTTAGTCTCCATCTGAAAAGACTCAAGGATCTCGGCTTTGTGAGATATGAGCGTGACGGGAAGCATGTCTATCACATGCTGGACGATGATTGCATCAGAGACATCATGGAGAGGGCGATAGAACATGTTGCTGGAAAGTGAAGCAACATGCACTCATTGTGCCAAGCATGAAGAAGAAGACGCCAAGATAAGCATGAGTGAAAGGTATATTCATGCGTTCCTAGCATCTATCACTTGGATGGTGGCAATTCTTGTTGAGCTATTCTGGCAAAATCAATTGTTTGTCTATGGGCTATCAATCGCTGCCATTCTATTAGCAGGGAGATGGATCATACCAAGGGGTCTACGAGGGGCTGCCAAGATTCATCTGGACATTAATTTCCTTATGACCTTTGCAGCCTTTGCGGCACTCCTCATTGGTGCACCCTTAGAGGGAGCTGCAGCTATGTATCTCTTCTTCATCGCCAACCTTCTCGAGGACCGTGCGAACGAGCGAGTTCGGAATGACATCCACGGACTACTAGAGCTAGCCCCACCTATGATTTCGATTAGGACTTCAGCGGGGATCATGGATGTGCCGGTGGAATCTGGACAGATAGGTGAAGTCTTCGTCGTGAGACCTGGGGACAGAATCGGCCTTGATGGAATTGTTGTGGCTGGCACGACGAGTGTGAACCAGAGCCCGATAACAGGAGAATCCGTGCCTGTGTCAAAACAGGTTGGCGATATAGTATACGCTGGAACGATAAATATGGACGGCTCTGTTGAGATTGAGATCACGCATTCTTCTTGTGAAACCGTGCTCTCTCGAATAGCTTCACTTGTTGATGAAGCCCGAAACAAGAGGTCTCCAACTGAGAAATTGGTTTCCAGGCTCTCTCATCGATACACTCCAATGGTTGTAGGTGCTTCAGTGCTAATGGCACTACTAACATTCGCCTTCGGGTTCACCCTAGAGGAGGCAATCTACAGAGGGCTCACCTTGCTTGTCACATCTTGCCCTTGCGCTTTTGTCATTTCAATTCCAGTTAGCATGGTCAGTTCGATTGCTGGCTCTGCAAGGAGTGGCGTTCTTGTCAAGGGCTCTGAATACATCGAAGCACTGAGCAACTCATCAGTAGTTGCATTTGATAAGACAGGCACCCTGACTGAGGGAGTACTTCAAGTCGAGAGTATCACACCAGTAAATGGATCGAGCAGAGAGGAAGTTCTGCAACTGGCAGCATCATTAGAGATGTTTTCAGAACACCCTATTTCCCGAGCAATCGCACAATTAGCTGAGATAGAACGGGTGACTCCAAGTGAAGTAGATTCCTTTCAGGCAGTAGCCGGACGAGGTGTCAAAGGAATAATCGCTGGGGAAAGAGTTGTCGCTGGAAACAAGGGTCTTATGGCAGATGAAGGGATTGATTTCGATGGCGAAGCATCTTCAGCCATTGGAACAAATGTCTACGTAGCAAGGAATGGCACTCGCGTTGGGACTATTAGACTCATGGACTCAGTTCGTCACACTGCTAGGAGAGCAATCCAGAATCTCTCCACGATGGGAATAAGGTCCATAATGCTTACAGGGGATAACCATGCCACAGCCAGTTATGTCGCAGAGTTTCTGCAAGTAGATGAATTTCACGCGGACCTCCTTCCTCACGAGAAAGTGGAAACTATGAAAGCCATCTCCGACGAAGGAACCCATCTCTTCATAGGCGATGGAATCAATGATGCTCCAGCTATGGCTGCTTCTGATGTATCGGTGGCCATGGGCGTCATTGGATCGGATTTGGCTTTGGAGACAGCTGACGTTGCTTTGATGGAGGACGATTTGGAGAAGATTCCCATTCTCATTCAACAAGCCAAGAAGACAATGTCTATTGTGAAACAGAACATTGCAGTTTCAATTGGAATAAAAGCCGCGGTGGCTATTTTAGCCATAGCCGGATTGGCAACACTCTGGCTTGCAGTCGGGGTGGGCGATATGGGAGTTTCATTGCTTGTGATCGCAAATGCCTTGCGACTCGCCATTCGTCGCTAGATTAGCGAAATGAGCCCATCGCATGAACGCCTGCCTGTAGAAACATGAACACGATTATCAATGTGTAGAATGGAAGCGCGACTAGTATCAGCTGCTCATGTGCTAATGCTGCCACCAAGCCGATCAAGGCCGCACCTAGTGTGAGATTAATTACCGGAAACGAGAATGCTAATGGAACAGGCAAAATCCTAGGGTCATTTGTGACAACCGGGACATAGGCACCAATAGCTACTCCAGTTGCCGTAAACATTAGAATCAGAGGAGCTGCTAGACTGAGCAAGGACACAAATCCTTCGACACGGAAGAAATATGCAATGAACCCTAGAATTGGAATTGCCGCCATTGCCACCTCAATAAGGCTCAGTAGATATTTCGCGAGTACTATATCTATTGGCTTGAATGGACTAGCCTTCAATAGATAGATGTTTTCCTGCTCATCTACGAAACTCAAGAGACTAGTGACGCTGCTGAGCTGAATCATGAGAAGCACAATGATTAGAAAGGCTGGAATTGCGGTTGAAATGAGATCTGGTGGAATCTGGAAGGGAGCGAGGCTGGCTGGCCGAAAGACGTTGATGTACACGACAAAGGCAGTCCCAAGGGCGACATACACATATTTCCAAATCTGAAGCGGGCTTCGCATTCTTGACCAGAAGTCCTTGAGCATAATCCAAAACATCGGATCTGAAAACCTGGTTTGTGTGAAGTCTATCTGACCTCTGATGATCTTGCTGAAGCGGCCCTCGACCTTTTCTCTCCCAACTGCCGCTGCAAAGATCTCGTAGTAGGCAGAGTCACAGAGGGTAGCTAGGAGAAGGAATGAGATTAGAAAACCGAGTGGGAGGAAAACCAGACCTATGATTGGACCATATCCCCAGGCTAGGACGCCTGTGACTTCAGTCACTATGTAAGCAAAGGCGTTTGAAGGAAACGTCATGGCCTCTGAGTATCTTCCCGTTATCTGAGGGATGGTAGGGAGAAATACTGCGAGTCCAAGAAGAACAACAAACATATGCCTTAAGGGATGGCGAGTTCGCTTCTCTAGTTTGATTCTAAGGTAGGATGCAATTCCACCAAAGAAGTAGTTCACTTCAAAATACACAATAGTGGCGACAAGGAGGAGAAACAGTGGGATGAACAAGAGGTTTGCTGAGGTCACAATTGGCAATATTGCAGTGATTCCTGCAATGACAAAGACGAGCTTTCGGACGAATCTTCGAATATATCTGCTCATGAAGAGCTGATATGGCTTGACAGGTGCACCCAGCATAATTGCCTCATCATCTCCAGTCAAGGAAGCAGCCACACCAATTCCGAAATATCCCCCCACAACAGACGATAATGTCAGAACACCCATTGCAGCAAAAAGTGTCCCACGATCAAGCACTTCTTCAACCATCACTCCTAGCACGAACACAACGTCGCGAAAGCTCAAGACCGTTGATATGATTGAGCTGACGAAATACACGCCGATGATAGTTATCGCATAGAACATCAACATCGATGGACTTCTAATAGTACGCTTGAACTGGTTCCACAACATCCTAACTTCATTCTTAGCCAAGGTAAAGGTGGTGTTGACCAAGTTCAGTCACCTCTATGGGCTATTCCGGGATGCCTCCCGTAAGTTCGAGGAAAACTTCTTCCAGATTCGTTGCACGTTTGCTTTCATTGAGCAGCTCTTTCAGAGTCCCCCGCCCTACAACCTTGGCGTCATTCATTATAACAAATCGATCGCACAGGCTCTCCGCCACTTCTAGAATGTGAGTGGATATGAGAATGGCTGACTTCTCCTTCTTCAGATCATTGAGATGCGCCTTGAGGCTCCAAGCACCTCGTGGGTCGAGTCCATAGATGGGCTCATCGAGAGCAAGAACAAAAGGCGGCTCTCTAACAAATATACCGACAAGGAGGGCTCTTTGCAGATTTCCCTTGGAGAGTGTTCCGACGTAGTTATCAAGATACTCCCGGAGTTGGAACTTGTCAAGATAATGACTCATCCGAACAAGGGTCTCTTCATTTGGGACATCGTAGATTCGGCCCATAAACATCAGGTATTCTCTCACTGTTAGGCTAGGATAGCAAGTGGGCTTTTCTGGAATATATCCAATAAGATTCTTCGCTGGAATTGGTGCTTTCTGAATATCATGGCTGCCCACGTAGACCTCCCCTCCACTTGGCTTGATTATCCCGGTCAGGACACGAAGTGTTGTTGTCTTTCCCGCGCCATTGGGCCCAACAAGGCCAACGATTTCTCCAGGAGAAACTTTGAGGTCTAGTCTGTCGACGGCCAACGTACTGCCGAAGCTCTTCGACATTCCCTTGATATCGATGGCAGGGTCAGGAAGCATCTTTGGTTTGTCAGTTCTCTTTTCCTTTCGTTCTTGCATGGCGCTAGTCAATTCTTCGACGAGCCAACTTCGCTTCACCGCACGACTAGCGATTGGTACTTTCAGGACACGAGCGAGTCTCACTAGCTCATCATCGGTCATCACCTGAATTACAGATAGTTCTATACTCAGCCGAAATGCCTCCAGCCACTGTGTCAATGAGCAGTCAATTGTTGAGATTTGAATTAACGACATAATAAATCATGGGTACAAGTATTTTACATTCATTTTCATTGCTCGGAATTCTTGAACGCAAGGAATAATTCGTTGGAATTCGAGTGACCAATTCTTGGCTTCTGTTACTAAAGGATAGACCTCTACTCCCTTCTTGTGGGCGAGCTCCAGCTCTTGTGCGAACTGAGGATCGGTATCCGCTTTCGGAGAGAAGAGTGTTGCATCCGGCCTTTGAATAACAAAGACGACTGCAGCTCGGTTCACCAAACCCTCTTGAAGTGCTCTAGCAAGATTTCTGAGATGTCTAGCTCCTCTCTTAGTCGGCGCATCTGGAAAGAGCGCATGTCCATTCTCAACTAGTGTGCAGGATTTGACCTCTATGAATGTATCCCCCCTTGAACCCTCCAACTTGAAATCGAAACGACCGTCATAGATCCGAGGTTCAGTAATGACAGTATCGTAGGGCAGAAACCAGTCAAGAGCATTATTCAGCAAGCAGTTTCTGATGAACCGGTTCGGTAGGTTGGAATCAATAGAAACCAAGACTCCATCGTGGGACACTCCGATCATGTCATACTCTGTCTTACGATGGGGCCCTGATTTGCGTCGAAGGAATACCTGTTTGCCAGGAACCATCAATTCATACATTCTGCCGGGATTGGGAACGAACACTTCAATGAGTCTTCTGTTGAGCTTGACTCTTCCAAGGAATCTATTTGGTCGGTCGACGAACTGAGCCTCTACTACTTCACCATCTGCCACTGTCATAAGACGATTGTGATGAAGGATTATTGCACATTGCTCTTCCGGTCTGGCAAGCAGTTGACATATTGACATTTCAGAAGAATTCAGTAAGAGTTGACTGTGTACTCCCCTCTGAGAGACCGGATACTTTCACGCCGATGAGTCTCAGATACTTATCGGGGTTCCTCTTTCTATCAAAGATCTCAACCGCGATTTGTCGGAGCATTTCTTGGTCATCAGTTTCCACAGGGATTGATTTGCTCCTCTGGATAGTTGCGTAGTCCGCGTATCGCATTTTGACAGTGACCGTCTTGAACTTGAGGGATTTCTGTCTAAGCCGGTCACCTATCCTTCCACACATTCTTGCAATTGTTCCATGAAGGAAATCTACCTCCTCTGGATCAATGTCCTCCATGAATGTGAAGTCCTTTGATATCGACTTCCTTATGCGGGGTCCATTGTCAAGCAGAGGTCGATCGTCTATACCGTGTGCTCGGTTATGCAACCAACGTGACCCTCTTCCCATCATTGGCCAGAGATCAGTAATCGTCATTTCATGGATTTGACCTAGCATTTCTATACCGTGCTTTCGTAGCCTTTGAGCAGTCTTTGCACCAACGCCATTGAGCGCATCTACAGGCAATGGAGCCAGAAACCTCAGTACTTCCTCTGGATCTTGACCCACAACTGTAATTCCTAATGGCTTGTTTATTCCCGTCGCAATTTTGGCTACGCTCATATTTGGAGCTACACCAATGGAACAAGGCAGCTTCGTCTGGTGTCGGATTTCGCTTTGGATTGCCTGCGCTAATGAGTAAATTCCTTCATAATCTTGAATATGCTCAGTCACCTCTATGTAGGCTTCATCGATACTGGCTCTTCGCACCCTTCCTTCATCTGAGAAATCTCGAAGGACATCCATTACTTCTGCAGATGCTTCGCCATATGATGAGAACTCTCCAGATACGAATACAGCTTCTGGACATAAGCGATAAGCCTTTGAAACAGGCATGCCAGAGTGAATACCAAAAGCTCTAGCTTCATAGGATGCAGTCCTCACCACGCCTCTTCCACGACCACCCTTTGGGTCATGGCCTACACACACCGGTTTTCCGGCTAACTCAGGATGATTTCTGTACTGTTCCACCGCGGCGAAGAACGCATCCATGTCTACGTGCATTATCCAGCGTTCCAACTCATATCCCGCGTCTTCATAACGTGAAATGGTTTCTGGATTTCTAAAGCCCTTCATACAATTGAACGAACTCCCAGCGAACGGGGAGTTGACCGAACCTATTGCGAACCTATTGCTCTTCCAACAGAGTGATATGGACTAATCACAGGCCAACGAACATCCTGGAGGAAAACTATTGGTCGATTTTGAAAGACTCTCGCAGCAGATGCGTTTCATTGCAGAGATTGATAAGCTCAAGCATATCGAGCGCCAATCCGCTTTGACTGATGGAACTCGGCAGGAGAATGACTCTGAGCACTCATGGCATATCGCAGCCATGGCAATCCTCCTATCTGAATATTCCAATACTCGGAATATTGACCTTCTCAAAGTCATCAAGATGCTTCTCATTCACGACCTTGTGGAGATAGATGCTGGAGATACGTTTCTGTATGATGCCATTGGCAATTCCACAAAAGCTAAAAGAGAGACGAAAGCTGCTGCAAGGATTTTCGGCTTATTACCCAAGGACCAAGCTGAAGAGATGCTCTCGCTATGGGAGGAATTTGAGGCACGAGGAACTCCAGAGGCCAAGTTCGCTTTTGCTATGGATGCAATTCAGCCTCTCATCCTGAGCTTTCACAATAAAGGATGGTCTTGGAAGAAGCATGGCATCGTTAAATCCCAGATAGTTGATAAGAAGAAACCTCTGAAGATGGGTTCAGAGGATCTTTGGGAATATGCACAAACCTTGGTTGCGAAGGCTATAGATGAAGGCTTTCTCATAGATGATGAAGCAGGCTAGACTCGATACTGCGAGAAGAACCGTTCGAGGTCCACATTTCCTCCGCTGAGAATGACTCCAATACGTCTTCCCTTTAGCTGCTCACAAATCTGCAAGAGGGCGGCAAGAGAAACAGCTCCTGATGGCTCGACAACTACTTTCATTCTCTCCCAGAGCAAGCGCATTGCTTTGACGATTTCTTGATCACTCACTGTCACGATTCTGTCTACATTTTGCTGGATGATTGAGAAGGTCAATTCGGAGAGTGAGGTGAGAAGTCCATCAGCGATGGTGCTTGGGTTCACAGAGGGCAGAATCTTTCCAGTTGTAAATGAGCGATATGCATCGTCAGCACCCTTCGGCTCCCCTGCAATGACATCGGCTTTAGGCAGGAGCCCCTTTGTGGCAATAGAGGTACCGCTGAGGAGCCCACCCCCTCCAACAGGAGCGAATATAGCATCAAGAGACCCTACTTCCTTGATGAGCTCGAATGCAGCTGTTCCTGCTCCAGCAATGATGTTGGGATTATCATAGGGATGAATGAGAGTATATCCATGCTTCTCGATAAGTGCAGCTGCAGTGCGCTGTCGAGACGCCAACGTTGGTTCACATACAACGACCTCTGCGCCATAGCCTTTGGTGGCTTCCATCTTCACTGCAGGAGAACTGCTTGGCATGACAACTGTGCATCTGACACCTCGTTTGGATGATGCTAGTGCCAAGGCTTGGGCATGATTCCCAGAGGAATGTGTTATCACACCCTTCTCTCGCTCCTTTTGACTGAGCAATGAAACCGCGTTCAAGGCTCCGCGGAATTTGAACGCTCCGACGCGCTGGAAGTTTTCACACTTGAAGAAGACCTCGGAGTCAGTGAGTGCATCAATGGTCGTTGAGGTCATCACTGGAGTCTTCGTGACCGAATCTTTGATTCTTTCATAAGCAGCTTCAATGTCAGCGAATTCAACCATGGTTGCAATGGTTTCCACCCTCCAGAAAAGGATTCCTTTCTAACTTCTGGATTTTCGAAAGGCTTAATCCTCGCCGCTAACTGATGACTCGAATCAGTGAAGAAGAAATCCCACAGGAGTATGATTCTCAGATGAGTAACAAGTTCCTAAGTTCACAGCCGGATTACATTCGAATTCTAGTTGTTGCTGTAATTCTAGGACTGGAAACGATTGCTGCATTTACAGGGATAACGAATCCGTGGTTTCTTGGTGCCTCTGTCGCCCTTGTGATTCTGGCGATTGTCAACTACATTGATGTTCGGTCCCAAGAATGGTCACGCTATGCATCGCTTCTACTAATTGCGATGATTTGTGGCTCAACTGGTGATTTCTTGATGGCTGATATCTTTCGTATAACACCAATCCCTGTCTTGAATGGCATAATCTTCTTCGGGATTGGTCACTTCTTCTATCTCCTAGCGCTTCGAGACAGGTCCAGTATGCTCCTCCGTTCTCCAGGAATGGATCAGCCCAGATTGATGACGAAGAATATTGCAGCATGGCTAGTGGTGTCTGTTCTTGTGGTCATACTCTTTATGACGACGGTCTTCAATCCAACAATGCTCGAGCTTGGAATTGGAATGCTTGCCTACGGTCTTCTTATTGGGACAGTATTGGCTTTTGCTGTCACAAAGTGGTTTGATGACTTCCCATCCACGTTTTCCTTATGCCTATCAATTGGATTTCTCCTCTTCTTTTTCTCAGATTGGTTGATTGGTTATCATATGATGACCGATGCAAGCTTCCTCTCTGGTCCATACGTTGGACTGACCTACATCGTTGGGCAGCTATTGGTTCAACTCTCAACGATGTTTGGCTCAAAGGAAACCTGAAAGGTGAACCAAAAGTAGATCTGGTGGTAATACGATGCGAGGCATTCGAAGAAAAGAGAAGGAGATAACTGATGCTGCAGAGATGATTGCTATTCTGAAGCAAGCGAAATACATCACTGTAGCTATGTGTCTGGATGATGAACCATACCTGGCGACGTTGAGTCATGGTTTTGATCCTGAGGAGAACTGCATCTATTTTCACTGTGCCCAGGAAGGAAAGAAGATTGACATTCTCAAGAAGAATAACCTGGTCTGGGGACAGGCTATGAAGGATGACGGATACGCTGCAGGTAAGTGTGACCATTTGTATGCAACTACTCAGTTTAGAGGAAGAGTCACCTTCATAGCTGATGAGAATGAGAAGCGGCATGCTCTGAGAGTGATGATTAATCAACTGGAAGAAGAGCCAGACAAAGTCTATGCCGAACAGGTGACAGAGAAATCGGTCAGTAGAGTGGGAATTGGACGTTTAGATATTGAATACATGAGCGGCAAGAGGGCCTCAGAGGTCATAATCCAGACGTAGCTAAGGATTGTCCGAGAGGGCTTGAAGCACCTCCAATGCCTCCTCGCCATCTTCAAATGGCACAAAGAGATGGTCATGGTAGTAGGCTGAAACTACATTCACGCTAATTCCTTCTTTGGCAAGCTCCGTTGATACTTTCGCAATGAAGCCAATAGCCTCAAGGTCTGAATGAACTGACAATGTGATCAGGGCCCATGTCGCTGGATAGTCCAGCCCACGAGAGTCAGCTATATCTCGCTCGAGAATGAAGGTGACTCCATCCTCTTCTCTGAACATAAGAAGCGCGTCATCTTTGAGCTCTTCGATGAGACTCTCCACCACTGAAACGAACACATATTCCGCTTCTGACAATACGGGTTCCATTGACCTAAGAAGAGTACCTAGATCGTCTTCGCCACGCTTCATCCAATCCCCCTCGCAATGACTTAGCTTCTCTTTCCACCAAAGGTTTCCCAGGAAACAATTTCATCCAGCGAGCGCCGAGTGCTTGTCCTTTCTTGGTCTCCATAGCCTACTGAAATTGAGCAAACAACTCTAAGGTCATCAGGCACGTTCAAGAGTCTCCGGAATACAGGCTCGATGTCTGTGTCTCGTACTCCCATCCAACACGTGCTCAATCCTTGCGCGTAGGCTGCTAGCAGCATGTTTTGAACAGCATTGTGAGGATCAGCCAAATTATATCTCGGGTGTCTGGCTGGTTCACCAATGACTACAATGACTACGGGTGATTCCTTCATGAATCGTCCGTATGTGTGAGCCTCAGCGAGATTTTCACGCAAAGCCTTATCGCGGACTACAATGAACTGCCAAGGCTGCCTGTTTGAGGCTGAGGGTGCCCACCGTCCAGCTTCGAGAATCTCCTGCAATTTCTTATCCTCGACCTCTGTGTCTTTGTACTTCCTGATGCTTCTTCGGTTTCTAATTGCTTCCAGAACATCCATCTTTAATCTTGATGCGAATGATGCATGACCAATATAAGCCATAGCACTTGGCAATGGAGTGCTAATGTCCGGATGGGAAAGCTAAAAGGAGCGTGGTGTTGGCCCAAATTCATCCCGGATGGCGAATTCTATCATGCGTATAAAGACCCATCAGAAACTGCTGACAAGTGTTGGCGTTGACATTGGTACTTCAACTTCACATGTCGTCTTTAGTAGCATCCTTCTTGAAAGAAACCTGAATAGCCGTACCGAGAAGTTTGAGATAAAAGAAAAGAAAGTGCTTCACAAGGGCCCTATTCATCTCACGCCCTTTTCTGGTCCAGATACAATAGATTTCGGAACTCTGAGAAGACTCATTCTTGCAGACTATGTTGATGCTGGCTTTGAGCTCTTACAGATTGATACAGGTGCTGTGATCATCACAGGCGAAACTGCTCGCAAAGAGAATGCTGAAGAAATCGTGGAAGCTCTTGCTGGTGAAACAGGCAAATTCGTGGCAGCGACAGCAGGGCCCAATTTTGAGAGTGTCTTAGCGGCTCACGGCTCTGGAGCTGTGGCCAAATCAGCAGAAACGGGTCTGACAATTCTGTCTTGTGATATCGGGGGCGGGTCATCCAACATTGGAGTCTGCCGAGATGGTAAAGTGGTTGCGACTGCTGCAATAAATGTCGGAGGTCGTTTGGTGGCTATGGACGAAGCAGGCACTATCATCCGACTCGAGGAAACTGGACGGCTTCTCGGAGAGAAAGTCAACCTCTCGCTGAACCTTGGCCAGATCCTAGACGATTCTTCGAAGCGACTACTATCACAGACACTGGCAAATGCCCTAATTGATGCCATAGAGGGAAAGTGCGAATCAGAGATCACAAAGATGCTCATGATGACGGTTCCCCTTGACTTCAATGACAAAGTGGATGAAGTAATGTTCTCAGGAGGGGTTGCGGAGTTCATCTACGGGATTGAAACAAAGGACTATAATGACTTGGGACAAATGCTGGCTCAATCTATTCTAAAACTGGTTGAGAAGCACGAGATTCCAATAGTGGAGCCTGAGCACCGAATCCGTGCAACTGTGATAGGAGCAGGCCAATCAAGTCTGCAGGTGAGTGGATCAACCACTTTTCTCTCCTCAGGGCTGGCATATCCTCTGAGAAATCTACCAGTCATCACTCCTTATGTGCCGAAAGGAAAGACATCAATGCAGAAAGTGCGAGATGCAATCCAGGATGCCCTAAGAAGATTCGATATCAAGGAGGGCATAGATCCTCTCATTCTGGCCTTTGAAGATGCAGTCAGACCATCATACGAGAGCCTTACAGAATTTGCCAAGGGTATTGTGGCCGGTCTTCCCAGAACTGTAGCTAATGGTACGCCTATCTTGATGTGCTTTGACACAGACATAGGCAATAGTGTTGGGAATGTCATGAAACGAGAAACCGGCGTGACCAATGAAATCCTATCCATTGATGAGATCTCCCTCCATGAAGGTGATTTCGTGGATCTCGGAGAGCCTATTATCGAGAACGTCGTAGTTCCCGTAGTCGTGAAGACACTTGTTTTCGAGGAAAGGTAGGCAGGTTATTCGCCTTCTCCTTTTGCCCACAAGTCCCCCGATTCCGCCCAATCTGCCTTGTGAGGATCTGATCCCGGATTCGTTTTCATCTCCGGCGACGATTTCATGCGAGGAGATAGCAGGCTTCTCAGTTTTGAGATTATCAGATATGTGAATGGTACTTTTACTGTGGTATATGTTTCCGCACGCATACCCTGCTTTTCGGAAGACTGGTTACCCATCACTATGATCTCTTGATCCTTCTCATACCACATCTGAACTTCCTTCTCCTCCCAAATGGTCTGCCTTGGAGGAATCTGCTTTTGAAGAAAGACGACTAGGAAACCCAAGACAATCAGAATGGGGACTGGAACAATCGTATAATATGGTGCTATGATTAGGAAGACTGCAGCTGGCGCTATAATGGATAGTGCAGCATAGCCAGCAATCCTCGTCTTTTCCACATGGCCCTGAATATATTGGAGAATTGAATATGCAAACACCAGAGTGAAGAAACCCATGGCATATGTCAAGAACATGGAATAAGGAGCTACTGAGAGATAGAACCAAGAATACCCGCTGCCGGAGCTATAGTAACTTCCTATCCAAATAGGCGTAATTATGCCAAGGCTCTGTCCTCCACCATATGGATCGAAATACCCGAAGCTGAATGCGAGACTTGGAAGACAGAGTGCGATGACTCCCAAAATTTGACTTAAGATCGAGAATCTCCCTGGGCGTATTCCCTCCTCACGAATCATGTCCTCGTGTGTCTGAGAGAAGGATGCAGCTCTTTTGTCAGAGTCAATATAGGACCCCTGCCGACCCATTACAGGAAGGATTACAAACACTGCAATCACCCACGGAACAATCGTTTGAATCATGGAACCCCCATAGATTGGCATGGAAATGAATGGTCCACCGTAGGGCAGCAGAATCGAGAGAGGATACACAATAAGGGAGATGAAGACCGCTGCAGCCAATGCCATTTTCTTGATTGCCATTTCCCTAGGTTGCTGGATCAGCCATCTAGTAAAGTAGATTCCAGGGATGCATACAGCAATTGCCAGTCCAATTGTGAGGAAGTCAAAGTAGGCCGGAGAATAATATGGAGGTTGCATGGACAGTTCAAGATACGGGTATGATCCCCACGAAAAGACTAGGGACGTGTATTGAAAAGATATGGGGACGCCAAAGTCTATGGTCAGATAGAGAGGCAGAATTAGAATGGCTACTATCCTGATGACAGTCTTAGCCAAGTAACTTCGATTCAAGTCTACCCCTCGAAGGCGCTCAACAAATGAGCCTACACATACTTCGCTAATAAGGCTATCAATAGAATGAGATTTGCACTTCTAGGAGCTTTGGGAGAATTGAAATAGGTGCTGCTTTGCAAACAGAAGCTGATTTGAAATGATGCAAGAAACCCCGCCGAATTTCTGGGTTGACCCCATTGCGTATCTACAGTTCTATTGGACTCAAATCTCACCCTTTGTGTTCCTCGTGACTGTACTCATCGTCATCGGGTTGATTTACATCATTGTGACAAGGCTGGCGAAGAGATCCTTGCTGGCTCTAGGAATGGGAAGAGAGGCCACAATTGGACTTGTACTCATTCTCCGGCTCATTTTCTTCATGTTTGCCGTCTTAATGCTAGTCAGCTTTTTTGAAGCGAGCTATGCAACAATACTTTCCTTGTCAGCGATTTTTGGTACTGCGCTCGGTCTCGCTTTCTCAACTGCCTTGAGCAATATTGTGAGTGGCCTCTATGTGCTAACAGCGAGACCTTTCAGAGTGGGGGATTACGTGCGGATCGGTTCAGTCGAAGGAATCGTCCGGGAAATTACTCTCAATTACACTCGTATTCTATTGACTGATGAAAACATCCAGCTGGTGCCAAACAATAAAGTTGTCAGTAGTGAGGTCACCAACTTCAGGATAGATCTGTCCAAGTACATCGAGAGAAGAGAAGAAGAGGCAACTCAAGAGGCAGAAGCAGGCAGTAAACATTCATACCGAGAAACGCTTGACGAAGCATGGAAGCAGCTGAAAACGCTCACATCAGAAAAATACGCCTATAGATATACATTCGACATCAATGTCCATATGAATCTAGATCACACCGCGATGCTCAAGACTTTCGATAAAGTCTGTGATGAGTGGTCGAATGAATTTCTAACGCGCCCCAATTACATCGTGTGGGCTAAGCCAGTTGCTGCAATCACATACAGATTCTCCTTCATAGTCAGTGATCCAATGGTGATCATAAACAGGGGGTCTGATTTCATGCAAGACTTGCTTCATACCTACTATGAACCTAATGAGGCGTATCAGGGAAGAAAGTAGGCAGAACGGATTAAAGAATAGAATAGAGACCTAGGCTGAGGCCAATCGGTTCAATTGAAACTGCAGCCTCGCCTATGCCTCTAGTTGAAACGGCTCTAGTATCTGCGGTCACGGTCGCGATCTCGATACCCGCCGCTACGTCTATCTCTGTAGCCGCCACCACCGCGACGGTCTCTGTAACCTCCACCACCGTAGCCGCCACCGCCACGCCCGCCATATCTCCTCGGTGGACGTTCATGCTCTTCGGCTGAGAGGTCATTCTCTTCGTTGACTTCCTCGATTGGCTCCTCAGCTTCATTGATGATGCCATATCTGCCAATATTAAGTCGAAGATTCCTCTGAAAGAGTCCAGTGTATCCATTTTCAAGCTTGTAGGTCTTGCCAATCTCTAGTGCATCGATGGAGTCATCCCATAGGGGCATTACGACTGTGCCACTAGAATCTCCAATGACAATGTCTGCAACACGATGGGTCTCACCATCATGTCTTGAAGTCACCTCGCGAGCTTCTCCCTTTGAAAGGACCTTGAAGGAAATTGTAAGGTTCTTCATGCGGGGTTTAAGATCTGAGATGATAGCAAGAACAGGTTCCGGTTCGCTCATATTAATTCACTCTAGTTTCGGAGTAACAGGTTTGCAAAACGAGTAGGGGTCATCCGGGAATCGGCCCGGGAATCGGGATCGTATTCATTGGTGACGACAGGCTCGTCTTACCTGCACCTCTGCACCCCTCTGTTCTCCTAATAAAGCTGTGTGAGGGGTCAAATTAGGCAACCAACTTGGCTCCAGGTGCGTATGCTGTGGCTTGTGACGTGATTTCTTGTTTTCCTTCAACACAAGGCTATTGGCCTATCACACACGACCTAGACTCTGTCCATTACTCATTATCATAATACTTATAAAGAGTAATATGTAATACCATTACGTAAATGATTGAAAGCGCACGGTAAACCGGGCGGTGACAGTCACGAGGTGAGATTGATGAATAACAAGAAGAATCGCAAATGGTGGAGTCGGATTTCCAAGCGCATTGCCAAGCGTTACAAGGATGAATCGATCTATCGCGAGTACACGCGACGGCCTGATTGGCCTATAGTGGCGTTTTGGTCAAGTATGTACAAGTGAATATGGAAACATGGAAACATCCTATTTGTGAGACCGGAAAATGACAGAAGGCACCAATTAGGAAGGTTCCAACAAGAAGGGGAATCCATGGTACTAGGGCCATTGCATGAGCTTACCATCATAAATGCGGGTAGTCAAGATGGCTCTCACGAGTTTCTTTCTTCTTGACCCCTCAAGTGAGCCGTGCTTGTGTCCTCGCGGGCATGAGCACTCTCACAGCTCTTTTTTGTTTCTTTAGACTCAACTCATTTTGTGTATCGTTTCTTGAGATCCTTGAACCACTCAGGGACCACTGCATTATCAACTCTGTCGGATGATGGGAGATAGGGCTTGATATCTACAATCGGGGTTTCATCCAAAGCATCAATCTGGTCTACCTCAATTGTCCTTTGTTCGTGATTCACATTCAGAATCTTCACTATTGAAAGACAAACAGGATTGGGTCTTGCAGGAGATCTGCTGGCAAAGACGCCTGAAAGCGGAGCTTCCTCATGCGGGGGATAGCCCTGCAAATGATTGCGATTCTCCGGTGTGTCGAGGCCCAATGCCCACCAGATGACATGGATATGTGAGTACTTGTCCATTTCCAATGTTGCGTCCCAGAATTTTGAATCAATGCTAAGGAGTATTCTACCATCATTTGGCTTCTTCACAAATCCGATTGGTTCAATCTTGAATTCCATGCACTCACCTCACTGGGCGACCACCGTTCGAATAGCATCTAGCGTCCTCTCAATGTCATCTTTTGTATGCGAGAATGACATCGCTCCAAGCCCATGATATCCGTAGATGCCCTCCTGCATTATGAGGCTCTGGAATTTGTCTAGCGCGGCGTGATCAAGCTCATTTCCGATATCGGTTCCTGTGCGCGGAGGCTTCTTCATTCTATTGTAGAGTGTATGGATGTAGATGAGAGATCCATGGCCGGTTGATATCGCCTTGTATTCGTGCTCATCAAATATCCGGTTGATCTCGTTTCTGAAATCGGTGCATCTCCTGCTCAGGACCGGATACTCATCTTTCTTCTTTTTGAGCTGGTCAAGTGTCGCACATCCTGCAGTCATTGATAGCGGATGACTTGAGAAGGTGCCTCCACCAACCCATCGACCACCATCTGCCCCAGGAGTCGCAAGGCCCATAACATCCTCACGTCCGCCATAGACACCCAGATGCATCCCTCCACCGACAATCTTCCCCATTGTTATAAGGTCTGGAATCACACCGAACTCCTTCTCCCCAGCAGATCCATATGAGAATCTAAAGCCAGTGATAATCTCGTCGAGGATTAGTAGGATTCCCCGACTCTCAGTTTCTTCACGAAGGTATGGCAGGAAGTCAGCATCAGGAGGAATTGCACCACCCGATCCGAGGACGGGCTCTATTATCACTACGGCAAGATCGGTCCCATACTCTTTCATGAGATGGTCAAAGCTGTCTCTATCATTGAAGTTGAATGAAACGCCATTGAAGTAGGCATCATCTGTGTATGGTGATTTGAGGTGATATGCCAGAGCGTCGTTGCCTCCATGCCAGCCACCAAGGGTCTTTGCTACAAGTTTCTTCTTTGTGAAGAGCCGCGCCAATCGAGTAGCATACATTGTTGCTTCTGATCCTGTTGAGCAGAATCGCATCTTCTCGAGGAAGGAGACTCCCTCTCTGAGCTTCTCTGCTAGCAGAACCATCTGCTCGTTGAGACCACCAAAATGTATCCCCTGTTCGATTTGCGCCGCAAGAGCTTCTCGAACAGCCGGATTGTTGTGTCCAAGAATCTGAGCGTAATGTGTCATCCACCAGTCAATGTATTCATTGCCGTCAATGTCCCAGACATGTGAGCCGTTTCCACGTTTGATATACGGCGGGTAGGCCCCACATCTGTCCAGCCCGAAGGTTCGGATGTTGTGGTTGATTCCACCACAGAATAGATCCACAGCTCTCTCCCAGAGATTCCTAGAGGATGGAGTTCTCTCCTTGTACTTCTCAATCACCATGAGAGTCACCTTGCTCAGTTGGATTGTTTCACTACCTACCTTCGATTTATTCTTTGGGTAAACTAGTTTACTCTACATGGGATGCCGAAGAACGACCCCAGGCAACTTGTCTGTCTGTTTCCCATCAGTGATGACCTGCATTCCATTTACAATGACTTCATGAATGCCCTTGGGAAACTGATGAGAGTCGGTGAATGTTGCTTTATCAATGACAGTCTTTGGATCAAACACGACAACATCCGCAATCATGCCCGCACGTATTCTTCCTCTGTTGCCAAGGCCCAGTTGCTTTGCAGGGAATCCTGTCATCTTCCAGATTGCATCCTCAAGAGTCAAGAAACCTTCCTCTCTGACGTATTTTCCTAGAATTCGTGGGTAAGTACCATAGAAGCGTGGATGTGGCTTCCCATATCCGAGAACACCCGTCGGAGATACTCCTTCACCGTCGGTTCCCACCATGGTGTGTGGTGCCACCATTATTCGCCGAATGTCTTCCTCCCCCATGCTCTGAATCGTCATCCCAACCTCGCCCTTCTCATCAAGAAGGAGTTCAATGAGCATTTCAAATGGATTGGGATACTCTCTCTGTTCAGCGATGATTTGAAGACTCTGCCCTTCAATGCCAGCCCACTTCTCTGTCTTGGTCGATGAGATATAGATGCCCTCCCATCCAGCCTCCTTGATCATATTCTCCCAGCCCTCGATCCCATTTTCAATGTCATTTTCGATTCGTTTCAAAATCTGAGTGTCCCGTAGGTTTTCAAGAATTGCATCAATCCCTCCTTCATGGATCCAGGGTGGTAATACTGTGATGAGTGTCGTTGCCCCTCTGTTGTATGGATATTGGTCACATGATATCATGAGCCCCCTTTCATTGGCTTCTGCAATCATCTTCAGTGTAGTAACACTAGCGCCCCAGAATGGTTTGCCCGCAACCTTGTGATGGGCAATCTGTCCTCCGCGACATCCAGATCCTTCTACAATCCTGATTACCTCTTCAACTGCTTGAATTAGAGTTGCTCCTTCACCTCTTATGTGCGAGAAATAGAGTCCGTTGTATTGAGCTACTATCTTGGCCAGCTCCAGAATCTCTGAGGTTTCAGCATAGATCTGAGGAGGATAGATTAGCCCCGTACTCAATCCAAATGCTCCGGCCTCCATTGCTTCTTTTACCAGCATCTTCATTGCCACTAGCTCTTCCAGCGTAGGTTTGCGATTCTCATATCCCGGTCCAGCTGCTATTCGTATGGCTCCGAACCCAACCAGTGGCACGATATTCAACGAGGTCATATTGCTTTGCAAGGATTCTAGGTAATCTTTGAATGTCCTCCATGTGATGTCAACTTGTTGGCCCGGAGGCGCGAAGAGATCAATCTCCTTCTTCATCAAATCGATTCTCTCTTCATTCACAGGAGCCAAGGAAATACCGCAATTGCCGATGACAGAAGTAGTAACACCTTGTCTAACCATGGATTCAAGTCGATTATCAAAAGGCAACGCCATGTCGTTATGACTATGCATGTCAATGAAACCCGGAGTGCAGGCAAGGCCCTCGCCTTCAATGAATATCTTTGAGTCGGCCTTGGTTTCTCCAACATCTACGATCTGTCCATCCCGAATACCTATGTCTCCCTCAAAGCCGGAGCTGCCAGTTCCATCGAATATGGTAGCACGCTTTATCAGAATATCATACTCTTCATTCATTTTCGGTCGCTTCTGAGATTGACTCTATTGGGTGTTCCCACTCTTTTCACTTCGATAACATAAGCAGTTCGGCTTGTTCTTCGTCACAAAACATCGTGGGTCAATCGCTTAGGCCTATCTTGTCCGGAAGGAATATGATGTAGGAGGTGTCTACCTCTTCTGGTGATGAGGATGACAGATACACTGACCGTTGGGACAGCGGAAGCAAAGAGAGGAGAATTGGCAAAGGGTGTAATTAGAGGTATAGAACTCAATACGTCAAATCGGATAGATATCCCAGTTCTAGTCATGAATGGTGTGAAGGATGGTCCAACACTCCTTGTGGTATCTACACAGCATGGTATTGAGATACAAGGAGTTGAAGTCATACACAAAGTCATGCGAAAGAAGGTGGATCCGAATCAGCTACGAGGTGCCGTCATAGGAATACCAGTCGAGAACCCCTTGGCCTACATGCATCATCAATACCTTTCATGGATTGATAATCAGGACCTCGGAGGAGGCGGAAGTGCTAGCCCGCTTACAGCTGACAAGCCTGACGGGACTGCGACTGAGCGTCTTGCTCATGCACTATGGAATGAAGCTTGGAGCAAGGTGGATATGGTGATCAATATTCACTGCAACACTCGTCCTGACTCTCTCATCTTTCAAGAAATCTTGGTCGGGAATCCTAAAACCAAAGATGCCCTGTGGAAGATGGCTAAGGCATTCGGAGTCACTACGATTGTTGATGAAACGCCCTTCGCAGAGGATTCACCGCCAACTCTTGCAAATCTAGTTGCTAAGAAAGGAGTTCCTGACCTTCTTATGGAACTCATTGATGGAAGATGGATATCTGAGCCTTCAACTACGGCAGGTGTGAGGGGTGTCCTCAACATCATGAAGGCGTTCGATATGTTGGATGGTGAAATCGAACCCCAGGAGGGCTTTCCTATCGTCAAAGGTGTCTGCAAATGGGAGGGCATCTTGCGCGCTAACAGAGGCGGGCTTATCCGGTTTCTGAAGACACCTGGGGAGTTTCTGAAGAAGGGTGAGAAGTTCGCTGAGATATACGACCTATATGGAGATGTTCTTGAAGAGGTCACTATACCTATTGATGGCTACATATGGGCCTATCCCTGTGGAGACATTCTCGGCACACCGGGATCGATGCAGACAGTGCAGACAGGAGCAAACATCGCATACTACTTCACTAGTTCGGAACAGAAGTAGGAGTGACCTCAAGAGAATCTCTCACTCTATTGATGAGTTGTATCTATAAAGTTGCACACCTTGACCGATACTCTTTAAGAAGCCCTTTGTCATGGAGTGTGGATGGTCGAAATGGCGAAGATCAAAGTGACTGTTGAGCGAATAGATGGACACTGCAACCTGCCTGTTTTGGTGGGCGATCATTTCTTTGTGGAAGGGTCCAGGCTAAGCATCCCCGATGGCAACAATGTCTGTATATGGGCATTGCAGAGCATGATGCCTGTCTTTCCAATCATCAATGTCAAAGAGAGCCTACCGGATGACCATTGGGTAAAGAGTGTCAGACATTTCACATGTCCAGACCCGAAGGGGAAAGTCATCTTCAGACTTGAATCCCTCGAGGAATAACCGGATGATTCGCGTTGACCTCAACAAATGCACAGGATGCAGGAGATGTGAAACCGCCTGCTCGTTCTTTCATACTAGCAGAGTCAGCAATCGTCTGGCTAGGATTAAGGTGATGCACCTCTACGAAACTGGCATTGATGGCCCTGTTGTATGTGTTCAGTGCGAAGAACGGTACTGCATGAACTGTCCAGTTGATGCAATGACTAACGGGAAATTTGGAGAGGTTATCGTTGCTCCAACTATCTGCACTTTATGTGGCAGTTGCGTGCGAAAGTGTCCTATTGGAGCGATAGACACGCATGAAGATCTGATATATGTCTGCGACCTCTGCGGAGGAAATCCAAGGTGTGTCGATGCTTGCACAGAGGGTGCGATAGTCTTCAAGCCAGGTCCTCACGTATCTTTGTCCGAGTTTGAGGGTGCGGGAGAGAAACTGAACCCGAGTGAGAGGCGTCAGTTCTACATTGAAAGACTGGGTGACAATATCCGGAAGTCCTGGAGGGGTTCAACCTGAGGAAATTCGGCTATGGGGGAAAGATACTCAGGATTGACCTCGCCACTCAGCGGATCAAGATAGAGAATAGCAAACAGTCTTGGTTCCGAACAGTCATCGGAGGTCGTGCCTCCAATACGAAGAGGCTATCTGAAGAGCTGAATGTGGAATGTGACCCACTTGGACCTGATAACATCCTAATTTTTGGAGTTGGCCCTCTCACTGGCTCACTACTCCCAGCCTCGGCTTACTATACTGTGACTGCAAAGTCACCCATGACAGGAATCCTCGGAGACTCAGCTGCTGGAGGACAATTCGCAGCTGAGATGAAGTTGACAGGATTCGATCAGATAATAATCACTGGAATGGCAGAGACCCTGACCTATCTACTTGTAAACAATCATGGTGTAGAGTTCGTGAAATGTGAAGACTTGGCAGGCAAGACAATTGTAGAAACCACATCTTCCATCAGAAAGACCCATCAAGACCACTCCATCGAGGTAGCCGCTATTGGACCTGCTGGAGAGAACAAGATTCTTTTTGCGACCATAGTATCCAGCGGTAATAGGGTCAATGGCAGGACAGGCATGGGCGCTGTCATGGGTTCAAAGAACCTCAAGGCATTGGGAGTCAGAGGCCTTGGCGCCGTGGAAGTCGCTGATCCTCTTGCTTTCCTCGACGAGGTCCAGAAGATTCGTGATGATATCGCTGTTCACAGTGAGTATGAGAAACGATACAGATTAGGCACCACCATGTTGATGAGCGACCTCAACGGAATCGGGATTCTACCTACCAAGCACTTCCAAGAGGGCGTGTGCGATTATGTGGATGATATCTCTGGCGAGCGTCTAGCTGGTGAGTTCAAAGTAAAGAACAAGGCCTGCTTCAACTGCAACCTTCACTGTTCGAGGTACTATGTTACAGATACACATGAGGCTGAGGGACCCGAATTCGAAACTCTGTGCAGCTTCAGTTCACGTTTAGGTAATAGCGACTTGCCCTTCGCTCTCGAGATGAACTACTGGCTCAACCAGATGGGACTTGACTCGATATCAACCTCAGAAGTCATTGGGTGGATCATCGAGTGTCAGGAGAAGGGGCTCATTTCCCCAGAAGACCTGGACGGACTCAGCATAGAATGGGGTGACATGGAAGCAATCAGAAATGCAGTAAACTTGTTAGTCCTCAGGAAAGGCGTTGGCGACCGACTCGGCGATGGAGCAACAAGGCTTTCCAAGGACTTCAGCGAGGAGGCTCAAAGACTCGTCATGCAAGTCAAGGGTCTTGACATCATTTGTGGAGATCCTCGAGGAATCAAAGCGTATGGTCTAACGTACGCAATAGCATCTCGCGGGGCAGATCACTTGAGGGCTGAACCCTACTTCGAACTCACTAACAGGTTTGAGGAGTCGAGAAAGCGGTTTGGAACCGAGAAAGCGGCAATGAGAATGGAGGAGGACGGAAAAGCCGCATTGGTAACCTATTCTGAGAAGATAGCCCTTCTGACAGACTCCATGACTATGTGCAAGAACATAGGTCTCTGTATGGACGTCCTAAACTTTGAGAATGCTTCTTCATTGTTGAAGTCTGGAACAGGAATCGATTATTCTCCAGAGCAACTGCAAAAGATGATGGGGGACTCGGTGAATCTCCAACGAGAGCTAAATGTGAAGTTTGGTGCAAGCAGAGAAGATGATACATTACCGGACCGATTTGTCAACGAACCACTTGTGAGAGGGCCTACTAAAGGTTCAGTGGTCGATATTGACAAAATGGTGGATGAATACTACAGACTTCACGGTTGGCGATGACTCTTCATTGCGCTTAGTGGACAAAATGGTCTCCTCTGCTTGGCCTTCTGGGTCCGCAGAATTCACGAAGAGATATATTCTTCGCCGTCAACGCTGCCCCAGTACAGCCAGAAGGTGTTGACGCTGGATTCCATCGACAAGAGACTCATCCTAGAACTCGATAGCAATTGCAGAGTGACGTTCCAGGAGCTTGCACTCAAGCTAGGGATGACTGCAAATGCCGTGAGGAAGAGAGTCACGAAACTTGTCGAACAAGGTGTTATAGAAGAATTCGTTGTGATTATGAGGCCTGCAATGACTGGAGTGGAGTTCCTTCTAGCTCTTATTCAGACTGACGGTCTAGAGGATGAAGAGATGCTCATTAACAAGATGGGCAAATACCGTGGAGTGGTACAGGCCGGCTTGGTCGCATCTATCACGGGACGCACCTATCTGGTTTTTGCGGAATACATCAGTGCTGCCGGATTGATGGACCTTCGGAAGTTCCTAGGCGGTCTTGAATCAGTCCAAGACATTGAGATGCATACGCTTCTAGGGCAGCAGGGCACAAGTATCGATCTGACCAAGCTCCATCTGCGAGTCCTGCGACAGCTGATTGAAGATGCGCGAATGTCAATCACTGATATTGCAAATAACACTGGACTGTCCGCAAGGCGAGTGAGGAGGCTTTTATCAGAGATTACCGAGAGCGGTGCGTTCTGGCTTGCAGCTAGGTGGAATCTTAGTGCGGGAGAAGATACTGAGTTTTACCTCAGGATTGAAATAGACGAACAAAAGGCAGATAGAGAAGCTGTGGATGAATACTTACGAACCAACTATCCGGATGAATACTGGCTATCATTTCACTCTGCCATTGAGCCCACTGTATTTGCGAAATTTGTTACAGAGCACTTCAGAGAATCAGATGATATTGCAAGAGCATTGAAGAGTGCACCTTTTGCCAAATCAACTAGCGTGCTTATATGTTACCCAGTGCACAAGTTCGAGAGACTGAGCCAGAAATTACTGAAAGAGAGGTTGATTGAGGAGGGACTGTGGCCTTAGAATCAGTCCAATTCTACCTTTGATTGGGCTGATGCTACCTCCAACTGAATGGCTTCTATTCTTGCGCTGGGCGCAGGTGAACATATGTGTTTAGCGAGAGTAGACCAACAAAAAGAAGGGAGCCAAATACTGTGAACCACTCAACCAGCGGCCCTCCGAATGCAAATTGAAGCCCCAGTGTCAGGAAGTCAATTGCGAAACCGTAGACTCCAACTAGCTTCCAGAAATCTGAATTCAGCACCAGCGCGAGATTAACAATAATCAGCACAAAGAAGTTGAGGAGGAAGAATGTCGAAGAAGCTATCATGTGGGGACTGCCTTGATCCTCTGAGAAAACGCCTATCATTATGAGTGCCACAGCCGAGGTTAGCCCGATAATCTGACCCACCATAAGGGGAATCTTCTGATATAGGCGATTAGTGTACCATTGATAGAATCCTATGTAGAATGGAAAAAGAGCAACGCCTGTCAGAATGCATCCAATATTGTAGAAGTAAGCACCAAATGGACTGTAGTTGAAGTTTCCAAGTCGACTGAGATAATGTGTTGATGGACCATAGCTCTCAGGATAAAGAGCCCACGAAACAAGGGTGAATGCAATATACAAAGCGATTACGAAAGCGCCGCCAATCGTTAGTAGGGACCACCGAGATGAGAAACGCTTCATCAGAAAAGCCTCTAGATTTGCTATGCTCATCCCCCTGTTAAGACTTCGGCAGGGGAGATGACAATGACCACTAGGGCCATCGCTCTTCAAGCGCGACTACTGTCTTTCCCCATTTTCGTCGAGAAGGTCGCAGCCTATGCAGTTAGCTATATCAGGAATGACATATGTTGTCCTTGTATGGCTTCATCCAATCTAAGAATACGAGCCCTAGATGTCGGCAGCTTCCCTCTAGATGCTGATATGGATCGATATGTTAGGGGTGCAAGGATGATTGAGTATGATTCAAAGGCTGAGGCCGAAGATGTATCCTATTTCATTGCCAATCACAATGAAGCGTTTCGATTGAAGGCAGAGGCAATGGGACCTGGTGCATCGGTCACTGGCTTTGCCCAATGCAGAGGGATGATTGCCCAGTATCTTGAGCCACTTTTCATGGAAGTAACTGGCGAATCGAACTTAGAATCAGAGAAGATTCTCTCCAAGTCCAATGCCCAACTAGTCGCGTCTCAGATTGCAACAGGTCAGCTTTCTTTGGACACTATACCAAATAGAGTTGCTGAAGTAGTTGCACTTGAGAGAGGGGCAGAGGAGCTCAGTCAGGCACTTGGAGAAGACACTATATCGTATAAGGCATCAATCACAGGTCCATTGGAGCTCACTCTGAACTTGCAGAGACTTGCGGGCTTCCCTCGCGGCTATGATGAGAAGCTAATGGATTTCTTCTCAGACTTGGTAGCGAAATATGTGAAAGGCGCACTTGTCTCGACGCCGCAATTGAATCTTGAAGTCATCACGCTGGATGATCCCTCCTTTGGCTTAGAAGGTCTTGGAGATTTCTTTACAGATACCCAAAACGATGAATCGCTCAACCATATGATCTCATGCTGGGACAGAATCTATGCAAATGTACCACCGGGTGTCTATAGAGGACTTCATCTTCACGCTTCTCCATTTGAGCATTCATTTGCCGCTGGGTGGAATCTTCTTGAGGCACATGTTACTGTCTACGTCGATCCTGAGTGGCTTGAAGACAACGACAAATACATTCGCGCCGCAGTTATGAGAACTGATGGCCCGTCATTCGATGCTGGCATTGATTTGAAGGCCGCGTGGGATGAGATAAAGAAGGGCAACTTTGATAGATTTCTTCAAGGCCCCAGCGAAATGCAACGTTACTTGAAAACCAATCTGGAGATGTATGGACCTGAGAGGGTGCCCTTTGCAGGTCCGGAATGTGGTCTAGGTTCATGGGACTGGCAACACGGTGCTGAAATGGCGCTATCTAGTCTCAGGACATTAAGGAACATCCTTAGCGCATAGCTTTAGCAAACTCACTCCTCGATATTTGCAAGTCGCTTTGCAAGTTTCTTCTTCTCTTCAATATCACTTATTCGACTGATCATAATCCTCTGTGCCTGTGGCGACCCCGCCCCATGCATGGATTCGGTCAAATATCCTACCGCAGCTCTGCCTAGTGTGAGATTCTCAATCAATCGCAGCATCTTGATTCTGTCCTCAGTACTGACATTCTCTGCCCCACCAAGATATTTCTCAATTATCTCGCGTGTCTCAGGATTACGCATCTCCTTGGCACTGGGGCATGTAACAAAGAGACCTCCCGCAATATCCTGCAACAGCCTCGATATCTCATATGGGAATCTCGTGACGTTTTGCTTGCACACATTCGCCAAGAGAATGTCAACTAGATAGTTACCAGCTGGAGTCTGCTCTCCTGCCGCTGAACAGGCAATGCCACAGGAGAAGAGGGTCTCATTGAGATGGATCATCTCTGTTATCTTGTCACGGATGTGAGAGGCTTTCGGTACACCGTTGTATTCTGCAATACTAGCAGCAGCTCCAATGAGAACGTCACCAACACCAACCTTGCACCCACCATAGCTCTGACGATGATACGCTGCAAAAGACTCGACAAGCCTGCTGCAGAACTCACTTTCACCATTCATGAAGATGCGCTCATTGGGCACAAAGACATCATCAAAAACAATCAGGCACTCCTGACCACCATATACTGGATTTCCACAATCGATGTCACCGGCATCGGTTTCATCTAGTCTTCGTAAGTCGCAGGATTGTCGACCGTAGTAGTAGGTTATTCCATCAGCATCCGCAGGAATAGCACAGCAAATGGCATAGTCCTTGTCTTCGTTCCTCATTGCCAATGTGGGCATAATGAGATGCTCGTGCGAGTTCAGAGCCCCTGTCTGATGAGCCTTTGCTCCACGTATCACTACACCATCCTCTCGCCGTTCAACGACGTGAACATAGACATCGGGATTCTTTTGTTCAGAGGGCCGCTTGCTTCTATCACCCTTTGGATCTGTCATACAACCATCGATAACGAGATCCTGCGCTTCAGCATTCTTCACATAATCTATGAATCTCTGATGATAATCAGTCCCCAGCTTCTCATCAATCTCATAGGTTGTTAGGTACACAGCGTTCATTGCATCCATGCCAACACAGCGTTGAAAGCAGGTCCCTGATCTTTGACCAAGCACACGCAGCATCTTAACTTTATTCTGCAAATCTTCCTTGCTCTTATGCAAATGACAGAATCGATTGATTGTCTCCCCGGTCAAGACAGATTTGGTCGTCATCAAGCCTTTATTCTCTTCGTCATGAGCCAAGTCATAGGTGAGAGCAACAGAATTCATTGAAGCCTTGATAATTGGGTGTTCGTTTGGATCATCGATTCGTTCTCCAAGATAATACACCTTGAGTGGTTTCCGCTTCTTGAGGCTGGCTCTATACTCATCGCCGGTCATCAATACCATGACTCATCTCTCCTGAGTAACTAGCTAGGCTGTATAATTTCTCGAACTTAAGAGGTCTGGTATTGAGGGTGAGAACGATCTAACTCGCCTAGATTCTGCATGCTTCGTGAGAAAGATAAGCGATATTCCAGATATAACCGCGACTGCATATGACACTCAGCATAGACTCCACATTGGAACTGAATAACGGAGTGAAGATACCAATATTCGGTCTTGGAACATATCACTCCACAGGCGCTGGGATAATTGACATTATTGCCGGGGCCCTACAACTTGGCTATCGTCACATAGATACTGCAGCCTTCTACGGGAACGAGAGGGAGATTGGAGAGGCTGTTCGCAAGAGCGGAATAGACCGCGGAGAGATTTTCATTACGACAAAGCTCTGGAATGATGATCATGGATACGATAATGCATTAGCAGCTTTTAATGCCAGTCTTGACAAATTGGGCCTAGACTATGTGGACCTCTACCTCATACATTTTCCTGTGTATGGAAAGCGTCAAGAGTCTTGGAGAGCACTGGAGCAGATTTTTGGAGATGGCAGAGCTAGGGCTATTGGTGTTAGCAACTACATGGAGTGGCACCTCAAAGAGCTCTTGGAAAACAGTGAATCTGTTCCTTCTGTAGACCAGGTGGAGTTTCATCCATTTCTCTACCAGAGGAATCTTCTCGACTTCTGTAATTCAAAAGATATTCGCTTAGAGGCGTATAGTCCATTGACAAAGGGACGACGCCTTCATGATCAGACGCTTGGTGAATTGGCGAGGGAATACGATAGAACTCCCGCTCAGATTCTAATTCGATGGTCACTGCAGCACGATTTGATAGTCATTCCTAAGTCAACAAATCCTGTTAGGATAAGAGAGAATGCCGATGTCTTTGATTTCTCGATTTCACGGGAAGACATGGAGCGGCTTAACGCTCTTGATGAAGGCTTCAGGTCCAGTTGGGATCCTAGCAGAGTTCCTTAATCCTATTGAGGAATGGCCGAGCGTTATGCTTCCAGTGAGTTTTCGCCCAATAGCTCGCTAAAAAGGAAGAATTGATGGGCAACTCCTGAGGAGTTCCCATCAAGATAATTATTGATGCGTTTCTAGGAATTAGTATCGACGACGCCTGTCGCGACCGCCATAGCCGCCGCTGTCACGCCTATCTCTTCCGCCTCCATAGCCACCTCGTCGGTCGCCGCCATAGCCACCGCCACCGTAGCCGCCGCCGCCACCTCTTCCGCCGCCGTAATCTCTACGACGTCGAAAGTCTTCATGCTCTTCAGCAGACATATCGTTCTCCATATTGACTTCTTCGATAGCTTCCTCTGCGTCAGAAAGCTCTCCATATTTGCCAATGTTCAATCTTAGATTTCCTTTGAACAAGCCCGTATATCCATTCTTCAAGAGGTAGGTCTTATCAGCCTCGAGGGCATCGATAGTGTCGTCCCATAGAGGAACCGCTACTGTACCGGTGCTGTCTCCAACAATCGCATCTAAGACGCGGTGTGTGGTCATATCACGGCGGGATGAAACCTCGCGCTCTTCCCCTTTCTCCAAAACTTTGAAGGAGATGGTTATGTTCTTCATTCTTGGCCGAAGTTCGGCGATAGTAGCCTCGATCGGCTCTCTTTCGTAACTCATGGTGAATACTCTCGTATCTATTGCAGGACGTTCAAAACAAGCGTGTTCCTCGGTGATGTGCGATTCGGGTTGGACCCCTCTCTCTAGACCACGTATCAGAATTGCGCCTAGTAGTCGGTGTACCTGCACTCCTGAGTCCAGAATGTTTGCTTATTATCTTGTTCATTGGGTTGATTTCTGCTCACTAATAGCACTTGCAAATCTCTCGCAACTCGTCAATCTGGCGCTTTTCAAGCTGAGCAAGGTATTCGAAGAGTTGACTGATGACTGATGACCTCGCCCGCGTTGCCAGCTTCAGATATAATGTATATGTCTTGATGCCCTTTTCCAGCACCTGATTACAGACGTAAATTCTTGGATCTGTTTGAGCTCTAGATGAATCAAATGGTGTTGGATCAGGAACCGTGTCATCAGATGCATTGAGTTCTTCTAGCTCATCAACAATTCCTGTCACCATCATGTGCTGTATTTTGTCAATCAATCGTGACTCAGATTCGGCGAGATGGATTAGTAGTGTCTTGACCTCTTCCATCTCAGACTCTTCGGCAATATTCTTGAAAAACTCATACTGGGATCTCGCAGTCGATAGGGCAATTTTAAGCATAGGGCTAGTAGGGTCAACTGTGGTCAAGGTCACCACAGATTTTCGACAATATTCGGAAAATAGTACTTTCTGTCATATACTCGACGGAATCTGGGTTTACAATCCAAGTTTGTTACTTTGCTATACGTTAAGTCTTATTTTCTGATACTCCTTTTTTCTCCCGTGAGTTAATTGTCAGGAACAGTAAGAATCGAAGGTGAAGATGTCGTTCTGGAGATACACGGTGTCGATGAGATACTCAGCATCAAGAGAAGTATCCACATCCCTTTCAAACACATATTATCTGTCTCTACCGAAACTATTCCTTGGAATGCCTTCAAAACAATGAAGCTGGCTGGCACCAGCATTCCACATCATGTCAAGGATGGACGATTCTTGTCCAAGGAAGGAGAGATGTTCTTTGAAATGCACGACCCTGAGAGTTGCATTACAATTAACCTTGACCATGAGCGCTACAAGAAGGTGATCTTTGAGGTTGAGGACAAGGAGTCTGCTGCCACGATGATTGAGAATGCACTATCAAGCGAGCAACTCATACACGCATATGATGAGAAGGTTTCAGAGATGGATGGAAAGTGAATACTAAGCAGCTTACATATTCTATTGAAGGCAATCACTACCTTAGTCCCTTCATGCAAGGTGTTTCCGAAGGTTTTGGATGAGTCTTCGTCCGGCTCTTCAAAATGCATCTTGAACTACCACTTGCATGAGTCTTGCCCGCGGGCGAGAGGGGAGAGCGCCTTGCTTATGGTTCCTTCACATGTGGCGTATGAAGTTCCGAAATGAACGCGGATGAACACCATCTGGACTGACTTTGAACACCTCTCTCGATGATTATCCTGAATAATTCATGCACTTTCTCGTGACTCATTTAACACCATAATTAGAAGGTGGTGTATCTTTTCTTATCTAACCACCATGCTACCAATATCAAGACGGTAAGAATAACTGATCCTTCTATTACTCCTGACTGAAAATCTGGATAGGTGTTAAACGGAGTGATTACAGTGATGATGCCAAGTGCTATCATAAATATGGGCATCCCATACTTACCAACAGGTTCTGTTCCTTTGGGAGCTGTCCTGATATACATCAAACATCCGACAATAAGTATGGCAAGTTCCACTGCAGTTGAAACAATGATGCTGTTCCAGAGTCCTAGTCCGACCTTGATATCAAGCCCAGGGATCAGCAGTAAATCTGGAGTATGAACAAGAAAATCCAGGAAGAAGTGTGAAAGGACTGCCAAGCTCATTACGAGCGCAAGTCTTTGTCTATAGGAAGTATCTTCTGCATGCCATAGAGGGATGTAACGAACAGCAAGGAATGTTACTATAGACCATAGTATTGATCCCAGAAGACTGTGAGAGATGGGGTAGTCATAAAGATCAAAGGGGCTGGCCTCGGTAAAGCCGGGTACGATTTGTGCATGCTCAAACCCCAAAGTAAATAGTGTATCGAAGATGATATCCACTAATTGGACACCTATGAAAAGGAGAGCAAGAGATGTTTTGGGAACATATTTCTTCAGAGCGAAAGCCACACCAAAGTGACCAATAAACAATGAGATTGCCTCCAATTCACCAACTTGAATAATAATTCAGGATTACTACTTTGATTTGAACTGTTCGGTAATCATAGACTCAATTAGATTATAACGTAGACCATCGTGTAGATGAATGTCGAATTCTTCACTCTAACTCTAGTCGCTGAAGACAGTCTGTGCAGTAGTTTCCTGGTTTGTTTTCAGTATCTGCTAACGAGTTGGAGAAGAGCATGATGCAATGCTTGGAGCAGTGTCTAAGTCACAACACATGCCCTAGTTCATGGAAGACTTTCTTTTCGGCGCGTTGAAAGAATAGCTCCTCGTCATCAATGTAGCCATAGAATGACTGTTGAAGTCTTGGGAGTGCAACAATTGCATTTCCGCCAATTGGGTAGCAATGAATATAATCCTAAGTGAAGTCTTGGGAGCATATCTCTTCAGTGCGAAGGCTATACCGTAATGTCCAATAAACATAGAACTCACACCTGATGACTATTTGCTTAAGATGTCAGTAGGATAGAATCAGAAATTTGAATTTTCTTATTTTATACACAGAGTGGTTGTGAACAACCACTGTCAGGAATGCAATCTCCAAAATGAGTCCTGCCAGCGGGTGAGAGGGGAGAGTGCCCTGCTAATAGTTCCTTCGCATTAGCTATTGTTGTGCCATGCGGAGGAACCTACATCAGAAGCTGATCGTATCCCAAGTCCTTTAGTACTTCAATGTAAACAGCTTCAAGTGGTTTGATCTTGCCAATCAGACCCAAGGCTTTTGTCACGGATCCCTTGAGTTTCACATCGCCCTTGGCGATTGCCACTGAAGTCCTCAATTTGCCCTGAAAGAACTTGTTTGTCACATCTGACTTGCTGGATACAACAATGTCAGGCTCTTCATTTCCTGCCTCGAATGTCAATGTACCAATTTGTCCATCAGGTCCTTCATTCTTCAAATCTATGACCATTGTGACATCAGGCTGTGTCACTTCGAATCTCACGAGGACCTTTGATTCGAGGAGCTTGTCATAGACGTCTTGAATCTTGATTGCACGAGACCAGAATGTCTCAAAGACTTTGATATATTGCTCTTTGCTCTCAAAGAATGTCAATGCTTCACTTCCTAGTTTGTATCTTTTGTTGCTGAGATATAATGGGATGAATCAGAAACCCCATTCGGGTCAAAGGCCGATTTAATCCTTCTGAGCCATCGTGGATAGTCCATAGTTCGCGGTCCATAGAAATCGTGGACTGAGTCGCCCACTACAAAGAAAGGCATGCCAAGAGCGTTCTTCAGGTCCACTTCGTTGCATTCATCCTGATACTCTGCGTAGCCAAGGCATGACTCCTTTGATGCCGCATCGTAGACCGTCGGGACCTCTTGATGCGCCATGTGTCCGCTTTCATATGCGGTTATCCACACGCCTTCACCGCGGTCATCTCCTATGACTCCCTTCTCGATATACTTGTCTTTGATGGGTTGGTTTACCTGTGAAATCCTAACAGCTAAGGCAATTGTGTCCATCCCACCATGTGTGCTCTGAAAACAATTGGAGAACCTGAACGCATGGCCGCCAAGCATGTTTCTGATGGATTCAGCAAAATGCGATGTTCGTGGTGTGATGAGACCATCATCGATGAGGTCCTCACCGCCGTGCTTCTCCATTATCGCTCTCATGAGCTTGAGTCGATAGTTATACTCTCTCTCAGTGTGAGCTGCAATGAGTACAATGAAGTATCTCTTGGCTCTCTCAAGAAGCCCTCCAAAGATCGCTTCAATGGCTTCCATCTTAGTATCTGTAAAGAGGGCCGCAAGCCCTTCAGCTGAGGAGGCCGTTGCCATCATGACTGCATCGGATGCATTGACCTCATAGAATGCACCTTCGAAGGATTTCCAATCCTGGAAGTTGAGTACCAGGAGCTTCCAGTATGGTGGAACCTCCCATTCATAATGAGGTATAGTACCAGAGATCTTCCATTTCCAGTCCCTTGGAGCGGGGAAGGAAAACAGTCTGATTGCAGCCTTAGCGAACACACCAAGTCCACCATATGCACCCAACCATCCTCTGATTACTCCTCTTAGACTGAATCCCGGACCGTCTCCGGTGAACCATTTTCCTGTATGGTCATAGGAGCCCAATCTAAGGAGATCCCCAGTTGGAGCCACCCACTCGGCACCCAGAAGATTCCGGCCGCTGAATCCTGTATAGGGAGAAGTGAATCCGGGACCTACAAATGAGGTATGGCTTGCTAGCGGGGAGGTCTGGGGTCCGGCACCCTGAGCATGGTGCATCAGACCATACCGGAACAACTCAGCCTGTAATTCAGCATTTGTCACATACGGTTCTACGACAGCATACATGTTCTTGGAGTCAATCTCAATGATTCTGTTCATTCTGCGTAGGTCGATCTGAATTGATCTTGGTTTCGAAACCCCGGCCCATGGTCCCATTCCGGTGCTATAGGCTTTGAATGTGACAGCGTGTTCATTGCAGATTTTCACTATGGACTGAACTTCCTCGGTTGTCTTTGGAAGTACAACTGCAACAGGCCTGGTACCGAATCTAGAGGGTTCCTCTCCTCGTTGGGCTTTCTCTACTTCAAAGCACCATTGGAAAGCATAGGTGTCCAATATGGCTGGAGCTCTAGTTATGTTAGGTCCTCCAACTACTTGTTCAAGAGCATTGTAGACTTTGTCTTCCAGCATCTAGTCACCTCCCTCCAAACTCTTCAGTACTAATTCTGTCAGGTCGAAGTACTCCAATGGACTCTCTCTATTGCTGAGGCTGTCTTTGAAATTCGTGCTACAGAAGGGACACACTGAAACAAGAGCCTCGGCACCTGTACACTCTGCTTCATATACTCGTTCATTGGCTGTCCAGAGTGCAAATTCTGGATAGGCTGCCTTGACTCCTGCTCCAGCACCGCAGCAATAGGAGTACTCCCGGATTCGTTCCATCTCAACGAGTTCCACACCAGGAATCTGCTTCAGCACATTTCGCGGAGCATCATACACTCCTTCGGCACCTCGTCGTTCTTGCTTTGGTGGATCCCAGATGTAGACCTGAGAGAGTATCTCAATCTTGTCCCCCTCATACGGTTCGTAGGACTCTGCCATTCTACCCAGATGGCATGGATCATGGTAGGTGACTTTCAACGGGACATCATGCTTGAGATTTAGTCTTCCTTCTGCAATTAGCGACTCTAGCAATTGTGAGATGTGGATGACCTCAAAATTGCTCTCAACGAAGCGCGGGTATTCGATCGCCAACATATTGTAGCAGCCAGCACAACTCGTGATGATCGTCTTGACTCCATGTTCTTTGAATAGCTCCACATTGCTCTTCATTATCTCAATTGCCTTGCCTCTGTCACCCAATCTATAGACTGGGCTTCCGCAACAGAATTCATCTGAGCCCAAAATTCGAAAGTCCTCTTTTGCTGCATTCAATACACGCGCAGTTGAGAGAGCAATCTCCTCTCTGCGGTATGCAGCCGTACAACCCACGAAATAGATTGTGGACGAGTTCTCATTAGTCTGCACATCATCGGTGAGCCATGAAGGCCTCTTCTCTACATCCTCTCCGTAGGGATTCTGGTTTCTCTCCACCAGCTCGATGTACTTCTTGTGCTTGGGCATTGGCCCAGCGCCTGACTCCACCGCTTTGACCCTAAGCTCATGGATGACCTCATTCGGTTCAAGGTCATATACCCACTTGCAAGAGACCTCACAGCCTCCACAGTTAGTGCATCTATAAAGAACATCCAGCAAGTCCTGTGAGAACTCGATTCGTCCTTTGTGTAGTGCATCTGCCATTATCATCCGCCCCCCTCCCGAATATGCATGGAAGTTGTAGTACTCTATCGAAGGGCAGATGTGTGAGAACCTCTTGCTCTTGATCTGTAGCTGCGGCAGGAATTTGCACTTGGAGCAACGGACGCAACTGTCCATCATATCTTCAAACTCGCCAAGGGTCATTCCTGCACCTCCTTGAAACATAGATTGCCAGGACTCATCACGAGATTGGGGTCGAAGATCGATTTCACTCGCTTCATCGCTGAGGTGGTTTCATGTGATGAATGTGAAAAGACAGACTCAGCAATAGCTGGAACTGGCCTGCTGAAATATGCCCCCTTGTCCATTAAGAGCCTGCTACCATTTTGAAAGAGAGCCTCAGCTGCCTGAGATTGAGTTGCATCCTCAGGATCATAGTGGATGTCAAAGAAGCAATGCGTGTTAGTCCCTTGAATTGTGGGCTGCAGATATACGCCTATGCTATCTCCTGGAAATCCATTCTCTCTTGAAGCATTAAGAAACTCAGAGTATAGGTGACCTGTCAGATCGAGTGTTGTGAGGAAGAAGACTTCTTTGCAAGCCCCTCTATGCCGGAGCTTCCAGTATTTCTCTGGACAAGGGCATCCTATGATCCTCTCGACTTCTTCGGCGGTAATATTGTCGAGGCTTTCAGCGAGAGACAAATCATTTGCTTCAGCAATATCCAGCGAGTCCGCCACTCTGTAATCAAGCTCTTCTTGAGCAAGTATTCCTCTCCCAGCGAAGCTAAGAACTAGTATCCATTCAGGTAGACTTCGCTTCATTGCTTCAATCTCTTCCTGAGTCAGATTAATGGCCGACGACAGGCTGAGTGCATTCATAATGAAGAGATGGTCGGCAAGCTTTCGCCGAAGCATAGCATAGGTGAAATCGAACAAGTCCTCCAGATTCTCAGACGATGTTAGCATAAGCCGGGTATACTTTGGCTTGAATTCACACTTCATTGTAGCCCACGTGACAACGCCTATTGTGCCTTGAGACCCTTGGATTATCCTGTATGGATCGAATTGCGATGGCCCCATAGGATTCTTTTGAGCTTGCCCTGAGGCCCATTGCTCCTCTAGAGTGCCTGGGCCAGCAGCTGAACCTGTTCTAAACAACTCGCCATTTCCGAAGATTGCCTCTGTGCAAAGGAGAGGGTCTGGAGAGTCCCAATGGAACCGCGGAGTTGCGATAGGTTCTTGGTCTAAGGCACTGGCTAAGACTGACTGCGATGACTTGGGCAGCAGAGGCATAAGAGGCTGCAGACCATGCTTGTCGAGTTCATGTATCAGTTCACGGAAAGTGACACCAGGTTCAACCATAGTCACTCGGTTTTTGCTGTCCACTCTGAGAATCCTATTCATTCTCCGAAGGTCAACAACTATGGTGTCCTCGCCTTTGGCAGATGATTGGCCACGCAACCTGGGTGATCCAGAACTCAGCGGAACTATTGGGACTCTATGTTCATTTGCAAATTGTACAATCTGCTGCACTTGTTCAGTCTTAGTAGGCTTGACAACACATGCTGGATTACCAGAGTATTCATACATTTCAGCTTGATCTGTGATGATATGGTTCTCTCCAACGATGGCTGCCAATCTATCCATGATTTGCTTGTCCAATGCTTCTTGGTCCTCCCTGCATTCTATGTTCTCTAACCCCTCTCAAACACGATGCCGGTACCGCCAACAGGATACTGGAAGCCAATCGCTCCATCATCACATACTTGATAGCACGCGGCACACTCCAGACATTTCGATTGATAATCATCAACAATGTATACTGATTTTCCTTTCTTCTTCCATAAATTCATGACACAGATAATTAGGCAGCGACCGCAGAGAGTACACCTCTCTTTGTCAATGCTGATGAAATCACCTGTGCCAGGCACTCTATTAACGAGTTCTTCAACTCTGATCTTCTTCATTCGCTGCCCTCCTCGTCATATGCGAATGCCTGCGATATTGCGGCCTCAAGCTCAGGCATTGACTCTATGAGCTTCGCAGGGTCTGTAAGGAGGTCCATTTTATCCCCAAGTATTGCGGATAGCAGAGGCAGAACCTCTTTCAGAATGAAGGGAGCGGCTATTGGGAGATAGTGCTTGATTCTTCTAGCAACTTCTCGTACTCGTTTCGCATGCGGCTGTGACCAATCAATAATCCCTCCTAGTATCTCCATTAATAATGGCACAAACCAGCTCATGGTCTTCCTTGGACTGAACGGAAGAGCCTTCCATATGCTGGCAAGCTCGGGACCAGTTTCAAATTCCTCCCCCACACTGGTTGCCTTCCACTTTGTGTCAAATCGCGATAGAAACTCCTTTGATGTATCGCCCTCTGATATTGCTTCAGCAGCAGTTTCTATAGCCGCGCGAGCTGTAATCATAGCAGGATAGATTCCTTCGGCTTCAAGCGGACAGGGGAAGCCACCTGCATCGCCAATCAATATCACGTTGTCAGTGTGCGTTTCTTTTGGATAGCCCTGCCATGGAAGCAAATGCGCCTGAAACTCACGGGGCTCTGCATCGAGAATTTTCATTAGCCGCTGGAAGTATTTCAGACTCAGCACCTGATTGAGATAATAGAGCGGGTTCTTATCCCACCATCTCATCCAGTTGCCGAAGCCAATGTGGAACCCGTCGTTGAAGAAGACTTGATACGCTGCAGGAAATGTCGCTGACCACCACACAGCAAGTGCCTCGTCACCCATGATGTCATCTATCTTCCCAGGATCCACATGAAAATCGTACTGGGCTGTCAATGTGACATTCTCCTGCGCCCATCGTGATCTAAGACCGCTTTCTCGTGCCACAGTTGAAAACGCTCCATCAGCCCCTATCACGATACCCATGTACTTCTCGCCTTTTTCGTCAATAACTCCGCTCGCCTTTCCATTCTCCTTGATGAGCCCCGTGATGAGAGTGGATGTCTTGAGTTCTGCCCCAACTTGAGTGGCAAATTGAGCCAACCAAGGATCAAAGTCACTTCGATACACGTTCATTGTGATGAAGCTCTTTGCAGGTTCATATGAGACTGACTCGGTAGGCCGGGTCATGACATAGCCCGCAACAATATTGTCAGAGTTTACGAAATAATTACGAGCAGCCGCACCTGCTCGCATAGAGGGGCATGCCTCAGGCGTCAATTCTTTCATGATGTCAAAGTCAAGCCACATCCGAGGTCCCAAGCCACATCCAGACGAGTTCTTTTCTCCGGGTTTCCTCCCTCTTTCGAAGAATATGGTCTTGAGGCCCTTTTCAGCGGCTTCCTTTGCCGCTATCGATCCTCCGGGGCCTGCCCCAACAATGACCACGTCGTATTTGTGTACTGCCACAATCTCACCCTTTTCTCTTCTTCCGACTCTCGTCGTCAATCAATCGCAGTTCCTTTCTGATCACGCCCACCCTGTTTAGGAGAACTCTCTTTCTCAGTTCCAGGAGCTCCCTCTGAACCTCGAGGTCGGGAATGCTCCTAATTGCATCAATGATTGTTCTCTGAGGAACAATGTCCTCAATCCCCAATTCCTGCAAGCTAACCAGCAAATCCATCATGAATTCTGCTGGAAGTTTCTCCGCTGCCACGGTCATGAACTGATAATTGAACAGCACATACTCCTTTACGAACTCTCTTGTGTCACGTACGTAATCAAGCCCCTTCTTTGTTAGGTTATAATATGTGGTTTCCTCGACGGTCTTCTCCGAGATGAAGTCCTTTTTCACTAGTGACTTGAGCGCCGGATAGAGTGTACCTGTCTTTGGGACCCATACTCCTTCAAACGTGTCACGGAGATTAGTCAGGATCTCATATCCATACTTGGGCCCTTCAAGGAGCTGGATGAAAATAAGAAGTTGCATTGGCGTGAGCTTTCCGCCTGTAGGTAGGAAAGGCCTGATGCTAATCCTTCAACACCTCAGTAGGTAGTGTCCTACTACGTAGAATTCTACTTAGATATAAGTGTGCTGGCACTATGCGGTCGCCGATTTGGAACGTCTTCTCAAGAAGTTCCTCAGCTTGCTCTTGAAGTAGTAGAAACGAGAAAATTGGACACTTGCACCATCCTCCCAAGATTCCTCAGCTCCAATCCATGTCCCGTTTGGTTTAATCATCTTTGTTGCCAGTATTCCAATGATTAGGACAGCGGGTATTGGAATTGGATAGGCGTAGTTGTCCCCAGATATTGGAATTGCAGCGGCCACAATATGATACATGAGCGGAGCAAGCATGCTTAGTATCCCTAGCTGAATAACTCGCTTCTGAGATGTCATACCCCGAAGAAACCTTAGGACATGAAAAGCAAAGACAATATGTAAAGCGCTCACTACGAGAACACTCACAATATCAAGCACCTGATATACATCTAAGGATATTATCAACCAGTTATTCGGATTCCCTGGCAAGGGAATCCCAACTCCACCATCCAGTCCGAAGATGTATAGCGGTGATTCATAGCGAAAGGAGAATGAATTGAAGTCGTAGAGCCGGATAATCACCATAAATGGGATCAAAAATGTCATCAATCCCCATGCATAGCCTGCAAGTGAGTATCTGCTTAGCCAAGGAAATCTGGTTCTAGGGACTTTCCTTTCTTCTGGAAATCTTTCTTCGCGCCAAAGGAAGGCTTCTCGGGAGAATAGAGGCAGGAGAATAAGGATGATGATAGCCATCGTTCCCAAGTTCAAAAGACTCCTAGAAGGAATTGACTCAATGGCCCAGGGAAAGTTGAAGAGGGGATAGGCTTCAACAAACCAGAGTGTGAGAAGAATGGTGGCGAGAATGGCTGTCAGACCAAGCCTCAGAAGTGGTGCATTAGCTGGACGATTTCTCAACTTGCGATTTAGATAGATGGCTGGAAGCAATATGATAATCGCTGAGATTAGGGTGATGGGCTCGATGAACTGAGATTCTATGGTCAAGATGTCAAAACCCCCAGCATCCTGCCATATGGAATAATACATGAAGACAGAGTTTATTGAAGAATAGTAGTATGGCACAGCCGCCCTGAATTCCTCCCTATAGTGAATCTCAGATGGAACGAATAGTAGAATACAGACTATAATCAGGAGCTTCAACCAGAAACCATATGAAATTGAGATCTTTTTCGGTAGATGTGACTCCGTTCCTTCGGGCAACAAGAGCTGTTCCTTCGTGCTGATGTTAGGCATGCCTTTTGTTCAACCGTAGATTATAGCGATGCTGTAGGCATAAAGGAATCGGTAGTTCTCTTCTAGTCGGTTATCATCCATTCTTGGATGATTCACATTACCTTTAGAGGATCCACCTCCAGCTCCTCTTCCTCTGACCACTCTTCACTCGCAGGAAGAACCTCAATACCGAGCATATTCAATCTCGCCATAGTCTTCTGCAGAAGGTCTCTGCTATCGATGTCTGATAGGAGGTGTGCGTAATTGCAGAGAGTTCTTGTCAGTTCATGCTGATGAGCCATTGGTGATTGTAATACTAGATCTTCTCCGATTTTGATTGCTTCCTGATAGAGATCCTTTGCATTCGACGTGTGGTCAGTCTGTTTGAGAAGGATAGCGAGGTTGCTGAGTGTCATCATGACACTAGACTGGTACAATTCTGGCGACTTTTTGGCGAGTTCTCTACGCAGCTCGAGTGCCTCTCTAAATGCATCTTCGGCCTCCGAGATCTTGCCCGTTTCGAACAATAGTATACCAAGATTGTTGAGGGTAGTAGCGACTCGGTGCAGAAAGAGCTCAGGAGACTTCTGAGCAAGTTGTTTCCTGAGTTCCAAAGCCTCCTGAATGTATTTCTTCGCCTCCGATATTTCCCCAGTGTGTCTGAGAAGAACGGCGAAATTGTTGAGGATGGTGGCTAATAGGTCAGTCAGATAGACAGCCTCTGGAGCCTCGAAGGCAATCCCCCTTGCGATATCAAGTGATTCTTGATAGGCCTCTTGAGCCTCTGAGATTCTGCCAGTTTGTCTGAGAATTACAGCGAAATTGTTGAGATTCCAAGCCATCGGCATCAGATATACGCCTGGAGAGTTGGCGACAAGTTCTCTATGTATGCTGAGAGCCTCGCGACATGATCCTTCAGCCTCTGAGGCCAGATTAGTCCGCTTGAGTAGAACTGCATAATCACAGAGAGTTGAAGCTAGGAATGGCAAGAATACATCAGGAATCTCCTCAGCAAGTTTTCTTGACATCACTAGCGCCTCTCGATACTTTTCTTCAGCCTCGTCGAGTCTACCAATATTAGATAGGGTGAGTGCCAGCGTAATTAGTCCTATTAGCAGAGGTTCCCGCCACGCCTCAGGTTCCTTCTTGTCAAATTCGCTTGTCAGCTGGTTTGCTTCTCTGATCAGATCGATTGCTTCATACGGTCTGCCCTTCCTACTCATGAGTTCACCAAGGTCCTTGCAGTACATTGCCACACTCACCTCAAACTCTGGTCGTTCTTTGCTTATCGTTCTGGAGAATTCTAGGCCGGCTCGGAGATTCTCCTCCGCTTCTGAAACCTTGCCCACAAAGACTTGTACCATGCTGAGAAAGCGAAGTGAAGGTATAATGCCTCTTGCAGGAATGTAGGATGCTGTGGCTTTGGATCTCTCGAAAAGCTCATACGCTTCTCGAATGGCCATCTCGGCTTCTTCTAGTCTACTAACCTGAATCAGAAAGACACCAAGCCATAGAACGGCTCGTGCCATGTATTCTATCCGGAAACTCAGAGTCTTCTCGTCAAGTTTCTTGTAGATGTTGACAGACTTTTGGAGAGTATCTATTGCCTCCGAGGTTCTTTGCGTCCTATTAAGCAGGCCGCCATAGGCACGTAGTGTTTGTGCCTCATGCACCAATAGTTCATCTGGGATCTTCTCTCCGGACTCTCCGAATATCTCAATGGCAGTGAGAAGAGAATGTTCTCCGTCTGCCAATCTGTTCAACCATGTCAGAACGTCTCCTCTCAGTCCCTGCACAATCGCGTAGCCTTCCCTTGTGGTGATTGCAACTGCATCCAGAAACACTAGAGTGTCTGAATAGGCTAAATTCCATAATAGGTCGAAGACAATGGAAGCGGCTCTTGCCATGGCCTCTTTTTCCGACGCAAGTGCTTGAACAGAAACCGCTAATCCAAGCAGTCTAAAATCCCCTTCTTCATTGCATTTCTTCTCAAGAAGATCTGACACCTCATCTACCAAATTGCCAAGATTATCGCCAAGCTCCGCACGAACCAAATCCTCTGCAAGGTCGTGTAGGACGAATGAACCATCGCTACGCAGTTTTGTGAAGCTTAAACTTCTCAGACGATCCCAGCCATCCAAAGTCATCTCTGGAGCAATGACGCGCATGATACGTTCATCGAAATAAGGAAGTATACCAGCACGGTTAATCAGACTCTGCAGTCCCTTAGCTTGGCTGAATAGTCTTCTCCATACCCTCAATCGAACCTCTGCTAGCGTATCAGCTCGAAGACCCTCTATGTCTGAAATAGAAACCTCGCTTGTGTTAATCATGTCACAGATTGCATCGATGACGAAAGGATTTCCACCACTGACACTCACAATCCGTTCTTGGAGCTGTTTATCAGTGGTGTCTTGTAGCTCAAGCATCTCGAAGCAACTATCCTTGTCCAGCTCCAAGAGTTCAGATTCCTCAACATTGATCAGTTTGCTAACAGAAGCTGCCCGTCTACTAGCTAACACGCCAACGCAATTTGCTAGGTTGCAAAGGAAGATGGTCCAGAGCTGTGTTTCGTTTATCTTTGTTCTTTGATACTTCCATTGAGCTTTGGTATCATCAACATACTCAAAGTGATCCAGTAGGAAGAGGATTGGAGCATTGGAATCACTTCGGTTATTGATATCCTCCAGAAAAGCCTCTAAATACAAGAATTCAGCACGACTTGGATCTTTCCAGAGGATATTGAGAAGTTGTTCGATGTGGTTCTTGCCAAGCGTTTCTTGGAGCCACTTTCCAACCGTACTATACTTACCCTTCAGTTTGGGGGCGACCTGGGAACTAACCGCATTTATCGCACTCCCGATACTTGCAAGAGACCCTATGAAAGGGATTGCCATGACAACTTCCTTTGCCCATTGACGCCCTTCTTCTTTGACTGGTTCCACACCTTCAACGAAACGTTGGCGAATCTGCCAAAGGATGTCAAACCTATCGAGTTTGACTCCCAGCTGGACCGCTCCTTTAGCGAGAATGTTCAGGCGTTGATAGAACTCGGTGTATTGTTCGCAATCCAGACGAATGGTCTTCTCATGTGTGTTGACCCAGTGATTTAGGAGTGATGACTTCCCGATACCACCAATCCCTTTTAGGTGGAGCACGACACTCTTCTTCTTGCATCTCTCAAGAGCCTTGTTCATCCATTCGATATGCTCCTCTCTGTCCACGAATACGTTATCGGATGTTTCGTAGTGCTTGTACACACTCCTAACCTCACACGCAATGGACTGAATAAGCTAGGGTATCAAATAAGCTCGATGGTGCTTTGGCTAGTACCCCTGTAGATACTCCATATTCTCTGACCACGTTTCTTCGGTAGCAGGGTCCCTAATCCCTAATTCTCTGAGCTTGGCATCAACTCTCTCAACACCAGACGAATCCTCAATGGTCGAATAGAGAACGCGTAGATTGCCTAGAATCAAAATTAGTTGCGATCGGTGAACTCTCGGTGCAGCTTGAGCAAAGCTCTCAATGATGCTGAGAGCTTCAGTGTGGGCCTTCTCGGAATCATCAGCTTTGCCAGTTCTTCTGTAGTATATGCCTAGATTGTTGAGGGCAGATGCAACTCTCGGAAGGAAAAACTTCTCAGCTTTCCCAACATAGTCTCTGCGAATCTTTAGTGCTTCCTTGAATTGGGACTCGGCCTCTGACATTCGATTCGTTTCACTCAGAAGAACACCAGTATTCATCAAAGTGGTAGCGATATGCGGAAGAAACATCTCAGGAGATAGAGATGCTCTCTCGTTTAGCATAGCGCTAGCTTCATTGAACACCATCTCGGCGTCTTCCAGCTGACTAGTCCTCAAGTAGAAGGCTCCCAGGTTATTGGCTACAATTCCATAAACCTCTGCCAATGAAACGGCCTCCGGATACTTGAGAGAAATATCTCTAGCATTGTTATACGCCTCTTGAAGCGATTCCAATGCCTTGGTGGGCTTCCCTAGATGCGAATAGATAACGCCGATGTTGCTTTGCACGGCTGCCAACTTTTCTGTATATGCTTCAGGGTAAGTTTCCGCAAGTTCTACAAGCATACTTAGTGATTCATGGATTGCGGATTCTGCCTCATGCATTCTTTCTGATAATGCCAAAAAAACTGCAAAGTTGCGTAGTGAATTAGATAGAATTCCAGAAATTGATGTCTTTTCTTCATACAGCTTTCTAAATGCTGGAATTATCTCATTGAAGATCTTCTCTGCTTTCTTGTATTGCCCGTTCTTCATATATGGGACCGGCAATAGGCGAATATTCATGATTATCGTACTATCATGCTCAGAATCCTTCCAGGCAAGACCTTCAATCACATTGAACCGCTTCTTTCCAGCTTCTAATTCATCTTCATATCTATGCTGAAGGCTCAAAGCCATTGCGAGTCGGTCAAGTGCTAAATCCTCTACGACTTTTTCTTCACAGGCCTCAAGAATCTCTATTAGTAACTTCTCTGCTTCAAGATACTTTCCTGACATAAGGAGAACTTGGGCAAGAAAGCTTTGCGAATAGTAAACAAATGATTTCCCTTCTTGCGTATTGGAAGTATAGTGAATATCATTTGAGTGGAGTTCAGCCAGTTCTATAGCCCTTCTGATGGAATCCTCGGCTTCCTTCAAACGGTACAATGACAGAAGCAGGTTTCCCATATCATTGTACGTGCCGTGAATCCAATGTTCCTTCACGTATCGTTTCTTGTCATCAGCTAGATTGAGATTGTTGAGAATCTCCAGAGCCTTTTGAAAAGATTCCTCTGATTTGTACATCTGGTCGGCGTTCTGGTAGAAACGAGCATGAAACCAATGCATCATTCCAAGATGCAGTGCGCTTTCAGGAGGCCCCCTTTGAGCAAGCTCCTTAGCCATTCCTAGAGCCTTTCGAATCTCATCTTCTGCTTCAGCATGTCTATATATACAAGAGTAGACATAACCTATCCACGAGATTTTTTTGATCAAAACGACTTCTGATGTAGTTTCGATGGCCCTCAGGAATTTCATTGTATCCGATACATCCCATTGAAAAAGAAGACTGTTAACGGTGTTATCGATTCTTATCTCAGTATCAATCTCATCAGCAAGAGCATAAACTGACATAGCTAAACCTAGAAGTTCGTGATCAGCTTCCGCCCATCCGGCGTCTTCTAGAAACTTGCCTACCTGAAACGCCAGGCTACTCAGTTTCTCTCCGAGTTCAGCTATTACGAGATCTTCAGCAAGTTCGTGAAGGACCCAGGTCTTGTCATCTCGCTCCCTGACGAAACTCAATCGCTTGAGTCGATCCCAGATATCTGGAGTCATTTCTGGAGCAACTATCCCCATAATCCTATCATCGAAATGCGGAACTATTCCTGCACGATTAATGAAACTAGACAACCCTGCAGCATGACTGAATAGACGCCTCCAAACCTTCAATCGAACCTCTGCGAGGTTGTCAGCTCGGAGACTTTCGATGTCAGATACTGACACATCGCTGGTGTTTATCATATCACAGATAGCATCAATCACGAAGGGATTTCCTCCGCTGACGCTCACAATTCTTTCCTGAAGCCTCTCATCAGTGACATCTTGAAACTCGAGCATTTCGATGCAGCTTTCTCTATTCAACTCCAAAAGCTCGGTTTCCTCAACTTCTACGGGCTTAACTTTTGCCGCTGACTTTCTGCTTGCTAATACACCTACGCAATTTGAGAGGTTAGAGAGGAATATGGTCCAGAGCTCTGATTCATTAATTCTGCTCTTCTTATACTTCCATAAGGTATTCTCATCATCCACATGCTCAAAATGATCAAAGAGGAAAAGCAGCGGACTACTTGAATTATCTCTAGTATTGATATCCTCCAAAAATGCAGAAAGGTACAAGAATTCTGCTCGACGAGGTTCTTTCCAAAGAATCTCTAGAAGCATTTCAACGTGATTCTGGCCAAGTTGTTCCTGAAGCCATTTCCCCACTGTGCCGTATTTCCCTTTCAGCTTCGGAGTGACCTTTGAGCCGACTGCAGTTATTGCGCTGCCTATGGATGCTAAAGAACCTATGAATGGAATAGCCATAACCACTTCTTTTGCCCAGGCTCTTCCTTCTTCTCTAACAGGTTCAACTCCTTCAACAAAACGTTGACGTATCTGCCAAAGGATGTCGAATCTTTGCAGCTTGACTCCTTGGAGCACTGCTCCTTTTGCCAGAATATTCAAACGCTGAAAGAAGTCTGAATACTGATAACAATCCAATCGAATTGACTTTTCATGAGTGTTGATCCAATAATTCAGCAAGGATGATTTTCCAATTCCACCAATGCCTTTCAGGTGGAGGACCACACTCTCCTTCATGCATCTCGCAAGGGCATCATTCATCCATTCGATATGTTCCTCTCTGTCCACGAATACATCCTCGGATGACTCGTAGTGTTTATACACACTCCTGACCTCTCACACGCAATGTGCTGCATTAGCTGAGCTTTCTCATAAGCTAGTCGGTCGCTTTTCTTAAGAAGGGATGAATCATTAGAATGCATCCGCCTCTGTATCCTCTTCTTCCATCCACGTTTCCTGTCCAGCAATAATGCTTGACCCGAGCCCTTCCAGTTTCATTTTGATTGATTCAGCTTTCTCTGCTTCTCCTTGTTGCTCATAGAAAAGCAACAAGTTCGATAGAATGATTGTGACATATCGCTGATAGACTGAAGGCACTCTTGCTGCCAAATCCTCCAGGATGCCGAGGGCTTCTTCATAGCATTTCTCAGCTCTCGAGATTTCACCAGACAGTTTGTATATATTGCCAAGATTGCTAAGAACGAATCCTAGACGACCATTGTGCATCTCTGGCGATTTCTTGGCTAGTTCTCGTCGTATCTCTAATCCTTTCAAAGATACTTCTTGAGCCTCAGGGAGCTTATTTGCAGAAGACAGCAGAACTCCAAGATTATTGAGGGTTGTAGCCATGCTGGTGAGAAAGACACCCGGAGTCTTCTCAGCTAGTTCTTGTCTGACTTCTAGTGCCTCACACAGAGCCTCTTCTGCTTCATCATTCTCATTCATTTTCCTGTGCAAGACACCTAGATTGTTCAATACAATTCCCAAAAGATGAGAATGGAATATATTCTCAGGATAGTTCTGAGCCAGCTCTCTGCTAATGGCGAGTGCTCTGGAATAGAATTTGCGAGCTTTAGATTCATTACCCGTTTCTCGGAGAAGGATTGCGTAGTTATTCAATGCCCAAGCAACGTACTTCTCATAAAGATCAGTCCAATCTTTTGAGAGATACTCATAGTTTTCTAATGCTTCTTCATAATGTTCTTCTGCCTTGGGATACTGACTCATTTCGTAATATAGCACTCCAAAGTCATTGAGAACCATCGAGAGCCATACTAGATTCAATTCAGGCTCATCGACTACGGTGGCTCTAGCTCTCTCAAGCGCCTCCCCGTAATGAGTTTCAGCCCCAGTGTAATCTCCAAGGAGTCTCAATACAAGTCCATAATGCCTGAGATAAGTTGCATGCAAGTTTTGGACAAGATGAACCCCCTCTTCACGTTTCGACCACTTCCGTACCAAATCTAAACCTCTTCGAAACATATGCTGAGCTTCAAAGGGTCTCGAGGTCAGCCTTAGAATGTCTCCTAGGTCGATAAGACTGCTAATCTCATTATATTCTTCAGTCTTTGTTTCAAGTGTATCCCTATAACAAGCTTCAGCCTCATCCATTCTTCCTAAATGCAAATTGACGTATCCAAGCCTATTCAGATGAGCTACCCGTTCACGAGTGACTATTCCTGGTTCCATCCCATGCTCCAATAGGTCCAGAGCTTGCTGCAAGAGGTCTGCTGCCTTATTCAATCGATGCAAATGCACCAAGAGTGAACTATAATGGAAATTTAGAAGAAGCACATAGGGGTTCTTCCTCACAATTGCTGGGTCTATATCTCTGGCAATCTTAAGAGCCCCCTCGTAGACTGCTTCGGCTTCAGCTGGCCTTCTAAGTTCCTTTAGTAAGTAGCCGTATATTCTGAAGCACATTGCCAGATAGATTCTGTTGCTTTCCGGATCTGATTCTGCCAGGTCCTCTAGAACATCAATCGCTTCTTTTAACAAATGTTCTGCTTCAGCAACTCTGTCTAAGCAAGCAAGATGATGTGCTTTGATCACGGAGATTATGGTCCTTTCTCTCAGACCATGAAAATTGATTGAGTCAAGCAACTCAACAGCGGAACGGAATTGACCCCTCCAGCTTTGAGTGTCGGTGATGTTAAGAACCATTTCTAGGGCAGATCCCGGGGAGTATAGACCTTGTACAGAAATGGAAAGCCCCAGAAGTTTCATGTCATCTTGCTCTTTTGCAGCCTTCTCTAGGAGTTCGGCGACTTCCTCCGTTTGTATGGGAAAACGATCACCAAGTTCTGCAACCACGAGGTCTCTTGCAAGGTCGTGCATCACATAAGTTTCATCACCTCTGTCCTTCATGAAACTAAGACTTACCATTCGTGTCCATTGATCAATATTCATGGTTGGAGCAATGGTATTCATCACGTTTCGGTAAAAATATGGGAGCAGGCCAGCACGATTCACTAGTTCTTGAAGATCCCGAACCTCACTGAAGAGTTTCCTCCACGTCTTCAAACGGACTTCATCAAGGGTGTCTGAACGCAGACTCTCAACAGAGGCAAGTGATAACGAACTCGATTCAGCCATGTCGCATAGTGTTCCAATAACAAATGGATTGCCCCCACTCACGCTGACTATTTTTTCTTGAAGATCAGCATCTCTCACTCCTCTCAAATCTAGAAGCTCAATGCAGCTCTCTCTCTCAAGTTCGGTTAGTTCTGAATCCTCAATCTTGTGTTCTGGAGGCTCAACTACCGCCTTTCTACTTGCCATGACTCCGACACAATTGGACAGTGATGACAAGAAGACACACCATAGCTCAGTTTCAGTTATCTGATTCCCGGCATAACGCCAGTGAGCAGCTTCAGAATCAACATATTCGAAGTGGTCAAAAAGAAAGAGCAGGGGGGAGTCTGGATTCTTCCTGCTGTTCAGATCCTCCAGCAGTGCATCCATGAATAGAAACTCCGCATGATGAGGATCCTTCCATAAAATCTCAAGAAGTCGTTCAACATGATTCTTACCGAGAACTTCCTGCAGCCACTTCCCCAAGCTGCTGTATTTTCCCGTCAGCTTGGGAGTGACTTTTGTACCCACTGCTTTGATAGCGCTACCTATGCTTGCTAGCGACCCAATGAATGGGACTAACGTGACCAATTCCTTGGCCCATTCGCGCCCTTCTTCTCTGACTGGTTCAACACCCTCCACGAATCTCTGTCGAATCTGCCAAAGAACATCAAATCTTGGGAGTCCTATACCAAGGAGCACTGCACCCTTTGCCAGTATGTTCAAGCGAGCATAGAACTCTGAGTACTGCTGACAGTCCAACCGAATTGTGGAATCAATATTATTCGTCCAGTAATCTAGTAGCGAGCTCTTTCCAATGCCTCCAATGCCGCGTAGGTGAAGCACAACGGGTTTGTCTTTGCAACGCTTGAGCGCACCATCCATCCATTCAAGATACTCTTCTCTATCTACAAACACCTGTTCAGATGGCTCGAAGTGCTTGTACACTCTCCTGACTCCGTGTCACGCGATGACACTGCAGTGGCTGAGGTCTCTCATAAGCTAGTCGGTCTCTATCTTAATAGAACAAACCCAAGAATTTAACTATGGTTAATGGCGTATTTGGAGCGGAAGTCTACACATGAGTGAGCATGTTGAAAACACATTGGATTGCATGGGGGATGAACAACAGAGTTACCGATACATTGAGCTTGCTTCATACATCCTTTTCGGAATAGGCCCACTGGTTGGAAATGCAGTCCTTACATTGCTGGGTCCGATAGCTGCTCAGTTTCTGGTTGATCCAACAGCTATCCTTGTGGCAATCCCAGCTTTCATGTTTCCATTTGC
>JBHLPF010000083.1:0-1914 GCA_048939765.1 Promethearchaeota archaeon
ACAATCTCTCTGACTCTCATTTTGCGGGCATCACAGAGTTTATTAAACTAATCAAATGAATATTATATGGAATGTGGATGCATTCCAGTAAAGAAGGAATATCTAATGCAGGTAAGAAAACGCGATGACACACTTGAGGCATTCATGCCAGAGAAGGTAGTTGTCAGCATTGTGAAATCCGGCGCTCCCTATGAGGATGCGCGGAGTATCGCACGTTCGTTGTCCAACCGTTCAGACAAGATATTGGAAACCGTGGAAATACGGGATTTTGTGCACTCCCAGCTTAAATCAAGAGGTCATGACTCCTCGGTTGATAGCTGGATCACATACGAGATGGAATCGAAGGACGATAGGGCAGCAGCATCTGCAAGAAGAAGTCCTGAAAAAATGAAACATATGTCCCATACCTGAAGTATTTTCTATCTCCCACTCTACGCGAAATCGGAAACAATGTTTCTCGAGCGATAGGGACAGAGCTTGAGAAACAGGTCTAGACCTCTGAGAAGAAGAGAGTCGCAATGCCCTGACATCGTGGCACTCGTCTTTTCATGAGATCTCAGACCACAATGCATCTTTTCTCAGCGTGCCTTTTGCTGTATTACTCGGACATAGGATGCTGAATTGCTTGACAGCGCTGTGTCCGAGAACTTGAAATGATTATCCGTGAAAAGACTCAAGTAGGAGATATTCCATTTACACAACGGGACCGTAGACCAGAGTTTTGGTGCCTGCTAGGTATGTGAGATGAGATTCCGCATAGGTTGTTGAGCAGGATGAGTATAGAAGAAGTAAGGAAGACGTATGAAGCGCGGCTGCTGAGGATAGCCAACGTCGTGGGAGTGATGACTGGATACAAGTTCACGGGAGGAGACAACACACGCAAATTGAGCATTGTGTTATTGGTGGAGAAGAAGATCAAGGAGCAGGACTTGAAGACACAGGATCTCATACCCCGTGAGATCGGAAATGAAATGACTGATGTGCTTGAGGTCGGAAAGCTCAGGGCGTTGCAGATAGACAAGAAGGCTCGACATAGACCCTGTCCAATGGGGACGTCAGGAGGACACTATCTGGTGACTGCTGGCACGAATGGAGAATTGCTAAGGGACAAGAGTACCGGCAAAATCTGTATAGGCACCAACAATCACGTTGGGGCAAACTCGAATGATGCGCAGCTTGGAGACCCCTATCTCCAGCCCGCGCCGTATGATGGGGGCACAGTACAGGACGACACAATAGGGCATCTCTTGAGATTCGTTCCAATCAGCTTCACCCCGGACCAGAGTGATTGTCCAGCAGCGAGATTCTGGAGCGGGATCTATAATGTTCCTGCGAGAGCATTTGGAAGAATGACTAGGCTGAGCCCAATTGTCACACATCCCGTGTACAACCAGGTCGATGGAGCCCTGATTGAAGTGGCTGAGAACGATGTCTCACCAGACATCGTGGGCATTGGAGTCCCAAAGGGAGTCAAGGAGGCTCAGCTAGACATGCCCGTTCAGAAGTCGGGGCGGACATCATGCCATACTGTTGACGGATTGGTGACCGGTATAGATGCCACAGTGGGCCCCATTGGCTATGGTGGAAAGACCGCGTATTTCAGTGACCAGATAATCATAAGCAAAGAGGGCTTCAGTGCAGGAGGTGACTCTGGGAGCCTAATCCTCGATGAGGGTGGCTATGCCGTTGGCAAGCTCTTTGCTGGCAATGACGTGCAGAACATCACCATTGCAAACCCAATACAGACCTATCTGGATCAACTGGAAGCCGAATTGGTGACAGAGTGAGGTCGCTCGATGGTAACGATGGAAGAGGTGAAACGGGTCAAGGCAGAATATGAAGCAGAGCTGATGGGGAAGTCTGGAGTAGTGGCCTTGGCCATCGGCTATAGATACGTTGATGGTGAGAAGACCA
>JBHLPF010000083.1:2014-6440 GCA_048939765.1 Promethearchaeota archaeon
CCACCTACCAATCGTCCACTTGCCTTTCCTTCGCGCAGGCATTTCCATCCTGAGTGCTGTGTTTCAGGCTTCTTCTGATGCTTCCAGTTCTCATTTGGCCTTAGCTCTCCCACATCTCCATGGAAGAATGTATTGACTATGTTCTCCCGTATCTGAGGCGTCATCTCTAGGCCAAATGTCCAGAGCAGGTCAGGACCGTGGTATGTGACCAGTCCGGTTCTTGCATAGACTGCATTCAGTAGTGTTGTCCCATCTGATATGCCTGCCAGTATCTTGGGATCATCCCGAAGCAATTCATAGTCGATTCCATCCAGCAATTGGATGGCAGTGCTCCCTCCCTGAGTCATCAGGACCATCCTTACCTCAGGATCATTCCATATGGAATGCAGGTCTTCCAGTCTCTCCGCTCGAGTTCCAGCACTGTAGTGGAATTGTCCTAAGGTGTGTTCTGCCACCTTCACATGGAGCCCCATTGCCTGGAGCGAATCGATTCCCTTGTCGAACTGCGGTTTCACATCAGGCATCACGGGCCACGATGGGGAGAACACTCCTACTAGGTCGCCTTCATGGAGTCTAGGAGGCTTGATGATGTCCATCACGAATCAACTCTGATGGAGATTCAACACCTTTGATTTGAGGATATCCCTCAACGGAACCGAGAGGAAAGTTAACCGTCAACTGTCAAGCAGTAAGACGAACACAACTGGAATAGTACCGGGGTCTGAATATGAAGTTGGACAAGAAGGTTGCATTAGTGACTGGTGCTGCACTCGGATTCAAGAACGGAGGCCCATCAATTGGCAGCTCTATTGCATTTAGGTTTGCATCTGAAGGAGCTAAGGTCGTGGTTGTTGATATCCTGGCTCAAATGGGGAAACGGACCGCTGATAGAATCAAGGCTGATGGTGGTGAAGCGCTGTTTATTGAAACCGATGTGTCGAAGACAGATCAAGTGAAGAGAGCCATAGCAATCACGCAGGAGGAGTTCGGTATGCTGCATTGTCTGGTAAACTGCGCTGCGTCCTATGAGGGTCAAATATACAACAATGTCGTTGGTATCTCAGAAGAGGATTGGAATAATACAATCGATGTCAATCTGAATGGCTACTTCAGATTCGCGAAGTATGGCATTCCTCTGATGCTGGAGAGTGGCGGCGGAACCATTGTGAACATCTCATCGGGGGCTGCTTTCCATGTCAGGAAGAACTTCTCTGTCTACCCAGTAACAAAGGCGGCAATCAACTCTCTTACAAGGGCAATCGCTGTCGATTTTGCCCCCCAAATCCGATGCAATGCTATCTGTCCTGGATTTGTCAGAATAGCTAATTCAGAAGATGACCGCACTCCTGATGAGGTTGAGGAATGGATGGTTAGAGTAGCGAATGCCTATCCTCTTGAGAGAGTCTGTACTGTGGATGAGATAGCGAATGTCGCTCTCTTTCTTGCAGGTGATGAATCCTCCTATATCAATGGCGAATGCATCACCGTTGACGGTGGAAGGTCCGTGTTAGATAAGCATGAGTATTGAGCCATCAGCTAACAGGTTCGCAGTGGGTGGACTTGTCGTAGCAGTCGAGGAATTTGAAACTACTCCTCTCGCTATTGAGATCATTCAATGGATTACAGCTTGATGCTTTAGGCCATTGATTGTAGCCTCAATGAGATGATGAATCGCTCTCATTGTGATTCCGTTGGGGTCCTTTCCAACGGGGTATCCTGCAATACCTAGACCCCTTGCCCTCGAACTCTTGAAAATCACTTCGAGAGTTCTTCCTAACTCGTCGCTTGTGGGACCACCTTCGGCAGTCAATCCATGGCCAGGCACCTCTCTTGGGTCAAGGATATCTATGTCCAAGTGAACGTAGATGAGATCTGTCAGCGAATCAAGGCGACTCATCTCTTCTTCAATGATTGGGCTGCCCTCTCTGATTTCGTCCACCGAAATTTGTCTAATCCCATTTCTATCAATGATCTCCTGTTCAAGCGGATCCACGTCCCTGACTCCGAGCATAATCACATGATCTGTCGGCAGAGCTTTCTCCAAACCGCATTTCAATCGTAGCCGTTCGAGGCACATACCTGTGGCGACTGCTACAGGCATGCCCGCAAGGAGCCCGCTTAGGCTCGTTTCGGGAGTGTTTATGTCACCATGGGCATCGAGCCACACTAGGCCTACTTTGAGTGCCTTCCTGTCCAAACCAGCCATCTGAAATCCCGCTAGCATGCCCATGAGTCCGCTGCATGTTGGAAGGAGGCCTATTGTAAACAGATTTTGCCTCTGATGATCAGCCACGATGAGGGAGAGATGATGAGAGGCCAGTCCAAGAAGGTGACGGGCTCCATACTCCATTTGCTCCTCAGATGTTAGTTCAGCTGTCTTTGACTCTTGGACTATGCAGCCATTCTTCTCGAGGACTTCGATTAGCCCTCCCTGTTCAATGGCAATAGACCCTTCCACCAGTGAATCGAGGACGTAGTCTCCACTCTGAGTCAGTTTTGCAATACCAACTCTAATCGGCATATTGGCCATTGCTTTCACCCGAAATATCCTGTCCATAAAACGGGCCGAAGTCCTTTAAGGTGTCACATTCACGCCTGTTGAATCTAGCTTGGCAACTACTGCATACCAATGAGGTCTCTGCAATGCTTGCTGGCAGAAGCAGACAAGAAAGAAGAAATGGAAGTGTCCCCTACGTTTTTCATGACCTTAGGGCCAAGTCGGAACAATACGGACTATAGGATGTGAGCTTATGGGCAAGCTAGATGGAAAAGTCGCTGTGATAACTGGTGGTGCAAGTGGCATCGGAAAAGCAATAGCAGAGCTATTCGCAAAGGAAGGAGCTCGAGTTGTGGTTTCTGACATTCAGGATGAGATGGGTCAGAAACTTGCCAAGAGCCTCGGGGATAATGGCGCCTATATTCACGCAGATGTAAGTATGGAAGATGACGTCAAGGGTATGATTGATTATGCAATGGATACCTACGGTCGTATGGACTGCATCGTCAACAATGCGGGGATGGGTGGTGTCAAGGGAGAGATAGAGTCTATCCCTGTCGCAGAGTTTGATCGGACAATTGCTATCTTGCTTCGTGGAGTGTTTCTTGGAATGAAACACGCTGCACCGGTTATGAAGAAGCAAGGTGGAGGGAATATAATCAACATGGCAAGCATAGCAGGTCTACGCGGCATTTCGCAGAACCATCCATATAGCGCAGCCAAAGCAGCCGTAATCCAACTGACTCGTACGGCAGCGATGGAACTGGCATACTACAAGATCCGCGTGAACAGCATCTGCCCAGGTTCGATTGTGAGCTCCATCTTTGGTGCGGCTAAGGGAATGTCCAGTGCTGAGAGTGCCAAGACGTATGATAACTTGACTCGTCTCTTTGAGAAAGCCCAACCAATCCGGCGTGCTGGTATTCCAGAGGACATTGCCAAGGCGGCTCTCTGGCTAGCAAGTGATGACTCGAGCTTCGTCACCGGGCATGCACTGGTTGTGGATGGTGGTATTAGCGCTGGACAGATGTGGCCGCAGCAGATGCGGTGGATAGACAGTATCGAGTCGGCTCTTGGACTGGGTCCTTCTGAATAGATGTTTCATAATCGGAATGATTGCGTCAAAATGAATTGCTAAAATAGATTGTCTATTCGCTAGAGATAAGGAAAGAAGACAATCGTGTGAAGATATAATGCATTCATCAAGGCATGTCCTTTGTTTCTGTCTGCTAGCAATCAGTCTGGTCCTTGTTCAGCCGGTTTCTGCCCCTCATGATCTTGAACAGAACGATTCTACGCCAGCTTCTTCACAGCCTAGGATTCCGGACCAGGCTCAAGAGATTGGAGACACTAAGTCATTTTGGGCTTACAACTTCGACACTGAGGAGATGTACATTGTAGACGCGCACCTACTTGCGATTGGAGACCTATGCTACATCTACTTTGACGACCTAGCAATCGCTATCATCGGCGAGGAGACAGCCAATACAAGAGCCGAGACCTACCGCGACGCGTTCGACACCAACATCTATCAAAGAGTGACAGACCTGGCTGGAAATCCCAACGGCACTCTGGGTGACATAGATGGTGACGTGCGGGTCTATATCTTGGTGGTCGAGCATCGCCAGAGCTACTACCGTCAATCAAACGAGGTTCCCGGGGAATACTCGAACCTTTGCGAGATGATCTATGTCTGCTACCGTACAACCTTTCCCATACGAACGATTACCCATGAGTTTCATCATTTAGTCTGGTTCAACAACGAGTTTGATGAGGTACATTTCATTCTCGAGGGGCTGGCGGAGTATTCGACCTATTATGCAGGATACCTCCCTGGTGACAATATGACTGTCCGTGCTTTGCCCTTCCTCGAAGATATACATGACTCATTCATCTACTTCGAGGTCGAGCCTCAGGACTATGGAGCCT
>JBHLPF010000009.1:0-73589 GCA_048939765.1 Promethearchaeota archaeon
TCCATGAATACCCGTTCAGTGACAGCTACAATTCCACTCTTCGCCTTGAGAATAGCATCAGATGTCTTGCTGCATCTGCCTATGCCGATTGCTTCTCCCTTCAGAGTCTTGAGCAGGACCATGTCCTCCTTCTTCATTCCAGAGCTTAGACTGACAATGCCGCTGGCCGCGAGGCTCGCACCGTGGCATATTGCATCTACAGCACTATCACGAATTGAGATGCTCGGAAGATGGCTCAAAGCAAACTCAATTGGCAGCAGATACTTGCGAAGCTCGGTATCATCTCCGTCCTCTTTCCAGAATTCGTAGGCGTCCTTGAGATCATAGAGTGAACAAAGATGCTCATCTTCTCGAAACGGACCCACGCGAGTACGTCTGAGCTCTCTCATATGTCCTCCTGCTCCTAGGGCTTCTCCAACATCAGAGCAAAGCTTGCGGACATATGTCCCTGCCTCGCAGCCCACTCTAAAAAGGACCAGCTGACCCTTGATCTCTATTATTTCGTTGTAGTAAATCTCTCTTACTCTGAGTACCCGCTTCACAGCGGACCGCAATGGCGGTCGCTGGTAGATTTTACCAGTGAACTCCTCTACAACCTTCTTGATCTCATCCTCACCAACCAAGTGATGGAGTTCCATCACACACACATACTCTTTGCCAGCCGGTAGGAGAGCCTGCATAACCTTGGTAGCATTGCCAACTCCAGTTGGAAGAATCCCAGTGACTCCTGGATCAAGTGTGCCGCCATGACCTACACGCTCCGAGCCCAGAATCTTTCTGACCCATGTCGCAACTTCATGGCTTGTTGGTCCAGCAGGCTTGTCGAGCGAAATCACACCATTCTCCAATAGGTGTTCAATGGGGATATTCTCAAGGTCAGAAAAACCATAATTAGGATTTGTTGAGTCCTCAGACTTCAAGAGAACTTCACGGGGCTGGTCGGCCGGCAGAAGGCCTATCATTGCCTCTCCTCCATTGAACCGCCCCCAGTGGCTGGCTACTCAGGCAGCCGTATCTTCTCTCTAAATTTATCCGTCAGCCCCGCCTCACCAAGCGCCTTTTCCACAGCCTCGTCATCTGCGCCCTTCTCTATGGGAATCACAGTTTCCAGCGGTTCTAGATGACGAATGTTACACTTCCGTCGTCGTACATTGCTAAGATGTTTGGGACCAGTCACAACAACAAAACGGCCCTCCATCTCATCCACTATCACACAGTAGCTCCCTGTTTCTCTTCCTACTGTCTTAATGCAAACTCGTCCAACATTATACAGAGTCATGTCAATACACCTCGCCGGTCCTTGGTCCAGCTGGGGCCGCAAGTCGCCTCGCGGTCTCATTCCTTTGGACTGGGAGAACAGGCTTTCGACTGTTGATTACCATATCAGCTTTGCGCTTCCGAAATCTAGTCATTCTGGTCGAAAAAGGTCTTAATTGCCGTCGAGAGAATCATCACGACTCCCTCAAGGTCGTATAGGTCGGTTCTCAGAATCAGGTCATATATTGACTGGTCAGAGATGTCGACTCCATAGAACTCTTTGTACCTAGCACTCTCGCTGCCCTCGCGAGCAATGGTTTCACGTTTTGCATATTCATAGTCAGTGCCATCGCGTTCTGAGATCCTCTTAACTCTAACATCGAGTGGCGCTGTGAGTTGAATCTTGAAGTCTGCATGCTCTCCAGCCATCCATGCAGCCAGCTGTCCATCAATTACAGCATTCCCTTTCTCAGCTTCTTCTTTGAGCGTATTGTCAAGAAGTCGGTCAATCTGCTCATCCTGCTCGGCTACTCGGCTGAAATCCTCAAGAGTAAGTCCTCTTTCCTCAGCTAGTTTCCGAAAAGTGATGCCCGCAGAAACTCTTCTCAGGTTGAATTCCTTGGAGATTCTATCAGCAACTGAACTCTTACCGGTTCCGTGAAGCCCACCGATTGTAATGACGCGCTTCATTTTACTGTTCTCGCGCCTTTCGTATTATCCCTCGCCTTACTGCACTGGAGGTAGCAAAGCCACCATATGGGCGATTAGGCTTCTTTGAGGAACGGCTTGATTTACCTGTCTTCCTCTGCTTTGCCTTCTTGGAGAGCTGCATCATCTTGCCTGTCAATGAACATGTTCCTCTTGCACTGTAGATCTTACGTCTGTGGACCATTTGACGACCACCAGGAGTCTTGATAGTGCGATTTGCTCTTCCTCTCGTCAGCTCACCAGGACGTGGCATTTCGTATCACCCACAAGTGTTCAGTGGCTTTTCATAGGAGCCCCGGGTCTTTCCTTTTAAGGAAAGCGGTGTGTCAGGTCGTTTGAAATGAACCTGCGACCCAATTGATTATTGACTGAATCTATCTCTCTGAAGGAGTATTACCGCGCTCTATGTAAGCGAAACACCCATGAGCCTTTGGAGTATCTGTCCAAGTCCTAATCCGACCATCATATAGAATCCAAAGTAGGTCATCCCAAAACCCAATGGATGAGCGAATCCCAACCAACCTTCAAAGAAGGGCAGGAGTTTATGGATGCTGAATGGTATTATTGCAACAACCCTATCGACACCTGCAACAGTATCAAAGTAAAATCCTCGAAGGACTTGGAATACGATGATAAAGGGGATGAAGAACAAAAGTCCGGGCTTACAGCGTGCAGTCATGCTTTCACGCTGAATTCTCTCGATGTAGGCTTTTCTTCTCCGTACTTTCCTCAGTAGTTTCTCATTCTGTGTCTTTTCTGCCTCTTTCTGCATCTCCTGATGTTGCTTGATTTCAGCCTGATACCTCTTGAGCCGTCTAGTGTCGGTGAGCCGTCTCTGAGCGAGATTACTGATAGTCGTTATCCCCAGCGAGAATATCATTATGAACAGCGCAGCCAGAGGGGGATCTTGGAAAATCGCGAAGGTTGTGTTGAACCAAGTCTGGAAAGCGGCGAAGAAATCTTGCATCGGTTTCACTCCATCAACGTAGCTGCTAGCTCGGAAGCGGCCTCTTCTACCTTTCCCTCTCGATTCTTGATTATTCTAACGGTTGCTCCAGTTATCGTACCGACTGCAACCGCTGCGGCTCTACACATTCTTTGGTGTGTATCAATCTCATCAGTCAACTGAGCATCCCGTGTTCTGGATTCATCTGAGGTCCTGCGACCAGCAATCTTCTCCGGATCTGCTTCGACCAGAACCACAGTCTTTGGCTGAATCGGCTTCGCGACCCACTCAGGAAGTCCAATGAGGAAGCCATTCTTTGTTTGGATGAGAGTATGCGTGTCAACGATTACTCTGGCAGTCTTCGCCTTTCGGGTAATCTCCTCTCCAGCAAGCCTTTGGACTTCTCTTTGCCTTGCTGTAGGCATCTTTCTCAGCTCGTCTCTATCCGTGATGAAGCCGCGCTCAGAAGCTATCTCAAACATCTCTGTCCCGATAGTGAGAATGAGGACCTCTTCGTCATGCTTATCCTTGACCATCTGTACGGCAGTGTTGATGACAGTGGTCTTTCCAACTCCTGGAATTCCTGTAACAATGACGACGTTCCTTTCTCCGGCCATTGGACCCAACTATCCAGACATGCACTGAGTTTGCTGGTGGACCTGCTGTGCTCGTTATATAGATTCTGTAAAAGCACTATTTCTTCTTAGCAGGCTTTTTCTTCTTCTTGTCATTCTTCTTGGGTTTCTTAATGCCTTTTGCAGAGGTTATTATCTCGGCTACCTCTTCCGTTTCAAGGATGCCTTCCTTTTTTATTACACGCCTCTTGGCTGCAAATGCTTTCTCGCTGTCAATCTTCTCAATCTGCGGCTTCAAAACCACAGTTGCTCCCATCTTTGTTGCGACTCCGGATATCTGGCGTCTAAGTCTTTTCTGATTGAACTCGTTGGCAGCTATGACTGGTAGGATAAACGCCATGACAAGAAATGGGAGCCCAACTGTCCAGAATAGGCTGACAATCAGACTGTCGATATTTGTGAAAACAAGAGGGTCTTCCAACAGGGGGTTCAAGAAGTAGTTCTGGAATGCAGAGATTGGATATGCGATTATAGCGAATCCACCCAGCACATTGCCTACCCATCTCCCCACGCCCTGAGTGTCGGGACACTGACGAATGTTCAACTTATCGTCCTTTAGATGGGTTACTATCCCTGCATCATTGAGAACCCATGTGGGCATGAACAATGGAAGAGATACCAAAAGAAATAGCAAGCCAGCCATCAAAGACAATGCAAAATTGAAGGCAATACCCATTCCAGGTGGAATTGTTGGTTCAGGACCGAATAACCACTCCTTAATAGGAACGATAAGGAAATTGGATGAGCTGAGGCTGAAAAGGGCCGGAGCCACTGCTCTACGTACCATACGAACTCCACCAAATTCCGTTCCAATGTTCATGATGTTCATCTCATATGAGGCCGACCTGATAATGCTAGCATATAGCAGCAATAGACCGGCAGCTGGTACAGCTATAATGGCATACTCGATGAGGTATACAGGGATGGCGATTAAAAGAAAGAAAGTCACATCAACGCGCCATAGTGTACTCATGACGGGCAGAATAGCGACCGGCCTGACCACCTCAGTGACTCCAGTTATCATATCCCAGGTGAACCATGCGCCCAGAAAGAATAGGAATACAGGCAAAAGGTAGCGTATTCTACGATTGGTATTACTCATCTATGCGACCCCTAAACCAAGCTAATTCGTCGCTTTTCCGATTCCATCAATGCATTTTAGCTTTGCCTGAAATCCACAGCTATTCTGCGAGAAGAGAAACAGTCGAAAATGATCAATAATTGCTACTATGGCTGATTCATAGATTGGTTGTGAACTCGACTAGTCGGTCGCTAGCCATCACCAGGCTAGGCGCAATAGAAACAACAAATCGATCTGGATCTTCTAATGCAATATCTCTGTCTTTTGTGAAGGACTCAATTGCAGTCCGTCCATCGTAATCAACAGTGGCTAGGCGCAGACCTAGATGATCTGACGGCATACCAAACTCTGAACCCGGCAAGCTAGAAACTAGTCTGGTTTTGAGTAGATGATTCGCCAATTCACTAGAAGTATCTATTCCTCGCGCTCTGAGCACGTCCCTGTGTTTGTTCCAATCAGGAAACAGATAGAAGCCGCCCACTGGTGGCGGGCAGGAAATACCACCCGCTTCGATTCTACGATGGATATGCCTTGTAACCAATTCATGTATGGTTGCACAGTCATGGATATAGCCCACCAATTCGGTATCAGTTCGATATGCCTCAATTCCAGCATACTGTATTGGCGCGGATACACTCGACCAGACCTCACTCCCAACAGCTAGGATACTTCTCAAGAGATCCCTCTCATCTTGGGGGAGCAGTAGAACACCAAGCCGATAGCCTCCTAGAGAACGGTCTTTGGAGAGCCCTCCTGTAATGATTGTCCCCTCAGGATAGTATTCGGCAATGCTATGGTGTTCTTGGTCGCGATAATGAGTGAGAGCATAGATCTCATCCGATACGACAATAACGTTCTGCTCTCGAGCCACCTTGGCCAATGCTTTCAACTGCTGTGCAGAGAAACTGTGTCCCGTGGGATTGCATGGATAATTCAGGACAAGGATTTTCTGTTCGGATGAAATCAGACTATCCTCTTCGAGAGCCTTCAGCAGCGCCTGAGGGCTGAGTCGGTATGACTCATCAACACTTGTAGGGATGTGATGAATTTCACGGTCTAGATATTTACCCATATGCTGATAACTTACCCAGGAGGGTGCAGGCAGGAAGAGATCACCGGCAAGAGCAGCCAAGGCGGCAAACATCAATGGCTTGCTTCCTGGGCCAACAACGATTTGTGCAGCTGAGTACTTCAGGTCGAACATCTCTTGATAGAATTTTGAGACCTGTTCTCGGAGGGGGAGAATCCCTTGTGTGGAGAGATATTTCTGCCGCCAAGAGTTCTCGCACAGCGCATTCCGAACGAGCTGATGAACAGGAAATGGGGACTCCCCGAATCCTAGATGAAGAACTTGTTCTCCCTGTTCACGGAGAGCGGTTATGAGCTCATTAATTGCCAGTGTTGCAGATTGACGAAGTCGTTTTGCTGAGAATGAAACCTCCAATGTTTCCACACCTCTGGCGCCCCGGCTATGTTTGTTTCTGATGAAGCCGAGAGCAAGAGGCAGATGCAGTAGTCGATTAAGAAATAGATTCCTGTGCTATACTCCTTGGCAACGCATCGCTTTCCCATATTTCTCTTGCTGACTGAAACTGGGAAGGCCACAAAGAAGAATGAGGGCCGAATATGCCAGCCCTCAAATGATTCCTAGCAATCCTTGGATTCCTTCGCCACCCATTTGGGCTAATTGTTCTTTAGCTATCTGCTCGTAATACTGCTTGATGATTGACACCATCAGTAGGATACCCGTCCCGCTGGCCAGAGCTCCCAAGACATCTGCAGTCGCTGCGAGGACCCCTACAAGGAAACCTCCCAAGCTGGCTAGAATAGGAATGTAGCGATCAAGCAGTCTCTCTAAGACCTTTTCACTTCTCCTGAAGCCTGGCACAATGTAACCTGAGTCCAGGAGTTGGCGAGACACATCGCGAGGTGCGATGCCTGAGATATCTACCCATATCTTAGAAAAGCCCCAACAAAGCAAAATCATCAACAGGGAATAGATCACCACATGTAGCAATGCATCCGGCGGCGCATCTGGGCCAAAGAGTGCAAACAACCCTTGAGGCGGCGTCACATAGCGACTCAGTCCGAAATCTGCTATCATTCTGGTACTATTTGGATCTTGATGAAATGTGCCAATGAGATTCAGAAACGGGTTAGTTCCAAGCGAGTTGAAGTTCGTGAAGATGATCTGTCCGAAGAACAGGATGTTCGCAAACAGTGCCTGAGCCAGAATGACAGGAATATTCGAAGTATAAAGCAGCTTGATTGGATATCTCGCCTTCATGCCTCTATACTTGGCATACTGGAGAGGTATTTCCACTCGAACCGTTTCCATCCAGATGACAGCAAGCATGATTCCTATTGTGATAAGGAGAGTGAATATGCCTGGATTGATGCCATCTCTGAAGAGGAGCCAGCCCCAAGGGACCGGATCACCTGCATCAGTGCCAATACCAATCCACCTCAATAGATTCCCAATCAGTGCTGCAATGATACCTTTTGGTAGATTAGTGCCTCCAGGTGCGAGAGGATCCGGGTTTGCCGACTCGAGGTCAATGAAGTTCAATGCGTTGAACATCACCTGACCTGCGACATTGGTCATGATGAACAGTGACACACCAGAGCCAAGGCCCCACCCCTTCTGGACGAGTTCATCCATGAGGATAACAACAATTCCTGCAATGAACATCTGCATAAACACAATAACTGTAGCTTCAGGTGCTAGGTCGCCGTATGCCTTGCCGACTATGTAAGCAATCGCCTGAAATGCCGTCATGAACATCGCTAGGACCTTCTGACCACCAGTGAATAGGGCTCTGTCATCTGGATCGCCAAAGTCCACGTCGATGATTTTCGATCCTGATAGGAGCTGCATCACTAGTCCTGCAGTGACAATCGGTCCAATTCCTAATTCCATCAGGGTTCCCCGTGTGCTTGCGAGGATGACTCGCAACGCCCAAAGGTAGTCTGTTCCAACTGTCTTGTCCACTCCGTAGAGAGGAATGTGGCTCATTAGAAGGAAGAGTATCAGGATCACAATAGTCCAGACGGCCTTCTCTCTGAACGATACCTCTCGATCTGGAGCCTTCACTTCCGGCATTATCCGGACAAAAGGTGATAATGCCCTTAGGAATGTAGACGTCAAGTATTCGTCTCCTGCAGGTTTTTCGACCGAAAGTTAGAGGTCACCACTTAAAGCTTAGGGTCTTGCTGGTATGCGTCACTTTTGGCTGTCAGAATGATTTATGTTACCAATCTCAAATGGTATTGTTGGGGAAGTTCATGAGTTCCGATGGTGAAGAGCCAATTTCCAAGGGTATGATATCAAGCATGGACATAGATTCTGAGAACGCAAACTGTTTTCTGGTAATTGCAATACTCACTGCACTTCTATGCATTGGTGGATATGTTGGCTATATGAGTGCAAACAATCCCGAAGCTGCACTTGCCGCTTCTGTGGCTTTTGGACTGGCAGCAGTTTGTTTCTCACTTCTTTATATTGGACTACAAATGCGGTATCTTGCATCGATAAAAGTCTGAGAGAGTGAAAGGAGCTACTCCATAGGCAGGTCCACAGAACCACCCTTCGCCTCGATCTTCTCTCGTGCTCGTGCAGATATCGCCTTCACTCCAATCAAGTCAATCGCACGAGTGACTTTGCCGGACCCCAATATCTTGTCAATACCCATAATCGAGAGATTGACGGTGTACTTGCGTCCTTTCTTTGTGGCTGCTCCCCGCTCAACAAGCCTATCTAGGGCTTCATCGATTTCGCCAATGTTGAGGGCAGCCATGTCATCAACTAGCTTCTGAGGTCTCTTAAAGCCCCATTTCCCAAAGTAGCGAGGATTCTCCTGCATTACTTTGATGTAGTGATGCTTCTTGGAGCCTGCCATACCCTTGCCTCCTTTCTGTCCTGAAGCCCTATGACCAGCACTGAAGCCGTAGCCAGCTGCGCGGCGTCCTCGCATCTTGTGAATCTTCTTGGATCTTCGATTCTGCATGACAATTCTCTCCACTAAGCTTTCTTTAGTCGCACTTCGAGGACTCCATTCCTCATCGATGATTTTGCTTCTTCCTTGCGGACTTTTGCCGGGAGGCTGATCTCCTTGTGATATGGCCTCTGCGGATTGTCCACGTCAATCGTCAAGGTCTTGCCCTTGACTCGCACTTTTAGCTCGTCCTTCTCAACTCCAGGGAGCTCAGCTACTACAATTATCTCAGCATTCTCGTCAATGACATCTACCAGTGGCTCGAGCTGAGGTGTCATTCCATGACCTTCCGGATTGGGCGCATTTCCAAACCTCTGAATTATCGGTCTTCCATCAGGACCAGGGCGGATAGAGAAACCAAAGGTGAATGGATTGGTTCCGTCAGGATTTTCCCTTAGAAACTCCTCAATAGAGTCCATATCAAACAGTTTTCCACCGTCCATTTCCTCCATCATACGGCGCATCATCTCATCGATTTGGTCGAATACCTCGTCAGGGAGGAATTCACCAAACCACTTCCTCAGTTTCTTTCGAGGATCCTCATCGAACGGGTCGTCATCCCAACTCAACCATTTCACCTCAGATCATTTTACTTGCGAGCTGATTTATCTCGGCACCACGATATCCTGTGATTCCTCCCATTCCAACTGGAAGGTGCTTCTTTCCCTTGAACCCCTTGCGGGGAGGAGTCAGTCTGAACACAGGTTTCAGACCCTCAACATCGCTCATACTTGCCTTTCCCTCAGCTATGGCTTTGGCAAGTGACTTGAAAGTCCGATAGCTCGAGTTCTTTTTCAGATATTCTTCACTAAGCCTTTTGTTTCCCGGCAGACGGCCCCGCTTGGTAAGAAGCGTCAAGATGGTTTCTTCGTCAATCTCACCCCAAGTGATGTAGTCGTTTGCCTTTGCTATCATTCCTTGCAAACTTGGCGTGAGCTTCAACACACGAGCTTGGTGTAGTCTGCCCAGCAAGAGCTTGTCTAGAGTATCTTCTATTTGGGGCCGAACTCTAACTTGTCCTCTCACGCGTATTGCCAGAATGACCTTCTCTTCCAAACTCATTCTTCAGCCACTCCTGATGCTGCCCACTCCTGAGGAGGTAGCATTTTGTAAGTTTCTATGAGAGCCTCAACATATGCCTTCGCGAAGTTTGATGCAGTCCTTGTTCGCCCTTTTGTGATTGACCAAACATCCTTAAGACCTGCAATTCTGAGGACCATCTTGCCTACGTCTGCGGTCACAAGACCTGTTCCTTTCGGTGCAGGTCGGAGAGTCACACTGACAGAGCCCGACTCGCCTTTTGTCTGGAAGGGGATACTGTGAGGATCGTGACACCTGCATTCCCAAGAGCCACAGCCTCTGCGGAAGATTGTTGCATTCAGTTTTGCTCTTCCTTCTGCGGCACGAACTGCTGGAACAAATTCCGCAGCCTTACCTATTCCAATGCCTATCACTCCTTCGCCGTTCCCTACGACGACGGTGATTCGGAAGCTCTTCTGCTGACCGCTGTCTGATTGTCTCTGGACCATTGTGACATCCACCACTTCCTGTCGGAGGTCTGGAATCAACATGTCAACAATCTCTGGCTCACGGATGATGTAGTTGTTCTGAAAAACCTCCTCAATGCTGTTGATATGGCCTTCTTTGACCAGATTTCCTAAGGCTGTCTTAGGAACCCAGTCATCAAGGGGATTCGTTTCTTGTCTTCGTGGAGGTCTTCGATCTCTTCTTCGACCACTCATCACCTTTCATCTCCTACTTTGTCTTTCCTTTCGCCTTCTTCTTGCCCCTGCCTCTTGACACGAGCTTCTTGGGTTTTGGCTTTCTAGGTACCGCACGAGGTGCCTTTTCAGCAGGTTTAGTTTTCTCTTTCTTTGCTGCTGGCTTCTTCGGTGCAGTCTTCTTTGCTGCTGGCTTCTTCTTCTTGAGATCAGCCATGGGTATCTCTAGCATTGCTTTCTTGGCCTTATCGAACTGCTTTGGTATTGTGGTGATGTTTGTTTTCTTTTTGCCTATAATACCAAAATGCTGACTGTCCTTCTTCTTTTCAGTCACGTATTCATAGGCTTGGACAATGTGTTCTCCAGATGTCCTAGATTCGTCTGGAAGCACTTCAGGATCGTGAGGCACTTCCAATCCCGCATCTACCGCACCCTTCAAGGCGGCATATAGCTTAGATCCACGAATAGGCGGATGGAGTCCGACATCCATAATCGCAGTGTCGACGCCACGTGCCTTTGCTCTGAGTCCTGCAAGGAATCCAGTCAGATAAGCTGCAGGCAGATTTGCCACACCAGCAGACCAGCCAAATCCTCCCAGCTCAGAGGATATTGCAGAGGCTATAGTATTGTCTCCAATCACCTTCGCATCTATCACCTGAACAATCACGCGGTTGTTTGTCTTTCTGACCACAAGGCGTGATCCCTTAGACTGCAGGAGTTTCTTTCTTCTGTAGTAGTTTGTCCTTCCTTCTCTGCGGCGTCTGAACTTGACTTTGTAAGTTGGACCATGCGCCATTATTTTTTCGCCCCCAACTTGCGTTCAGCGATATAGGTACGCAGGTGTGCGGTGTTCCTAAACGCATTGCCCTTTGCCTTGAGGTATAAATCCCGATAGACTCTCCTTGTGATTCTACCCTCGTCCCTTAGCTTCTTCAGCTCCTTCCGCATAGGGCGTATCTTCATCATCCATCGGTCTTTACTGGAAAGCTTGGATGTGTACTTGCCTTTTCGCTTTCCTGGGCCTTTTCTTTGACCTTTGCGCTTCTGCTGAAGAATATGACGAGCTCTTCCTCTGCTGACTCCAATCTTCTGCTTCGGTTGAATAGCTCCTTCATCCACCAACCGCCGGATGTCATTTCTAGTGATGGCAAGAGAAACCTCGTCTTCGAACTCAGGGTCTATCCAGACTCTTGACACTCCAACCTTCATGACTTCAGCAGCAAGTCTCTTCTGTGTGGTAAGTTTCATTCTCAGTCCAACTCCAAGTCTTCGAGGTCTGTAAAGAGATCCTCCTCGCCAATACTCTCCGGCGCTCCAGGATTCAGGACTCTGAGTAGCATGGCATCAGCTTTCTTGATAATCTCTTGACGCTTCCTGAGCCCAACAGTGGAACCAATACGTATTGCATGAATGTCTGGATCCAGTCCCTCAACATCTGCGGGTTTATGAACATAGACCTCAACAAACCTCGAAGGATGCAGGCCTCTGACAGCTTTGGGCTTCCGATATCCCGCAGAAACCATTGCGATTCGGCCTTTGCGTTTCTCTCTGGTTGCGCTGTCGATTCCCCTCACTTTTCGCCACGAGTCACTGACTCTTGTCCAACGATGGGCTTGCTCATGCCTGAACTTTGGCTGTTTCTTCCGCTTTGCCTTGGCAATTCTCAACAGCCGCTGGTCTATGAGTTCATCTCTAGGAAGCACCCTCTTTGGTTCCTTCTTTTTCTTTGGTTTCGCCTTGGGCTTTGCTTTCTTTGGCTTCGGCTCAGCTTTCTTCTTGGCAGGCTTCTTTGGTTTGACCTCTTCCTCCGCCTTCTTCTTCGGCTTGGGCTCAGCTGCAGGCTTCTTTGGCTTTTTCTTTGGCTTCTCTGCCTTGGGTTTTTTTGAGGGCGGAGTAACCATCTTCTGTGCAGCTTTGATAAGTTTCGCAGCTCCAGCTTCACTTAGTCCATCCACCTTCGCAGCCAGTTTCTCTGGCACAGACTTGGATAGCTTGGCGACTGTCTTGACTCCTGCACCTCTCAACTTCTCTTCGATCTTTGGACCCAATCCGGGCACGTCTGTGAGTGTGGGTTTCTTTGACATGGTTTATTCCTCCTTAGACAATCGCCTTTACTTCCTCACCCTTTCTCTTCCTAATGACATAGATGCCATCAAGGAACACGCGTCTGTCCTTGTTTCGAATCTTAGTTGCCAACTGGATGTTTGCAGCACTCTGAGAGACTGCTTCGATGTCGATACCACTAATGATGATCTCGTCTTCTGTGGTCTTTACTTCAACATCTCCGATTAGTTTCGCCCGACGAACACCTCTCTCGCCGATGAAGTTCTTGATTAGCACTTGATCTCCTTGAGTTTCAACAGACATTGGAAAGTGGCTATAGACAATCTTCATCTCGTATACATATCCATATTGAACTCCGATGAGCATGTTACGAATATGTGCAATTGCTGTGCCGACAAGGGCCTTTGTTCTTTTGCGGCTAATCGATGTTGAAGCTACTACTTCATTGCCTTCCATCCTGATGTCAGCTTGTGGATTAGGAAATGACCGAATCAGAGAACCTTTCGGACCTGTGACAGTAGCAGTCCTTCCTTCGAGTGAAACCTGGCATTCACTGGGTATCTCGATTCGCTTCTCGTAAACATAGCTTGAAGACATTTGTCAGACCTCCTTCTAATACACAAAAGCTAGTAGTCTTCCGCCAATCCCACGGTTCTTGGCATCTCTGTGAGTCATGACTCCCTGTGGAGTGGTCACAATCAAAATGCCATAGTTGTAGGCTGGAAGGAATCTCTTCTCGTATCTCTCAAATCCGTCGCGTTTGACAGGAAAGCGTGGTTTAATCACACCACACCTGTTTGTCCGTCCCATCAGCTGGATACGGAACCTTCCTGACATTCCGTCATCTATACGTTCGAATTCGCCAATGTATCCCTGTGTCTGCATCACCTGCAGAACTCTCTCTATAAGACTGGAAGCCGGTTGAATCATTACCTCAGGCTTTCCAACTATCTCACTGTTGTAGATGCTTGACATCGCATCAGCCAATGGGTCTAGCAGTGTCATCCTCTTTCTGGCCTCCATTAACTATACTTTCTGAATCCCAGCTTCACCGCTGTTTCTCTAAAACACCGGCGGCACATGTTGAGCCCATATGAGCGAATAATTGCCTGGTGGGTCCCACAACGAACACAGGTGCGGCTACCTTTGCCCATTCTCTTGCGCCTCTTTACACGTTCTTTCTTTGTATTCATTATGGCTCGCCTCAGAACAGGTATGTTCTTTCTCTGACTTTCTCCAAGATTTCGACACCAAAGCCGGTCTTGATGAAAACCATGCTCTCTTCCGGTGTCAGTCGGTGTCTATATGGGACCTTTGTCCTTCTTCTTCTCCTTCTCTTCACCCGGAAGCCGGGTCGCTCTATGCACACCGTTATGTTCATTCCCTGAATACCAAGCTGTGGGTCATACTTTACATCAGGAATGTCGATGTGTTCTGTGATGCCAAATGCGAAATTGCCATCATCATCCCAGTTCTTGATCAGCAATACATTCTCCTTTGCCTCTAAGGCTCTAGCCAGGAACTTGTGCGCCTTATCATCTCGCAGCGTGACTCTCACTGCAATTGGTTCTTTCCGACGAATTCCGAAGTCTCGCACGGTCTGACGAGCTCTGGACTGAACCGGTGTTTGACCTGTGAGTTGTTCCAGAATCGCCGATGCTCTATTGAGAGGCTCGCCTCCACCTGTACACATGTCGACTACTACCTTGGCCACATAAGGCGCTTTCATTGGATATGCCTTCCATTCTGCCAGGTAGAGATCCTCATTCGGAGTTGCATTCTTTCCTGTTTCCGATGTTGTACTCATTGAGATGCACCTCCTGAGTCCGTAGTAACCTCAGATGTCTTCTTGCCAAGAACAAATACATATCCAAGTGCAGTCTGGAATCGATTGCCCTCGGCGTCTTCTATCGTAACTGTACTAGCATGAGTCCCAAAGCGTTTCTCTATCTCCAGAATCTTCCCTTCGATCCCAATGTTCTTTCCTTGGCTCACAACTGCATAGGAGCCCTTCTCCATTGGAATTGTCTTGATATGCTTCTGGTCTGGAAGCGATACCTGAATGGTGTCAAGAGTATTGAAATCGGCAGGCTTGCCACCTGATGGCAGTAAGAGGTTGCGACCATCATGCAGCGTCATCTGGAGCCTTCCTCCTGGAACCATCATCTTCTTCTCAACTCTACAGAGTTTGAAGCTGGCTTCCTTGTCATCGATTGGGACGAGTCGTAGTCCGCCTTTCTTCTTTGGAACCAGCCTGAACTTCTCTTCAGAGTCTTGTATCTCAAGGACATCCATCATTCCAATTGGAAATCTCGGATCCTTGCGAATCCGGCCATCGACGCGAACTTGACCAGTATTCAGAATGGCCTTTACTTCACGCATATTCTTCGCATAGCCGAGCATCTCCCTGAGTACAATAGCGAGAGTCAAGCTGTGATCCTTTGGATGTGGTCCCGGAATTGGCCTAGTTGTGAACTTGGCTTCCTTGCGCTTGATCGGCCAATATTTCGGCGCCGGCAATCGTTTCAGGTGCTTCTTCTGCCCTCTTCTTGCCATCTACTCACTCTCCGCTAGTTTGACTACTTTGTTGTCAATGATTCTCTTCCTGTCATCATCGAGCTCAAGCTTCACAAGCATAAGATTCGAGGGATGTATAGGAACTTGAGCCTCCTTTCCATCGGCCTTGGTCGTTGTAGCGCTCTCAAGATAGACTCTGACCCCCCTGTAGTCAACTCTTACGATTTTTCCCTCAGTATCTCTGAACTGGCCACGCATAACTCGAACAAGGTCGCCTTTCTTTACGACCAATGACCTTAGACCATATTCTTCCCGTAGGAACTCGTCAAGTCTGCACTTCATCATCTTCTTGTGCGAGTGTAATGGCGACTTGTACATTCGCCTTCTCTGCTTCCCTGGAGACTTTGAGCTAATCTTCTTCGTCATTCATCATACCTCACACAATCTTGGATGCTATGGCTGAAACACGCGGCCACCTCAGTGTGACTTCTCTCGCCATTGGTCCCCGAAGCTCAGAACCTTGCGGCTCGCCACCCGGCTTGATTAGAACCGCAGCATTATCTTCGAATTGCATCCACGTTCCATCAGGTCTTCGGTATGGCTTTCTCTGCCGCACTATTACAGCTTGGAGCACTTGCTTACGGAGGTCCTGCTTGCCTTTTGTAACAGAAACATTGACCTTATCACCAATGCCTGCTTTTCCAAGCTTCCTGAGATTTCCCTTGTATCCGAAAACTGTGATGATTTGGAGCTCCTTAGCCCCCGAGTTGTCAGTGCAAAGAATCTTAGCCCCAATGGGCAAACCACGTGCTATTCTAGGAGTGAATTTCCTGATACCTCTACCAACCTTCCTCGACATGATTTATTCCTCCTCATTTGATTCCTGCTTGACAGCCGCCACTACCACACAGGTTACTGTCTTGCTAAGTGGCTTACATTCAACCGCCTTGACACTGTCGCCAACACTCACATCGATGCAAGGTGGAAGATGCGCATGTTTCTTGCTTCTTCGCCTCTCATACCTGGAGTACTTCTTTATCAAGCTAAGATAGTCCTGCCGAAACGTTATTGTCCTGTGCATCTTAGTGCTGGTGACTACACCCTCCATGACTCGTCCACGAACTGCTAGATTGCCATGAAATGGACAATGCGGATCTTCACAGGCTTTCTCAGGAGGCTCTACGTTGGGGATCCCAATATTACGTATCTTCGCTTCCGGCATTCTACCATCTCCTCCTCTGTGGTTTCTTCATTCGATTCTCTGGAGTACCTCTCAGCTTGTGTCCCTCAACTCTAACTATCATGCCATTAGGCAGTTTGAAATCAAACACACTATTCGTCTTTGGAACCATAATCTCTCCAGTTTCGGTGGAGATGTGGATCATCTCTTTTGACTCGTCGACTATGGGCCCCTGTCTGCAGATGTGTCCCGGATCAGAGGATTGTACTATGTGCGTTTCTAGCCCTATGAGTTCATGTCTGGTTAGATTGGCTGGCGTAATCCTCATGCCTGTTCCTCACGCTCCATCTCGCTCTGGATGGTCAGTATCCGGGCGATTGCCCTCCTGACATTCCTTATTCTATAGGGATTGTCTGTTCCTCCGCCGGTTGCCATCTGGATTCGAATCTCTGTTAGTTCATTATAGAGATCTTTCAATCTCTTCTGACGTTCAATGGGAGTCAGGTTTCTGATGTCTTTGGCAGTTAGACGGGCCATCTCTATTCACCCACCTCTTCCAAATCGTCAAGCTCCTCTAGCTCCTTCAACGACTCCTCTGTCGCTTCCGGAGTAGGTGCTTCATGGACATCAGAGGTTTTGTCATCAGAATCAGTGCTTGTAGGTTCCGGTTCCGGCTCATCTTTAATCTTGACTGGCTCTTCTACTAGCTCAAGACCGTCCAGTTCCTCAAGCTCTCTCAATTCTTCAATGTCAGTGATTCCCTCAAGCCCTTCCTCGACCTCCACAACCTCTTCTTCCTCTTCGGGTCTCTTAACGACCTCCGGCTCGACAGCTTTTCTTGCCTTGGGTGTCTTCACACTGATTACACCAGGCAGTCTGGCCTCCGGTCGCATGATTCTCACCTTGATGCCTATCGCACCCGGTTTCAGAATAGCTGTGTCATCAGCCTCATCCACCCATGTGTCAGCTGGTTCACCGGTCTTTGCAACGGTGGCTTGTTTGAATTTCTGGTACCTCGCTCTCCTACTCGAGAGCTTGCCTTTTACAATAATCTCACATCCCAGAGCACCAGCGCGCATGACTCGTCTGAGAATCCAATATGCCATTCTCCTGAATCGAACACCGCGTTCAAGCTGTCTTGCAAGTCTTGATGCCATGACCTGTGCATTGAGCCATGGATTCTCGATCTCACTGACTTCCACTTGGACATTCTCTATTCCAAACTCGGTTTCCAGAATCTCTGTCAGCTCTCTGATCTTGGAGCCGCGGCGACCAATAACAACTCCAGGTCGAGACGCATGAATGACAACTTCTGTTCTCATGGGCATTTTTCTAATCTCGACACCACCATATCCAGCGGAGTTCAGTTCTCTCGCCAGGAACTCGTCAACTTTTAGCCTACGAGAGTTCTGGTCGATGAAGTATTTCACTGCGGACATTATGCCACTTCCTCCAAGACAATCTCAATGTGTGTAGTGTTTTCGAAATATGGGCTGCTTCTTCCAAATGCCCTCTCAACATACTTCTTGTAAGTGCGTCCTCTATGCGCAGCTGCATGGATTATCCTGAGTCTGTCAATATCTAATCCCTTCGCATCAGCATTGGCTTCCGCATTCTTCAAAACTCTCAGGATGTTCTCAGATGCCTTTACCGGATGGCCACCTGGGCCCCACTTCTTCATCCCTGAGTGGTGTCCCCGTTTCTTCTTATGGCGTCTATAAGGAATCCAGGCTTTCTCCTCCACTACTTTGTCCAATAGATCGATGGCTCTATCTAGCATCATGCCTCTGATGACATTGCAGACCTCTCTGCTTTGCTTCGGCGAACACCTTATGTTTCTTCCACTCGCCACCGCGGTCCTATCCGGATCGATGCCTATGATCGAGTATCCATATGTTGGCATATCGACTCACTTCCAGTGCTCCAACTATTCTTAGCCCACTCTGGTTCAAGTTGCTAAGACGTTACCGCTCAACAACCACTCCAAAACCTACCGGCACACGTCTACAGGCTAACTCTGCGCGCAGAACTAGACGCCTGCACTGAATCCATCGGCTCTGAAACAGTCGTCCTAGGAGCGACTGGCGTTCGCCGGGTGATGTTTCCATTTAAACGTTACGAAACAAGGCTATTCTTTTGCTACGGATTATCACCGAACTCGGCAGTGACGCGTCTCAGAACCGGTGTATTTATCGATTTCTTAACAAGGTCGATTCCTTTCTCTGTCATTGTCGCCTTAACATAATGAATTCCAGCTGACCTTACGTACACGAGATTCCTTGCCTTCAATTCCTGCAGGCTTGCGAGGACAATTTGTGTGAGTTCTGAATCCGTCAGGGCAATGCCCTTTCCCGGTGTCTGAAACGTTTCACACATCTTTAGTACCGTTCGCATACTGCTGAGCTGCCTTCTTTTACTGTCATAGGGATTGGAGAATAGCCAGAGGAGAACAATGAGATCAACAACTTCAAGGTCGAGATTTGCGTTGTTCTGCAGCACCTTCTTTGCTACGATCTCTACGATGGGCATTCTCCTCACACTCTAGATGAACTCAATGCTATTCAATGAATCGCCCTTTATACCAGCCCTATTAGTCCTGTCTTCGGTAGGTAAATCACTCCCTGATTCATCAGGCGATCGAGTGAAGATTCAACTGACTCTTTGGAAACTCCAAGTTCTTCAAAATGCTCCACAACATCAACCATTTCTGCCTCTCCACCCCTTTCTTGAATCCAATCCAAAATCTCCTTTGTTACATCGACTAGAGAGGGCTTGGTTTTCTCCTTAGACGGAACACCGACCAACTGGACGGTCCAAGGTCTTGGAAATACCAATGTGCCTCGATTTGAAAGCTTATTGAGCTGGTCTTCTACCCAAGACCAGTCTAGCTGGTACTCGAGGCAGAGTTCAGCTATTCTGTCCAATGAACATGCTCTCTCACTGGCCTCTCTCTCCAGGAGTTCTAGCAACCGTTTTGACTTACCAGTTGGCAGTTCCTCCTCTGATTTGTCAATGACGTCCTTTACGCTGAGTTTCTCAGGAGGGAGAAACTCTCTTACTCTTTGTTTGCTCACTTCAACCGCTTTCAGAAAAGAGTCGCCGCCCCGGGAAGCATTGAATTTCTTTACAGCATTTGATGCTCTTTCCGGGGTGTCAAACAGGGCACAGGCTGCCTTGGAGATGTCGATTATGTGTCCGCAGTAGCTGCAGCGACGTTTCTTTTGGCCTGCAGGTGCATTAGTGAAGTTCTTGCACTTTGGACACCTGAATACTAGAAACGGCTTCTGCATTAGTGTCGGCGCCTCCGCTAGACTGTCAGCTACCCTGCTATTTAAACCGACTAGCATTGACTACATGAATATGGTTATATCAGGCTTCAGATTGGACGAGACTTGGAGACCCCTCTATGGCAAGAAAAGCACAGAAGATAGTCATTGACAACAAGATGTGCAAAGGATGTCATATCTGTATCTCGGTCTGTCCGCATGCAGTTCTTGAGAAAGCAGATGAGGTGGACAACCGTGGGTTCTTTCTTCCAGTTGTAGTGAATCTAGATGCATGCAAAGTGTGCAGAATCTGCGAGATGGAGTGCCCAGACTTTGCGATAGCCGTGATCAGCGATGATCAATCCAATAACACATGAACTAAAATGGACTAGACGCCATAGATTGTGAGTATTTGAACACAATAGTGAGGTTGGCAATTGGAGAATCCAGAGATTCGAGTCCTTCTCGAGTTAAGAAGGGAGCTTGAGGAGCAATTGAATGAACTCAGAGAAAGGGCTGATCAGGTTCAGTCATATATTCAAGCTCTTGACTCTGTCATTGGTGTCAGCAGTTTTGCCACCGCAGATACTGCGATTGGTGCTGCAGCAACCGCAGATGCACTGAGTACCGAAGCTGAGGAAAGAGCGGCGCTCACACCTGATGAGCCACGAACGATACAGGTGATGAATAAGCCTGGTGATTTAGAGTTGGCTACAATCGAGTTGGAGCCACAGAGTCTGACAATCATCCCTGCCTCGCATGCCATCTATGATATCAAGAGAGGCGCCTTCGCACGGTTCTTTGTTGAGCGAATTCTCGGTCAGTTCCAGCAGGAGGATCGCCATCGAGTTGAGAATGGTGAGATTGCATGGGAACAAGCATTTGATTTTGAAGTGCAAGCTGACGAGGGAGTGCTACAACAGATTGTTATCCGCAATTACTCAGAAGGTGACAGATTGAGCGAGATTCAGAACACTCTTCGATGGGCTCTTGAAAAGATATATAGGGCTCGATGAGGCGCCAACATGCACTAACCTTGTCTTCCAGTGCAAAAGTATTAATGCCGGCCTAGATTGAGATTCCTTGCCATTCCCGTTCGCGAAGGAGAGTTAAGGCAAGTGCCCCATTTCGAGAAGAAGATGGCAGTCAGTCCACAGATGGTGGTCAATGTGGTTCGGGACGCTCATGAATTCTTCAGGGAAAACAATATCGATGAGCGATACGAGAATATGGCCTTGGATCTCATCCGACGATATGTATCGCACGAAGGTCTACCTAGAGAGAGTGACCCTTTCTTTGCTGCTTCGCTCTTCGTTGTTACAAGACACCCATGGAGTCATCCAAATCCGCTGACAAAGGGTGATTTCGCGACCAAGATCAGGATCAAGGAATCTAGTCTTGAGTGGTATACTGAGAGCATAATAGACAGACTAGATTTCATAGTCCTGCATGACCGTAACCGCAATCCATACTTCTTTGATCCAGAGGGAACAATAGCAAGTGTCGTGGACTCGATTGTCCGCTCCAGTGTCGGTGAAGAGGTTGTGAAGAGCATTGTAAAAGGAGGCGTTGTATCTCCAACTGCACTGGCAGACAAGATAGTTGATCGTCTGTGCAGTGTTGTCAGAATTGTTCCATCTGCATTTGAACATGAACTCCATCGTCTTGTGCAGCGAAAGATTGAGGAGGAGAGTAAACGCCTGCTTGAACAGCTTGAGGGGCACTAGTGCTAGTCCACATCAAGTGTTTTCAGGCTGCAGTGTGACTTCTTCTACAAATCGCTTACCAGCAACTACTTGATCTATGGAGTGGATGACTGCACCAGCCTGCTCTAAAATCTCCTTGATCGACTCATATTGTAAGTTGTCACCCTCGAGAGTGATTGTTATGCTCTCTGTGTTCTGATCAACTTCTTTCAGAGAGATGTTTAACCCGTTGACCTGCTCATCTCTTGAGAGCATCAACGCAAGATCAGTGAGCCTAGGCGTGTGAGGCTTCAATACGTCCAGAACTATTCTTCGAATGCCTTGAGGCAATAAATTCATACCCCGACGTCGACTCTTAAGTCGAGTTTCTTGGACCTCCCCATGGTCAGTCATAGTTAAACCTTACTACACAGCATTGCCGGCCATTTCATTTCAATCCTTGATACTCTTCTCTCAGATACGCGCTGATGGTTACTCACTCTTGATTAACGTCCGAATGCTTATATCACAGGCAAGCCTCCCCAGCTAGGGGGCCTCAGTCTGAGACCTCCTGCCGGGAATAGGTAAGGGAAGCAGACTTGAAGCAGGACAAATTGACGAAGCATACTCTGGACAAAAAGGCCGATCCTCCGAAATCGCCTCCAAGACGCAAGAGGAAGTCAACTCGTAACATTGAGATCAACATTACTGACTTCAAGACACATCCACTCTGGGATTTATTGGTGGAAACCGCTCAGAGGAATCCTCGATATGCTAATCTCGCAGGCCATACGAGGGAGCACATTCTGAGCACACAACCAGACATCAGTCCCAAGGAGCTTGCAGCCAGACTATCCATAACTCTTGGAGAGTCTATCGTGATCCTTGACGATGTGAAGTCAGAGTCCTGAAGATGTCTTTCTAGATGCATACAAGCTCTCTTTTATGGATGCGCATGTTCTATGTTCTTGATGCGTTCATGTATGAGCACACTAAATTCAGAGATGCACGACACGCAAAGACTCTGGTTAGTGAAATAGAGGATCTTAACGCTGACAGGCCTACTCGGATAGTTCACGTCTGCGGAACACATGAGGATACAATAAGCCGTCATGGACTTAGATCACTTCTTCCAGGTAGTATCTCTCTTGTTGCAGGTCCTGGCTGTCCGGTTTGTGTATGTGCCGCCGAGGATGTCGACTTCGCAATTGAACTATCCCGGAGGGGCCACATAATCGCAACATTTGGTGATATGATACGTGTTCCTTCCACATCATCATCGCTCATCAAAGAGCGTGCAGATGGCGCCGATATCCGGATTGTGTACGGGGTCAATGAAGCAGTGGACATCGCCAAAAGAAATCCAGACCGTGAGATAGTTTTCATGGGAGTAGGCTTCGAAACAACTGCTCCTACTATGGCTGTAGAGATATTGAAAAAGCCTCCGAGCAACTTCTCTCTTCTTACATCCCTAAAGGTGATACCTCCTGCGATGGAGATTCTTGTCAATATCGAGGGATTTGCAGTCGATGGTTTCATTACACCTGGGCATGTGAGTGCTGTGATAGGAACCAATTCCTATCAGCCATTGGCTAGGAAGCATAGAGTTCCATGTGTGGCAGCTGGATTCGAGCCCCTTGACGTGTTGGAGTCAATCAGGATGATCCTGCTGCAGATCAAGGAAGGACGAGCTGAGTCGGAAAACGAATATACTCGAGTCGTGCAGTCTGAGGGAAACATTGCGGCACAAGATGTTCTTGAGAAAGTATTCCGGCTCGGAAACGCATCTTGGAGAGGGCTAGGAACTATCAAGAACTCTGGGTACTTCCTTCGAGAGCAGTTCAACAGATATGATGCCCGTCTGAAGTTTGACCTCCCTCCAATCAAATCTGTAGATATTCTCCCCGGCTGCAAATGTCATGAGGTCATTCTCGGCATCGCCAATCCTTCGGACTGTTCTCTCTTTGGCAATAGATGTGTTCCTGAGGATCCATATGGTCCATGCATGGTAGGCCATGAAGGGACATGCAGAATCAGGCACGAGCATCAAGAATTCTAGTTACGCCGCTCCTTCTCAAGTTCTCTCAGCTCCCTCTCAGTATTCGCATTGGAGAAGGTTGCTAAATCCGAGTCAAATTCGGACAATACAAGAGTCGAGATGTACAGGACATTTCTCAGTCTGTCCAACAAATCCCTCATCCGATATTTCTTCCTTTCCGCCGTTTCGATACCTGCGGTGTACGCATGCTCTGCGAGATATATTGAATGAAGGGGCTCAATATATCCTGAAGGCCAGGATGGGACCACTGCACCATGGCTTTCTCGCAGTTGGTATATAGTCTTCAGTACATCCACATTAGCAAGCGGCGTGTCAATGGGAAGCAATTGTGTATAGTCTGTTTCGGTATACTCGAAAGCTGTTATAGCTCCAGTGAGGGCGCATCTGACCGAGTCCTGTGGATCAACGACTATGGGGAGATCCTTGGCATGTTTCTCCAGAGATTTTGCCTTCTCTTCGTTCGAAACCACAATCATTACCCGGTGGGACAACTTCGTAGCAATGTCAATCATATGTGCGATGAGTGGTCTTCCTCGGAAATAAGCAAGACTCTTCTCTGACTTGAAGCGAGCTGAGTTTCCCCCAGCCAGAATTGCAACCGTCAAGTCTTGGTCACTCATTTTACACTTCCTCATTCTTTTCAGTGCCAGCGGGCTATCGACTTACTCTTGAATCTGACGTTTAGGATGTGCTATGGTCCAACTGTCATCTATATAAATAGTGAATCAAATCTCGAAAGTGCCCAGGGAATAGGCATGTCCCGTTTTGTAGATGAAGGCGTGAGATTCACTTCCAGCAGCCTGTTACGGACTGGTCGATTCTTCCTGCTATTGCAGAAAAAGAGCCATCATTGAGGAGGACTCTCTGACTCCAACTGCTGGTCTTTGGAACTCTCCACAACAAGAGGGAAGTCAGGCTTAACTCGATGTCCTGATAGAATATCTTCGACATCGGGAAGGTCTAGAGCCACCGCTAGAAGCTCCGTGTAGTAATATACTGGCAGTTTGAAATCAGTTCCATATGTCCTGTTGACAATACGTTGTCCTGACTCAAATGAGATGAAGCAGGTTGGACAAAAGACCACTGCAGCATCAGGATTGACCATCATCATACTATCCATTTTTTCCTTTAGAATAGAGAACGATATGTCTGAGGCTTGCCCCCGGATGCCAGCTCCACAGCACATTGTCTTGTCCATGTAATCAAGCGGCTCCATCCCAAGGGTTTCAACCAGCTTGTCAAGCTTGACTGGAGCCTCTGGTGAGTCGACCTGCAATATCTCTGACGGCCTTAGAAGATGGCATCCTGAATGTGTGACCACGCTCATGCCCACAGGCTTTACCACCTTCTTGCTAATCTCTTCAGTGCCAATCTCATCATGGAACAACTGGTGGAGATGGATAATTGATGAAGTGCCTTTATACTCCATACCAACTGCAGCCAACTGTTCGTTCGCGAGAGTCTTTCTCTCTGGTTTGGTATCCATCTCATGTTTTGCCATAGTCAATGACTCGTGGCACCCTGCGCAAGCTGTAAGAATATCAAGACCCTGCGCTTCTGCCAGAGCTATGTTCCTTGCTGCAAAGACCAACCAGGTTTCATCTGAGAAGGATCGCACTGCATTAGGCTCTGGACAGCACGTGAATGGTAGGTCCACAAGCTCGATGTCGAAATGAGGCGCAACCATTCGGATGGACTTCTCAGCAAAAGGGAGCCGATATGCCATTGTGCATCCAATGAAGAACGCGTACTTCATTCAACAGCGGTCTCCTTTGCTAGGTTCTTCTCCAGAATCTCCATTGCCCCAGTCCCCTCGAACAGCGTCTTGATCTGTTCTGGGTCTGCCTTTGGAATCTCTGGGAGCCCAAGTTGATTTCGCTTTCTATCTACTCCGGAAGTACCGGGTGCTATTGCTCCGATTGTGAAGAAGGACTCAACAGCCTGAACGATACTGATTGGTGCCTTTCCATCAGCAGTGGATAGGTTCTTGAGTTCAATAAGAATGTCTGCCAGAGAAACCCCCATGGGGCATCTTTGTTCACACATGAGGCAGTACGCACAAAGCCATTCATTTCCTTCCTCTATCAGCTCTCCATTTGCTATCACTGAATCAACAGCTAGTCTTGGGTTGACTTCTGGTGCCACCCTAAATACTGGACATGATGAGGAACATATACCGCACTGAAAACACGGCTTTGCAGCTTCCCTGAGTTCTTCGATGCGTTTCTGTGGGTCGCCTTTCATCTTTCCACCTACTTCCTTGACTGCTTCTTTGGTGTGGTTGCTTTCTTAGTCGCTGTCTTTGGCTTTGAGGACGCCTTTTTCTTCGTCTTCTTCTTTGCTGCAGTCTTTGCCTTTGCTTTTGGTTTGCTCTTTGGCTTTGGTACAGGCTTTGTCTTGTTGTGTTTCTCAACAACATCTGCCATGTCTTGCATTATGCCTTGCCACTTCTTCCCCTCACTCGCCGAAATCCAGTCCACTCTGAAGCGTTCATCCGCAATTCCATTTCGCTCCATCCATCTGCGGAGTCTTGGCTCACGCTTTGCCATCCAATGGTTTCCTGTCTGGAAGTGACAGTCCGAAGGCAAATGGCAACCAGAGTACAGGACTGCTCCAGCTCCGAGCTCGAATGCTTTCTGAGCAAATTGAACGTGGTATCGACCAGAGCAGAGTGCGCGTATCACTCTTGCATTGGTGGGATACTGCATCCGTGAAACACCAGCTAGGTCTGAGCCGCGGTAGGAGCAATAGGTACATGCAAAAGCGACGATTTTCTCTGAAGGATTCTCTTTGAGTGCCATCTCAATCTGAGCATGAATCTGTTCATTTGTGAAGTTGGGCATGTAAATAGCGTCGTTTGGACAATCACCTGCACAGGCGCCACATGCCTGACATAAAGCGCCCACCACAGTATGCTTTCCTGCACCATCTACCACGATAGCTCCATATGGGCACCTCTTTACACACGTGCCACATCTTGTACATTTGTCCTGCAGAATCTTGGCGCTCAGGGCCTCAATGGGATACCTTCCCTTTTGCAGTATTATAGAAGCGCGTCCAGCCGCGGCACTAGCCTGAATAACTGAGTCCCTGATGTCCTTGGGTGACTCTGCGCCGCCACAGATGAAGATACCAGCTGAACTCGTATCAACAGGCCTCAGCTTAGGATGGGACTCTATATAGAACGAGTCTTCAGTGCAAGATATCGGTAGTGGGAAGTCTCCAGCCGTTCCTTGAGCTCCCATTGAAAGGATGACCATGTCATAATCGACCATGAGCAACTTATTGTGTGTCGTGTCCTCAACAGCAACTCTCAGACTCTTGGTGTCGGGATACTGCTGAATCTCTCCAACACGTCCTCGTATGAACTTGACACCCTCTTCTCTCGCTTTGAGGTATTGGTCCTCGAAATACTTGCCATGCATCCGGAGGTCCTGATAGTATATTGTGACCTCAGTGTCTGGATAATGCTCTTTGATGAGCAAGGAGCACTTCACTGATTCCGCACAGCAATAGTTGGAGCAGCCTGTTCTGGTCGAGATGTTGCGTGAGCCGACACACTGAACTATTGCAATTGACTTCGGCTTTGAAACATCTGATGGCCTTACTAGATGCCCCTCAGTTGGCCCCGCTGCGTTGATCAGTCTTTCAAACTCCAATGTTGTAATGACATTTGGATATCTTCCCCACCCGAGCCGTGGAATTTTATTGGGATCTGCAGGAGTAAATCCTGTTGCTAGTATGATTACACCTGCCTGGAACTCGATGATCTTGTTTCTATCAGAGGGGACTATTGCCTCCTGTTCACACCTGTCTATGCATTTTCCACAACGAATGAGGTCCATTCCAAGACATGCGTCAGGATTGATGAAGAAGGTTGAAGGGACAGCTTGTGGGAATGGGATACTGATTGCCTTGTTCCATGTAAGGTTCTGATCTGTACGACTGGGCACATCTACTGGACAGACCTCGACACAGTCGCCACATGCCGTGCACTTGTCGGGGTCTACGTATCTGGCCCTCTGCTTCACTCGTACATTGAAATTGCCAACATACCCCGAGATCTCATCGACTTCAGCCATTGTAATGAGATTGATGTTTGGGTGCCTTGCCACATCCACCATCTTGGGTCCTAAAATACAAATGGAACAATCATTCTGGGGGAAGACCTTGTCAAGAAGCGCCATGATCCCTCCAATGGTCGGTTCCTTTTCGATCAGGTGGACTTTGAATCCCGCCTCTGCCAAGTCCAATGCGGCTTGCATGCCCGCAACGCCTGCTCCCACAACCATTGCAGCTTGGGTGACGGGAACATCAAGTTCTGGTTGAGCCTCCAATGTTCTTGCCTTCGCCACAGACATAGCCACAAGCTCCTTGGCTTTCAATGTGGCTTCTTCTGGCTCGTGCATATGTACCCACGAAACGTGTTCACGTATGTTTGCCATTATACAGAGATAGGGGTTCAATCCTGCAGCCTTGACTGTCTTTCGAAATGTGTCCTCATGCATAGTTGGTGAACAAGACGCCACGACAACTCTGTTTAGTCCATGTTCCTTTATGGCCTGTTGAATCTCGTTCTGCCCCGGATCTGCACAAGTGTATCTATTAGTCTGAACAAAGACCACATCTGGCAGAGTTTCCGCGTACCTGGCGACTTCATCTATGTCCACAACTGCGCCAATATTCTTCCCACACGCACATGGGAATACTCCTATCCTCACTTCTCCTTTTGCAGAAACGACCGTCGTATCTTCAGCAGCTTCAGCCTGTGTTTTCGGATCGCTTGTGGTCATTGAGCCACTCCCTTGTCCTGCAGGGGGACAATTCTGTTCTCGCGCCTATTTCTAGTCTGGACAAGCGTGGGCTAAATAAAGTTTGAGAATAGCAGACAATTTCGTTCAATATAGTTCAGAAGCATCCGTCGTTGAGGAGTAGCATCAAGTATCAGCCGCGTGTCCGCCATCAAAGATATGATAAGGCGATTAGTTTGGCAAAGAGAAATGACTTCGATATGACAGTGAGCGCTGATGGGCCAAGAATGACTAGAGAGAAACGCACAGTGGAGAAGATGATCAGATTCTATTGTGAACGAAAGCACAATAGAAAGGATGGCAATCTCTGTGAGGCTTGTTTCACTCTTCTTGACTACTCAATGGATAGGCTAGACCACTGTCAGTTCGGTGAAGATAAGCCGACTTGTAGAAAATGTACTGTTCACTGCTATAGGCCGACCAGGCGAGAGGAGATTCGTCAAGTGATGCGGTTCTCAGGACCTCGGCTTGCAATTAGGATGCCTTCTGATTGGATACGGCATGCCTTTGACGAGAAGGAATAATGAGGCGAGCTGGGGCACCAAAACCGTAAAAAGCAGGTCTCAACGTCGAGGGTTTGTTTCAAGGAGGTAGTCACATGCCTGGCAAGGTATGGAAGTACATCACAGATAAGCTGGAAACGGAAGGCGCTTGTCATTTCTCCCTGCTTGACCCCGACCCGCTAGCTATGAATAATGAAACTGTTGTAGAGCTGGCAAAGATTGCAGAGGTGTCTGGTTCCGATGCCATAATGATAGGCGGCAGCACAATCTTTGGTGATATTGATGATTCCGCCAAAGCTATCACCGACGCCGTTGACATACCTACCATTTTATTTCCTGGCAACATTACAGGTGTTACCGAGCATGCAGACGCCATGTTCTTCATGAGTCTTCTAAACAGTAGGAGTCCATACTACCTAATTGGCGCCCAAGCTCTTGCAGCGCCACGGGTAAAATTCTCGAACATTGAGCCAATTCCAATGGCATATCTTCTGATAGAGCCAGGCAAGACTGCAGCCTGGGTCGGCGACGCCAGATGCTTCCCCCGGGACAAACCAAAACTCGTCTTGATGTATGCCCTTGCAGCAGAGCTACTTGGATTCAAACTAGTCTACCTTGAGGCTGGAAGTGGCGCCGAGGGCGGTGGAGTCCCGACACAGACCATTGCTACTGTAGCGCAATATTGTGACATCCCCATCATCACAGGTGGTGGCTTCAATGATGCTGAATCAGTAGTTAGGGCTGTCGAAGCCGGGGCATCCATTGTGGTTCAGGGAACGTATATCGAGAAATATGCTCAGGACGACAAAGGAGCGGGTTTGAAGAAGATAGTAAAGGCACTGAAGGACGCAGGAGCCAAGAAGATATAGTATAGAGATTCGCCCTAAGTTTAAATACTCCTAAGGGCTTTTTGACCGAGAGTCCCCCAAGGGAGGTCCAGCACCGTGTCCTCAAAGACTGAAATGCTTACCGAGCTTCTCGAAGACCTAAGTCGTGCCTCCCAAGGTAATGTCCAGGCCAGCGTCATAATCTCCCGCTCTCAAGGACTACCGATCTGCTCTCATTTTCCTCCTACAGATGACGCTGCTATGGTGCCTGAAGAAGATGTTATAGCAGGCAGGGCTATCCAGATCGAGTCTCAGACCATCAAGGTTTTCAAGCAGCTCAAACGGGGCCCTTTTGTTAGAATGCTCATAGAGGGCGAGTCTGGGTATGTCATCGTCTGCGACGCAGGAGAGGATGCAATACTTGCGGTCCTGACGACCAAGGGCGCAAATGTTGGCTACATGTTCTTTATGATGGCACGACACTCTAAGCGCATAGCAAATATCCTCGGCGGCTAGTTTTTCATTCCGGCACTCTTTTATTCGTCAGCTTGGGCATCTGAAAACGCATCATCCAGGTGAGTAGATTGGCTGACGAAAAACCAGAAACACCCGAGGAATCAGAAGAGTCAGAGGATGAATGGGCCAAGTGGCGACAAGCAGGAGTTGTAGCCCGCGAGGCTCTTGATATCGCTCGAACAATGGTAAAACCCGGGACCAAGGTCATCGCCATTGTAGAAGCTGTTGAGAACTACATTCGAGAGAAGGCTACTGGTATCTCTTTCCCGTGCAATGTTGCCATCAATAATATCGCTGCGCATTATACCTCTCCTTTGGATGATGAAACCATTATTGCCGAAGGCGACCTTGTGACTGTGGACTGCGGAGCCCACGTCGATGGATGCATATCCGATAGTGCGTTCACTATTGCTCTCAATCCAGAACACCAGAGCATCGTAAAAGCGTCTGAGGACGCCACCAAAGTGGCCATCCGAATGATGCGACCCGGAGCCAAACTGAATACCATTGGGGCATTGATCGAAGACACCATCAAAAGCGCTGGCTTTGAGCCCGTTAAACAGCTCTCAGGTCATCAATTGAATGAGTATGAACTGCATGGAGAGAAGCAGGTTCCATGCGTATCAGGCAAGTCAGAAGTGTTGGTGGAGGAAGGTGAGGTCTATGCCATTGAAACCTTTGCTAGCACAGGTTCTGGGAACGTCACAGATTTACCAGATCCCCTGATTTTTCAAATGTTACCCATTCGAGTCCCTGTGAGATTCAAGGGGACAAAGCGGTTTCTAGGCATTGCTCGTAAAGAGTTCAAAGAATTCCCGTTTGCTAAAAGATGGATGGCGGAGAAGCTTCGAAAAGCAGACTTGGAACTTGGCATCAGAGAACTTCAGAAGAATGGTGCCTTGATTGCTCATCACATTCTAACGGAGGAAGAAGGCGAACTAGTATCTCAAGCTGAGCACACCGTCATAGTGACCGAGAACGGCGTTGAAAGGACCACCTAGCACGGTATTCGACTGTTTTCTCCCATTCGGAGCGCATCAGAATCCGACCAACCAAATTTCCATACAATTAAAAGTCCTTTTTTCCATCTGAAAGAAAGGTGGTCCCGGGAGACTGTCTTCTATTCCAGTGGTTTCGCTATGACATCTGACAGGCTCTTATCATCCTGATTGAGACGGAGGAGCAGCTTTGGATCGAGCGCGTGGCGATGCTCAAGAGAGGGTTAGTCAGAATAGAAGTGAACCTGAGACCCATACATGCCCAGAGTGTGGCTCGACCGGGGTAGTTGAGGACACCACTCGGGGCGAACGCGTCTGTGGAGGATGCGGGCTAGTTCTATCTGACCATCGAATCGATACAGGTGCAGAGTGGAGGGCATTCAGTTCTGAAGAGGCTGATGCCCGAAGTAGGGTTGGTGCGCCTTTGAGGTACACTGTGCATGACAAAGGTCTCTCAACGGTTATTGATTGGAGGGATCGTGACACCTCAGGGCGCAAGCTGAGTCCCAGCCGCCGCTCTGAAATCTATCGCCTAAGGAAGTGGCAAATCAGGTCACGCGTTCATAGCTCAATGGATCGGAATCTGGCACAGGCCATGTCAGAACTGGAGCGACTTGCATCTCAACTAGGCATACCAAAACCAATTCGTGAACTTGCAGCCCTGCTGTACAGGAAGTCCATCATCAAGAAACTAGTGAGAGGACGATCTATTGAGGCTATGGTGGCTGCAACACTCTATGCAGCTTGCAGGATACGGCAGAAACCAAGACCGCTCGATGAGGTTGCTGACGCTTCACGTGTGGATAAGAAGAAACTCGGGCAGTGTTATCGCCTTCTTCTGCGCAGTCTTGCCATCAAGATTCCCCTAAGTAGTCCAATCGACTATATCTCACGCTTTGCATCTCAGTTGTCACTGTCAAGCCCCGTTCAGCTGAGGACCGTTGAAATCCTTCAGCGAAGTAGAGACATCGGATTGACCATCGGACGTGATCCATTGGGTCTCGCTGCAGCTGCAATCTATGTGGCTTCAATCATGCTCGATGAAAGGAGAACGCAGAGAGAGATTGCAGAGGTTGCTAGGGTTACTGAGGTGACCGTCAGGAACAGGTACAAAGAGATCGTACGGAAGCTAGGAATCGACTCTATGGCTCTAGGCTAGTTCTCACTGGTATCAGTATTTCTGTGGCACACCCAAGTCTAGATCTGACCCGGGTTAGAGAACTAACGCCGTCCTCCACCTGTAAATGACCAGTCCACTTGAACCATCTCTTCCGGGAACCCTAGCTTTGCCAAAACATCAATGATAATTCCCCGATGGTCTCCCTGCAACTCAACATGGCCATGTTTTGCAGCTCCACCGCAGGCTAGCTTGCCTTTGAGCTTTGTAGCTAGGTCTCCAAGATCAATATTCTTGTCAAAACCTTCAATCACGGTCGTAAGACGACCCCATTTTCTTCGTTCAACAGTCACAGTAATGCGGGCTTCTTCTTGAGCTATGGTCTCACAGACACACAGGTCAACTGGCAATCCGCAATTTGGGCATATTCCACCTTCATCGCTCACGCAGTCGTATACTCCTGAAAGTTAGTTTTACAAAGATGGCTCTTTTCACGCATATAAGTTCTCTGAAGGCGAACGTCGAACTGAGCGCGAATCGTTGAGATAGGCAAGAGTAAAGAGATGTCGGTATAACGACTAAACCCATGCAGAGTGGAGTCCTAATTGTGGATGCGCTGAGCGCTGGGACCGGACGCCGGGCAAGCTCACGAGACTCCATTGGCTGTGGTCCACGCTCAATCGCGGGAGTCTTGGAGAAGCATAACATACAATGCCGCATTGTGAGGGTAGAGAATCTGCTCTCAAAACCTGGACAAATGAAGAGGGTCCGTGACATAGCAATCAGTGCGATGACCATGGATTTGCCTGTAGTGAGAAAGTTAGCTAGAAAATGGAGAAGAAGCAATTCTCAGGGCAAGCTACTGGTTGGCGGACCACTGGCATCCGCACCTGACGTTGTCTTGAAGGCATTGAAACCCGATGTTATGGTATTGGGTGAGGGTGAGGCCACCTTGGATGAACTACTCACTCACGGATTCCTTGAAGAGGAAATAGACTGCTCAGATATCAACGGAATTGCATACCTCGATGAGGGCTCTCCTAGAATCACACCTCCAAGGTCATTTCTTACTCCTGAAGAGATGTCATCAGTGTTTGTGCCCTCATCCGTACGGATTGTAGACTATCCCACCTATCAGGCTGCACGTATCTATGTGGAAACCGTAAGAGGCTGTTCAAACTTCAGACGCACAACGATTGCACTTCCCAGCGGCCAAGAGTGCACTGAGTGTGGAAACTGTGATTCTGCGGACCCGGACGCAAGACTCCACTGTCCAGAAGACATCCCTCCTGGTTGCGGATTCTGTAGCGTCCCTGGAACTTGGGGTCCACCAAGAAGCCGCACTGAAGACGCGATTGTGCATGAGGTTTCTGAGCTAATAGATTTAGGTGTACACAGAGTTGTTTTGGAGGCTCCCGACTTTCTAGACTTTCATCGAGACAAAGAAGGTCTCACAGATCCGTGCAATCCACCAGCCAATAGCAATGCGATACGCGATTTGCTGATTCGACTCACCTCAATAACAGAAGTCGCAGAAGGAACTGTCCATCTGTCCATCGAGAACATGAAGGCCTGCTTGTTCACTGACGAGGTTGCAGGTGTCCTCTCGGAATCGATGCAAGGGATATCTCCCAATATAGGACTTGAAACCGGTTCTGATGACCATCTAAGAAGCATCGGGAAGTGCGGAAGCTCTGATGATGTTTTGAAGGCAGTGAGGATAGCAAAAGCATACGATATGGCCCCATTCGTGTATCTGATCTATGGTCTTCCTGGAGAAACGCCTGATACAGTTAGGAAGTCCATAGATCTAATGAGACAAGTTGCTGAAGCTGGCGCCGAACGAATCATCCTGTACGGCTTCAGAGCATTGCCGGGGTCTGCGTTTGAAGAATTTCCTGAACCCCATCCATCTGATGCCGTCAGCGCTCCGCTTCGGAAAGAAGCCGCTCGAATAAACCGGGCACGTAAGGACAAACATGTCGGCACCACAGTCCGTGGAGTAGTTGCTGAACCATCAATGACTCACCATGGTTACTCAATGGTCTATCCACTGAGTGAAGGACCCCTCATGACGGTGAGAGGTGGCTATTCTCCCGGAGCAGTTCTTTATGTCAAAATCATTAGGGTTCTGAGCAGCGGCCTAGTTGAAGGTGAAGTGACCGAAGAAGACTAGAATGCACAATTTCTAAGGCCAGTCATAAGAAAAGCTTCATATGCAGAGAATTCCGGCGTGATGCTGAATGAACCACCGACTTGGTCAGGTTCCCGAGGCGATATTTGATGGTCTACATTTGCCATAGCTGTCACAAAGAGGTCACTCCAGAAGGTTTGAAGACTCTTCCAGGCGTGAAATGCCCATACTGTGGAGGCCGGATTCTATACAAGATTCGCCCACCTGTTGTAAAGAGAGTAAAGGGTGTCTAATTCCTTTTTACCCTGAATGTGATTCAGGGTCTGTACAGAAGGTAGATCGCTGCAATTGCTGATGCCAAGAATAGGAGAATGAAGAATGCGCCTCCGATCTTGATTCTTAATGAACGCCTCATTATTGCTCTTCTCCAATGAGAATCTTCCCTAGCTCTGTGAGCCCATCTAGACCTCGGATCTCTTTATCGAATAGAGGCACCTCTGTTATATCAAGGTCCTTGTAGAGGTCCTTGATATCCACCATATTAGACTGTTGCATTTCTCTTCTTGTGCTGCAGAAGACACAGTCCGGATTGGGAGGTACAAGCTGGTTGACAATGATGTTGCTAGCGGGGATGTTCCAGCTGTGAAGACTCCCCAGCAGTCTTTGAGTCTCAAATACAGCCATAGCTTCTGGTATCATCACAATTGCAAACTGAGTCATCTCAGGATCAGAGAGCTGTATTCTTGCCGCAAGGATTTTGTCCTTTGTGCGTTGTAGCATCTCCCATGAAGACTCGTCCTGAGCGCCGCCTCCGAACATTGCCCTCAGTCCTGACATCATAGAACTCAATCTCTGGCGCAGAGTGAGCATTCTTCCAAGCCAGCTATCCAGAAGATCAGGCAGTTCTAGAAGTTTCAAGGTGTGTCCTGTCGGTGCTGTATCGAAGATCACTCTATCGTACGACGTGTCTTCAAGAAACTCCAGCATCTTTCCAAACGCCATAGCTTCATCTGAACCAGGAGGTGACATGGCACCGATGTCTCCAACAAGCTGTGATGCCATTTCCAATTCTGGTCCAGCGCCACCTCCTCCTATTGAATTCTGAAATTCCTGCATGCCCTTCGCGGTGTCGATTTCCATTCCCCAGAGATTCTTCACTCCCTTGATCTCAATAATCTCTCCACCTGAAAGGTCCTGATCGAAGCTATCACTCAAGCTATGAGCTGGGTCTGTTGACATCACTAGAGTTCGAAATCCATGCCTCGCTGAGAGAAGTGCCATTGCGCCTGCACAGCTAGTCTTACCGACACCACCCTTTCCACCTGATAGGATGAACTTGATGCTATCATTGTAGACGATACCCTTTATTGTCATTCTCTGACCTCTGGCGGCACAGGCTCGTGTCAGTCTATTAATGCTTCCATGCATCCAGAAACAGCATGCATAAGTATAAGCGCGCAATATCTAATGACGTAGGACAAGGAGTCTCACCACATCTGAGCCCCCCGAAAAGTGCATACTCCGAGGATATCTCTATGTCATCTTTCCCACAAGTAAGGACTTCAGTACTCGAATTTCCATCCACCATTATCCGATTGATGGGAATATCTCCTCCTGAGGGAATGCCGCCACCAAATGCAGAGATACTGGCAAAGTTCAATCCCTCTGCAGTAGTCATGGTCATCATCGACAACTTCGGGCTATTTGAGGCAGTGGTCTACAAGCCGGAGGCCATGATAAAGAATCTAGAGGCGCTAGCATTGATTGAAACTGATGATCCCTATGCGATTCCTCTGATGACAGCTTTGCTTCGCCCCTTGGATGGCTTTCATATCATGAGGCATGCTCGTAACTATGGGAAGTCTGTAAAACTGATCTGCAGAGAAGAGGACACAGATGCCCTCGGTTTTGATTCAGGTATCACGGTGCACAAGCGTGACGATATGGCGACATATATTGAGGCGACAAAGCACATATTCAAGACAGAAGTGCTCTATCTCCACTTTCTCGACTTCGAGAGCCTCTACGCTCAGTATGGTCACAGAACTCCACCCAAGACACTTCTTGAGAAGATTGTACGAAGAACTGACAACTGGGTGAAGGTGTTGCTAAAACAGGCAAGGGTGGGTACACTATTCATAGTGATAGGAAATCATGGTAGGCATCCAATACCCTTGGACTATGAAGGCAAGCTAGCAGAGTGGCGGAAGGCCAATGCACCCATTGCAATGATGTTCCAGAAGCGGTCTGAGTAGTCATAGCAAAGCTGGAATCCCGAAGACAATTGCCAGTAGAGCTAGTATTAGGCATAACTTCCAAAAACTGACGTGTCGTGCCAATCTCAACAAGGTTTCCATTGATAGGAAACCGGTGATGAAGACAATGGCCTCCATGAAAACCAAATCTGCAAATCCGATTGAAGGAGGAATTGTATTTCCCGTGATTCCCTCAATGATGAGAATGCCAATCACAGCTGGCACACTCATTAGGAAGCTGAATCTCAGTGCAGATTCCCTGTCAACTTTTTGCATCAATAGAGCGGAAATAGTCACACCAGATCTACTGAGTCCCGGAAGTACAGAAAAGCCTTGAACCAGACCTGTCACTGTAGCCTCACGGTCTCCGGGTTCTTCAGTCTGAGGAGCTGGATCTGCAGCCTCTCGTGTGGGTAAGTATAGAGCAATAGCAGTCACCAGCAGCAAGCCTCCTACTAGTATGTTCATGATTTCTCCATGAATGATTGACAGACTCTGTTTGAGGAATAGATAGAGCGGGATAGCAGTAACAGTAGTGCTGATCGTAGCAATCAGTAGCAGTCTGAAGAGCATGCGGTCCTTTAGAGTCAAAATCTCGAAGACTACCCTGGGATAGCGTACCAAGACAGCAAGTGTTGTACCGAGGTGCAGCCAAGCGACCAAGCTCACTATCTCGCCATGTGGAACAGATCCAATGTTGTACAAGAATAGCACAACTTGGCCCTCGCTGCTAATGGGCAACCACTCAACCAAACCCTGGATTAGTGCTACAATGACCTGCCACATTTCCATAAGATTGTCCGCTCTTGTCGGGCTTTGTACTAAACAATTAAAAGGCTAACTCAAAGCCGAAAGCACACCTCAATAGCAGGATGCGAGATAATGGTCTTGGACAATGGCAGATTCATGAGTTCTGAACTTGCACGACTCACTCAAATGTTCGAAGAGCACTTTCGATTGGCTTTGTCAGCAATTAAGATTGTCAGGAGTGCCATGATTGATTGGCTCGAGGAGAGTAAAGCCGTTGACCCGGAGGATTTGAAGAAGATTACTGAACTTGAGGAAAAGGGGGATGCCCTCAAGCGTGGCATCCTTGACGAGCTATCAAAAGCCAACTCTTTGATGCAGAGAGAAGACCTGCTACGTTTGGTTCATTACAATGACAAGCTAATTGATGGCGCTGAAATCGCCTGCTACCATCTTGCCGACGTCATCAACTCATGGACACCAGAAGGTGAATTGAAGGAGAGCATTGCCGAGCTTGGAAGACTCGTCACGGAGGAGATTACGCAGCAGAGAGAGGCTGTCAGATTTCTCTCGATAAACATCGAGAACTCCATAGAAAAAGCCAATGAGATCTGCAGACTCGAGAAGGAGATCGACATCGTGCAGAGAAAGATTGTGGCCCTAGTATATCCACTGAAGATAGAGTTGGCGATTCTCCTTAGATTTCGAGACTTCATCAATACCATGGAAGAGATTGCAAACTTAAGTGAAGATGCAGCTATTACAATCCGAGGTCTTTCACTGACACTAAACACATGAGAGCCGGTGCAACTATTGTCTGAGTCTGTTGAGATTGCTTCTGCTGAGTTGATAGGAGACAGAGCAATCGTCTGGAATCCGGACCATGGTATGGCTCTCTATTCTGAGGGGTATTTTGGCCAGCCTGTTGGCATAAGAAAACCAAAGTCCCCAGTCTTCGATAAGCCACTTGAACTCTCTCTAATTGAGTGTGCTTATCTCACCGATACAGGGCGCATTCAGGTCACCAGAACTCCAGGTAACCACGTGCTGACTCTGGATGAGATTCTTTCCTTGGGAGAGAAAATATCCTCTGATTTTCGCGACAAGTATCTTGTGTATTCACAGGTTCGTCAGCTCGGTTACATTATTCGACCAGGGCTCAAGTTTGGAACAGACTTTGCAGTCTATGAGCAGGGGCCTGGAAAGGATCATGCACCATTTCTGATCCATGTGATTCCACAGAGAAAGGGAGTAGTTCCGCTAGATATCGTCAGAGCAGGACGGCTCGCATCAAGTGTTAGAAAGAAATTCATAATTGCCACAGTGAAGGAGAGCGGAGAGATTGCCTACTATAGCTTTGTCTGGCACCGCCCTTGACAGATAAATGAGGAAAACAAATAAGTGCCAAAAATAAACCGTTTGTCAACTCATCCAGTCCATGATGGTGATTTCTGAATGGCAGATAAAGCTGAGAATGCAAAGACCTTCGGTGCATTGCTTGCAAAGGCATGGGAACATACTCCCTCCTTCATCTGTAGCAATGAAGACTACATCTACATCATGTTTCCAGCTGATGAAACACAAGACAAGTGGGTTGAGGCTTCACTGACATTTCCTGATGGCTCTCTTGACACTCAGGAACATTCACCTAAGAAAGCACTAGCCCTTATTGTCGAGGAACTGAAAGTCTTACCACAGTATGGTGCTGACACCATTGTTTCAACCAAAGGCAAGCTGGACGAAGCCGCCGCTCGCCTTGGAGAACTAGCATAGATCGTTTTAGGGTCGAACACAGAATACCAATTCACCTCTGCATAGGTCGGAGCAGGACGATGTCTGACGAATATATTGAGTGTCCCTCGTGCAATTCTATCGTCCCTATCGGACGCTTCTGTAAATCCTGCGGAGAAAGCCTCATAGTTGCTCCTCCAGCAAAATCTCCGAAAGAACCATCTCCTGAACCCCCGGCACCGCTAATTCCAGAAGAAGACATGCCAACTAATCTTCCTGAATTTGCGATCACTGTCCCAGAAATGGACAAACTTGCATTTACTAGAATAATGTCCAAAGCCGAACTCAGCGTCATTCAGAAGGATCTGGACCTCCTGATTAGGCAGATACAGTCCACTAGACAGGCACTTCAATTGCAGCATTCTGACAAGGCTCTCCTGACAGCCAGGGCTGAGCAGCTCAGAGCGGCTTTTGATAAAACAAAAGCCAGACGAGAGGAGTTATCCAGCGGTACTGGGAAGCTAGTTTTGGAGAAAATCCATGCTAGCTTCAAGGAGCACGAGGAGAAGCTTGCCAAACTAGATGCGGCGGAAGACTCGTTAGACTCCGCAATCTACAAAGAACAGCGTGAAAAGCTCATTGCGACTCTGAAGGCCTTGAAAAAGGAACTGAAGAATTCCATCAAGGTGGCAGAGAAATGGCACAAGGGCATGAAGGGGGCACGTCGTACCATAGAGAAGGACAGCAGTAGACTTGATGCCAAGTACAAAATGGGAGATATGTCTGCGAGTACGTATGATGACGCAAAAGCTAGAATCGAGAGGTCCCTCATGGTTCTTGAAGTGGCGAGAGGAATGCTGGGTGAGATCATAGAGAACGCAAAGAAGATGTGACTGACTGAACAGTTTCGAGGAGACTGAATGCAATGGCTCTTAGTCTTTCAGATTGTACGGCGCAGTGCAAGAAGTTCAGGTGCGATCGCAAGCCAAGTGAACTAGAAATTCGTGGCAAAGGTGAGAAAAAGATCGTCTGGTGCACTTGGGTGGATGATGAGTGCGATGGTCCTTGGTGTATGTACGGCGTCTGCATTGATCACAGAATGACTACTGATGGAAAATGTAAAGGCTTCAGCAAGTCCCGGGCGCCGTTACTGGGCCCGGATCAGATTGAAGACTATAGCAGTGAAATGGATGACGGTATACCAGAAAAGTTTCAGAAAGATATCAGCGGACGAAGAATGTCTTAGCAAACCACATCTGATGCGGTGCCCCGTAATGTCTATAAGCAACACGGAAACCATCGCACTCAGCGAAGGTGAATCGGATTGTTTGATGAAGTTCGTCCAGAAATGAGAGCACTGATCTATCTCATGATTGGACTATCCATGCTAGGTATAGGGATTATTCTGGGTCAGGCTGCCTTCGCAATCGGCTTCCTGGGGCCACCTTGATTCGTCGATTTTGCATGAGTGATTCCTCTTGACAGAGCTTGAGGATATCATACAAATCTTGAATGAATTCGAGGGTATCTCTCGCAAGTATGTCCTGCCCGCCATAATAGGGAAACTCAGATCTGCATCGTTCAATGGAACACAAGAGCATGGACTTGGTGAGGACTCTGCTGCGATTAGTACCAGCAGCGATGATGTCGTTCTTCTAACCACAGATGCAATTGTAGAGGAGTTATGTCTGCACCACCCCCATGCGGCGGGCTTTAATGCAGTCTTGGCAACTGTGATGGACATCTATGCGGCTGGAGGTACTCCAACATCCTTTGCAGTTGCTCTTTCGTACTCGGATGATAAGATAGGCGAGCAGCTACTAGAGGGCTTAATTGATGGCTCTCAGTCATTTAGAGTTCCCATCGTACGAGGGCACACGAGTCCACAATCACGTCTGACTTATGTTGTTGGATCTGCCACTGGAACTGTTCGCAAGGAGCATCTTCTGACCGCAGGAGGAGCGGAATCCGGGGATGCTCTAGTCCTCCTCTTTGATAAGGTTGGGCAAAGAGGAGCAAGCTACAGACTTGGTTGGGACTCGGTGACTGGACACAGTTCCGAGTATGTCGTGAAGAGATTAACAGTGATGAACGAGCTGGCAGGCGAAAACCTGCTAAATGCCTCAAAAGACATATCCGTCGCTGGACTAGTAGGTACTGCAGGAATGATGCTAGAGTACTCAGGAAAGGGCGGCATCATTGATATTGATGCTGTAGATATGACACGCCCTCAAAGCATAGGACTGACTGACTGGATTCGTATGTACATATCGCTAGGGTTTCTAGTAGCTGCGTCAGAATCGAATCTGAAACGTATCGTGAAGATTGCAGAAGCACACGATATGACGGCTACCAAGATTGGAAGTGTTGACGATAGCACATCGCTTCGGTTGCGACTCGCCTCTGAAGTGCGAATTATGTTTGACTATTCCAAGGGTCCCCTGTTGATTCCAAAGGTCGGCACCAATGATATCTCCTAGTCCGTCATAGTTATAATGCATACTTGTCCGACTTGCGGATGAAGTGAGGAACTTGTCGACAACAAAGAAGACCTGCAGTATTGCAGGCTGCAATAAACCCTACAAGAGGTCCTTTGCCACAGTACGGATAACCGAGAGTATAGCCAAGTCCGGTCTGAGGGTGAAGGATGCTCGGTCGCGCAAGACTTACCTCTGCTCAGATCATTGGAAGCAGGTAAAGAAAGCCTTCAAGAAGGATACAAAACCTGAGCGGATGCGATGGGGTCACTAACAATTGTCTTATCAGCATGTGCTCACTAATATTCGCAAGGTATCAAAGAAATGAGCGCCGAAGAGGATGCTTTCTCAAGACTAAGTCCCAGCTGGAAGTTGTGGCTTGAGTACAAGGGTGAATATGTATTTGGTCCGGGAGCCTATGCTATTCTGAAGAGCATTCAGGAGAAGGGAACCATAACCGCCGGAGCGAAGGCCCTAGGTATGTCATATCGCTATGCATGGGGTGTAGTGAGAAAGATTGAGCAGACACTTGGAGTGAAGCTCTTGGAAACCTTCAAAGGAGGTACTGAGGGCGGCGGAGGCGCAAGAATAACTGATTTTGGGACCAAGCTAATGGCGCTTTTTGCAAGTGTTCAAGAGAGTTTTGAGCAAGTGAGTAGTGAAGAAGACCGTCGTCGTTCATGAGAATCTAAGGACAATAGCCTTGTTTGGACAGTGGCTTTTGCAATCCAGGCACAATATACAGTCCGCTGAGTGCATATGCTGGTACGGGAACCTACGTATTCTGATGTTCATTGGGCATACTACTTCACAGACGTTGCATGTGTCAGGAGTACATCGTGCTGGATTCCTTCCGATACTGAACAATGCCGCCCTTGAGAATACACCGTAGAGCCAACCAGCGGGACAAATCCATCTACAGAACCACCTCGGTACCCAGAAGCTGACAATGACGACTAAGGCGACAAATGCAAACTGGACCAAGAACCATCCCCATTGTGTCACATACCAGAGTGTTTCAAGACTTGTTGGCCAGCTCTGATGCGTGAACTCTATGAAAATTATGTATGCTGGATTCACTGGATTAAACGCATCACTTGCAAAGACGCCTAGAATATCCACCAATGCCTCTTCATTCCCAAGAACCGTGCTGATTCCAACCCAAGCAGCCAAGAAACCTACGATGACAAAGATGTACATCTTTATTCGACGGAGTTCTCTCTCAGTTCCGGGTGCTGGACGCACTTTGTTTCTATTTGGTAAAGATGCAAAGTCCTGAATGGTCCCTATAGGGCAGATCCATCCACATGCAGATCGTCCTAGAACGGTCAATACGATTATCATTGCACCAAGCGTGAAGAATGGGAAGAATCCGGTAGTCAATTCCAGCTGGAGTGTGTCAAAGCTACCTGCTAGAACAGAAAATGCGCCTTCTAATGGAGAAAGAATCGGAATAGCGGGCAAAATGTCACGAAAACCTTGCCAGAAGGCTATGACTTGGTCTCCACCAAACCATGCCGCAAAAAGGTAGACGTTGATTCCTATGAAGAATAGAATCTGTACAACTCTTCTCAGCATTCTCGTGTTAAGAATAAGACCCAGAGGATTCTTCAGACTGACTCTTGGAAGCCTATCGATCTCATGTTGTTCTTCAGTTGTTTCCTCCTCAGCAATCTCATCCAGCTCGATCTGCTCATCGTCGTCAGGCATGTCATCAGTCCTTTCGGAATCCTCCGCCATTAGATTCAGACCTCTTCTAGGGCGTATCGACGGCGAAGACTTGAGCTAGCATTAAAAAGCTTGTGTTGAAAGATGAGTTCCTTTCGCTATATCGCTGGTATGAATGATATGTGTATATCGCTCGCAATCAACTGAATCACTAGAGAATATGCGCCTGCTTCCGAGGGCGGTTGCAGCACAATTGAGTGTCCATATGTTTCGCCCCAATACTGAGAGGGGACTCCGAGTTTCTCAAACGCAACAGTGAGATTTCCGCCGCTGGATGTGACTGACACACCATCTGGTACATTGATCTCAAACGACGTACTGTTCACAGTCCCGTTGTCCACCCTTTCTATCAGATTGTGCAGCCTTTCAGCGAAGTGTTCTGCCATCTCCAACTGTGACGCATTGCCAAGCGTATCTATAGTATATAGAAGAACCGGGACTCCAATAATGACCGCCGTGCTCAACCCAATGGCGATGAGAATCATTTTCTCGAGAGACCTTGATACCATGTTTCTTTGTTCAGCAATCTACCCAATAAACGGCCCGCTCGATTGTGAGTGTCACCGAAGGCTTTAAGCTGTTATGAACATCATGAACGTGGCTGCCATACTATGAAGAAAATGGTTCCAATCCACATTGGGCTTGTAGGTCATATAGATCATGGAAAGACCGAGCTCGCACGGGCACTCAGTGAGAAGGTGTCAACAGCTGGTCTTGACAAGCATCCACAAGCCAAAGAGAGGGGCATCACAATAGACCTCGGGTTCACTATGTTCACCTTAGGTGATTTCCTAGTTACACTTGTTGACGCGCCAGGGCATGCTGATCTCATTAGAAGTGTTGTAGCTAGTGCGGCCATTATCGATGCCGCCATTTTGGTGGTTGCTGCTGACGAAGGCGCACAGATACAGACTGGAGAGCATATTGTTGTGCTCAAGTCGATGGGAATTGAGAATATACTTGTAGCAATCACAAAGACTGACACAGTTGATGCAATTCGGTTAGATGCTGTGGTACGGCAGATGAAGGACATCATCGCGGGTGCTCAAATCTCTAATGTCGACTATGTAACGGTTTCCTCGAAAACTGGTGAAGGTTTGGACAAGCTAAGGGACATTCTACTCAACAGGCTTGAACCCCAGAAGCGACAAAAGGATGGGCCCTTTCTGATGCCTATCGACCACGCATTCACTGTGAAGGGCCATGGCACAGTAGTCACAGGTACAGTACTACGTGGTACTCTGAGCGCCGGTGAAACAGTCCAGCTATCACCCCAGGGCAATTCCTCACGAGTCAGGTCTATACAGACATTTGGTGAAGAGAGGACCGAAGCCAGCGCGGGAGATCGCGTGGGGCTGAATGTTCCAGACATTGACCATAGGGTAGTTAAACGCGGCAATTATCTTGCGAAACCTAGCACAATGCATCATTCTAGGCATATCATTGTGAGCTTGGGGAGAAATGGACTCTACAAGGGTAGGGTCTCAAAGGGGTTGATCCTAAGTGCTACCGTGGGCATGCCAACAGTGACAGCCGAGCTGATTCCGCTTCTAGGTGACACCAATATGATGCTGGAGGAGACAACTGAGTTGTCATTCAAGGCAGCCCTCGTGTTTCAGGAGGACATTCCAGTAGAGATTGGGACTCGAGTTCTCTTGATGCGCACGGATCTGCCTCCCACGCATATGCGCATCATGGGTTCTGGCGAGGTGATCGAGATTCCTGAGAATCTTGTTCTGAAGCGGAGCATTCGTAGAACTGGTCATGTGAGCAGGATTCGCGAAGACGATGTTCTAGTGGAGGGACTGGCATCAAGCAAAGAGATTGCAGAGTCATTATCTGGTTTACATGTACAAACACCAAGAGGAATCAAGGGAACCCTTAAGCAGCCTTTTGGAACACGAGGTGTTGTATCAGTCAAGTTTGAGAGTCCCGTTGAGGACTCAGAAGAGGTAATCTATGAACGATTCGTTGAGGAGGAGATGGCCTTTGGATATAGACGAAAAGTTGGCTGAGCTCATTCCAAAAAGAATGGCCGAGCGAGGTCGCATCACTATGGACTCGCTTCTTGCTCCAATCAAAGACATTTTGAACAGACGACGGTTTCCTGAGAAATCTCTAGCAGATGACCAAATCGAGCTGATGTTTCGTCTATTATCTTCCATGGATACAGACAAAGACCCTGCCGCAGCACGAGTAGGGGAACGAGAGGCGCGAGTAGCATCACCATATATTTCGCGGCTTGCAGCTGGATTCAATCATGGCATTGGACGTGGTGGCCGCGTCACAGCACCACAGCCCAAGGCTCCTGGTGCCTCCTTAATGCAGCAGCTTGCAAACACAGTGGCCCTTGATGCGATGAAGAGCCTTGGCCTTCCAAATGTGAGAGCTGGAATTGTGCTGCCTTTAGCCACCGGCATGACCATTGGTCTCGTCTTGAGCGCTCTTAGAAGCGAATACTCCTTTGATACAGTATTGCATCCCCGGTTAGACCATTCGTCACCAATAAAAGGCGTTGCTTTGACTGGCCTTGACATGGTGACCACCCCAACTGTCTTGGAGGGAGATGCAGTACGTGCTGACTTGACCAAGCTAGAAGAAGAGGTATCAAAGAGGAAATCGTGTGCAATTCTTGCGACTACGACATTCTTTCCACCGAGGGAGTCAGATCCAGTGAAGGATCTATCTCGACTCTGTAGCGATGAAGACATTCCACTTGTCATCAACAATGCATATGGGGTTCAGTCCGAGGCAGTCATGGCTCGTCTGCAATCCGCCATTGATGCTGGACGAGTAGATGCAATAGTACAGAGTAGCGACAAGAACTTCCTGTCGCCGGTCGGTGCATCAATCCTAGTATCACCGAGGGAGGAAACGGTAGAGAAAGCTGCTGAGAGCTACGCAGGTAGGGCTTCTGCAGCTCCTGTGGCTCAGACATTGGCAGCTCTTCTTGCACTTGGTCTTGAGAGATACCGGACTCTGAGAGAGGAGCAGCTTAAGAACAAGCACCTTCTTGATGCAAAGCTAGCCGAGATTGCTGGGTCCATTGGCCAACGTGTCCTCTCAGTTGAGAATCCAGTCGCTTCAGCAATGACACTGGACGGTCTGGACGCCAAAGATCTTGGTGGCAGGCTCTATAATCTCCGAGTTACTGGCCCTAGGGCTATTCCTAAAGGTGCATTCGGATCATGTATAGACAACTATCCACACAGTTATCTTGTCATGAATGCAGCCATAGGATCTTCTAGGAGTGACATAGAGAATGCTACTACGAAACTCTTTAAGGAGGTCAGTGGCTAGCTCATAGCTGGCCTGAGGGAGGGCTAGCCTTGGAAGAAATCGGCGACAAGATCGAGATTAGCAAGACCATCAGCTACGATATGCCAGATTCATCAGTTGTGTTTCGACTTGCTTGGTATGTAGTTGCATCGAAGCCTGGCGTTCTCCTGAACGAATACAGCGAGGCTGAAAGCCAGATATACAAGGGAAAGGCCATCTTCTCATCGAAAGAAGCCAATGCCGACGTGCGCATCTGGGTTGAAGAAGCACAGAGATCGGTGGAGATAACTGGTTGGGGTACTGAACAAGACCAGCTTGAAGAGTATCTCAATGAAGTTGCTGCATCAGTGGAGTCCTCAGTGGGCAAGTATCAGTCTCTCTCAGATGAAGAGAAAGGGAAGCTTCGGCGTGCTCTTGTTGCAAAGACATGTTGGGACAAGATTGTTTTCGAGATTCTCAATAAGGCTCCTGCCGGTACTGTCTATTTCCAGCTGGCTCACGGTCGGGAGATGATAATCAAGGCTACTGAGGGTGAGGACATACATGCCCTGCCTTTGACTACGTCGGGTTGGCTTACCAGAATCGAGGGTATGCCTAGGGATGAGGCGCTGCCGAGTAGTATAGCCATGGAACTGGCTAAGAAGAGTGTAGAGTGGAAGAAGGAAACGCAGGACATCATTGCTCGCTACATTTGAATGTCTAACCTCTAAGCTTAAGTCCAAGGCGCCTTCTGAGAAAGACGTGGCCTCCTACAGGGTCGGTGGTCCGGCTCCATGGGCTTCAAACCCATGATCGTGCAAGCGATGAGAGTTCGATTCTCTTTGGAGGCCGCCAAATCATAGTCGCTTTCTTGCCTCTCTTTTCTGATTACCGAGTAGGTGATTGGACCAAAACAATATCGCAAGGAGGTCTGCTTCTCCTCCTCGATGAAGAAGGTGTCTTCGTCAGAGATCATTGGCTCAACTATCCCTTGCTCTCGATTCTAGCTCCTTCAATATGTTTTCAAGCCGTTGTTCAGTTTCTAGTGGAGAGAGACCCTGCTTCTTTGCCAGTGTAAGAAGCCTTCTTCTCTCCCTGAAGACAAATGGATTCTTCCTCATAGATGGATTCTCGTCCAGGAACTGCTTCACAACCTGCCTTGTGATGGCATCCAACAGGTCACTCATCGACTTGTGGGGTGAACGAGTCACACTAGAGAAGGCACCAAGATTGTCCAATCTCTCAACTATCTCTCGTCCGGATTCGTTAGGGTCGTCCTCCATGAGGTTGTAAGTCGCAATTGGCTTATCCCAGGCATATTTCGAACCAGGGACATCAAACTTCTCGGCTATCTTCTCTATCACACCATCTGGTACAGGCCTCTCTCTTTTCATATTCCATTGAATGGCGTCTTCAAGTGGAGTTGAAACGTGAACAACTGCAAAAGCGGTTTTGCTCTGCTCCGCAATTGCAAGGAGTTCATGCCTCATACTTGCATAGTAATTTGTGTCGTCATGGATTACGGATATGCCCCCTTGAAGTAGTCTGCGCGTGTTTTCAAGAGCCTCCTTTCTAACTTCATGTTCCTTTTCTGGCCTGAAATCTGAGTAGAACTCCTCATCGCGCCAACGATCAGTGCTTACAATCTCCACCTTGGTTACGTTCATGAGCTGATCCTTGATGGCTTTGGCTAGAGTTGTTTTTCCAGATGATGGGATTCCGCAAAGTGCGAGTAGGAATCGCTCCATTTGACCTCGAGAAGTTGTATACGTGACTGCAAAAGAATGCTGTGCTATGAAAGAGAGATGAGAGCTGTAGGGGGGATATATCCCTCCACTACGGCTTGATTGTAATCCTCAGGCTGTTCGCCAAGTCCTTGTACCTGTTGCGTACTGTGACTTCGGTCACATTTGATGCCTCAGCAATCTCACGCTGAGTTCGTCTATCATCTGTGATAATCCCCGCAATGTAAAGGGCAGCAGCTGCAAGACCACCCGGGTCCTTGCCAGCTGTGATTCCCTGCTCTCGAGCATCGTTGATGATGCCCATCGCAGTCTGAACGGTCTTGCCGTCGAGTTGCAGGTCTGCAGAAATTCTTGGCATCAGATCATTGGCTGACGGTATTGGTACTTTGACATCAACATTCCGAAGTATGAGTCGAACGCACTGGCCTAATTCCTTCCTATTCACTCTGGCCTCAGTCACAATCTCATCAAGCTGCCTTGGAATCTTGTGAATTCGACAGGACAGATAGATGGTAGCAGCGACCATGCCCTCAATACTTCTTCCTCTGACAAGCCTCCTCGCGAGAGCCTTCCTGTAAATCAGTGCAGAGGTTTCTTTGGTTTCGTGAGGCACGCCGAGCTGTGATGTCAATCTGTCCATCTCACTCATAGCGATGCTTAGATTTCTGTGCTGAGAGCTATGAACAAGCGTCCTGATCTGCCACTTCCTCATACGATAGATTGCTGCACGGGAACTAGCAGCTATGGTTCTACCATTCGCGTCTCTATCACTCCACCCGATTGTTGTGGCCAGACCCTTATCTGCCATTGTCAGAGTCATTGGTGAGCCGGTCCTGGCTCTGGCGTCTCTCTCTTCAGCAGTAAATGCTCTCCATTCAGGGCCTGAGTCAATATGTCTCTCGTTGATGACGCATCCACATGATGTACAGATGCTCTCTCCTCGAGTCAAGTCTTCATAGAAGTCGTTACCCCCGCAGATAGAACAGACTGCGATACCTTTCTGCTTCATGGGGCGGATTGGTCTTGCCATTCATGATCACCTTATGGACCCCAGCTCGGATATGGCCGCAAACATACTGCAAGTATTGCTGCGAACAAAAGTCACTCCGAGTGGAGTGTGTCCCGAAGCGCTAATTTATGTCTATATAAGTGTAAGCATCCGTGAAAATACGTACTGGATATTTTTGAGATAGAAAGTCGAACTGAGAGAAAAATACCCTCTCTTTTGAAGAGTTTGGCGGACGCCCAAAGTGTCTGGCTGTGTGGGGGCAGCCAGTCCATGGAGAATGGAGCTGGGCGTCCGCCTTTGTTCTCAGCGGGATTTTTGCGTAAGCGTGATGTCCATCACTCTAGGCAGTACCATTCTTTGACAGATGTTTCGGGAATGATGTGGATGTTGTCGTAGTATGTGTGGTCAGTTTCCTCGACTATTGTCTTCGAGAGTGCAATCTTGAACAGACCATCGCTCTTTCCAAGGAGATACCCTGCCAGATACTTGAGAGGCACATGTTGTTTATCGGCTTCCTCCTTGGTCATGGCGCAACACTCGACTCCTGGACTTTCATAGACCACTTCTACCATGTCGTGTGAATTACAGGCCTCCATGCGATTCAAGAACTTGGTTTCGTTCTTTATTCGTTCCATTCCGCTAATTCTCTCAGTCATGGACGCGTCATAGTGGAAGGGCTCATCCATCAGTCGGTGAATTGATGGAACCATAAAGAGAGTCTTGTCCTCCTCAGAGGCTATGTCATCCTTTCCTCCATCGACATAGCGTATGTCACTGCTCTCTCCGACCTTGTATCGGATCCAGTAGCGCTTGGCATCAGCCTTCTTGTCTTTATCTTCCTTCTTGATGTTCACCATTACATCCTCTTCTAGGACCAATGGCTGAAACGGGTTTTTCGTAACCAATTAGTCATCCTCCATGATTAATTAACTATATCACATTAACTATAGTTATGCTTATAAGACTTCCTCAATCTGTAATTATGAAACAGCTTGATGGACTACGTAGTGATTTTTCTCGGCGTGATGATCTTTGGACTTCAGCATAGTGGAGTCTCTGCCTTTAGGATCAAGAATCGAATAATCGATCGTTGGGGCAAGGAGGGCTATGCCAGACTATTCACTACCACAAGTATTCTTTCCATTCTCGTTGCATTTCTGACGATGAACTACTGGGATTGGTTCTACTTCATCATAGATCCCAGTCTCGTCAATCTACCCCTCTTCATAACTGGCGCGTTCTTGGTCGCCTTTGGCTTAGTGGTGACTACGATGGCATCCCGTGTGATATCCGTCAGTACGGTGGCTGATATGAGAACCGACAGAGAACCAGAGCTTGTCACAGGCGGCATCTATTCACGGACAAGACATCCCCTATACTTGGCCACTATAGTTCTTTTGCTCGGCGCGGCTGCAATCTATCCTTTTGATAGGGTGATTGTGTTCTCCCTTGTTCTGTCCACATATGTGTTGATTGGGGCATACTTGGAGGAGAGAAAACTCGTTGCAGTCTACGGTCAGAGATATCTTGAATATCGCAAGAAAGCTGGCTTTATGTTCCCTCGCATCAGGAACGTCTAGGCACAAGGTTGTTACTTCTCAATTCTAGAGAGATGCCGGGCTTGTTTGACTGCGGAAGCTGACACCTGATGGACCACTCCCTTTTCAACCACATAATGGTCTGTTTCAACCTCTGGAGTGAAGTGTCGTTTGATGTCCTCAATAAGAAAATGCAGTTGAACACAATGAGGGCTGCCATCAACGGTCAGAGCAGTCAGTCTGCTGATTTGTGAGTATCTTACTATCGATCCAATCTTGAAACCTGCCTGGTTTGCATGGGTCTCTTCAAGGCACACACTTAGGACAGCAGAGCCACCATCTCTTTCTCGATGTTCCTCCACAATCTCAGGATATCGACTGTTCATGCAGCTCCCGACAAGGAGAAGCTTCCCTTTTTCTCTGAGGCGGGAGTCTCCAACATTAATACACATTAAATGCTCAGAATGTCCGCAACTGCAGTCCACTACCATTTCCTCCGAGGTGGAGCGTCTTGCTCTTGGTCCTCATCTTGCTCGATATGTTGCTCAACCAGTGGCGACGCTATACTCGCTACCATGTCTCCCTCAAACAGGTAGTTCATTCGGCTCAAAGAGACAACCGTGCCATCGTAGGGACAATGAACCTCGGACTTGTCTTGCACAACCCCCAGCACGTCGCCTATTCTGACCTCCTCTCCAAGGTTCACATCAGGAATAAAGAACCCCTCCGCGTCAATATTGACTTGTTTCGTTCTGCCGGTGTAAACGCTCGATGTATCGATGCTTTCTCCTGGTATCATGTCCTTCATTCTCATGAAGTTTAGAATTGCTTCCCTGACTTCTACTGCAGCCTGGGGCTCTATGCTTTCCCTTTCCCCTCGCATCTCGATGGTGATTACTGCTATGCCTTCATGTGCCGCCTCTGTAGTCAAAGCACCTCGATTTCCCAGGCTCTGCACGACCAAGGGCAATCCAATCTGCGAGGCTAGATTTCGGACATGGATATACTCTCGATGCATTGCCACTGTATGACTGATGCAGGATTGTACTCCGGTCTTTAGGTGAATGACATAGTCTGCCTGTGAGACCTTTCTCCATATCTCCCACGCAATTCTCTGGGTGACGGTACCATGCTCATCACCAGGAAACACAGTATCTAGGTCCTTTGAGTCTAGAGGCGACACTTTCGCCCCGAGCCTGAATGCAAGCGGACCCGCAACAGGGAGAAGTGTGACCGAGCCATCCACTCGTGAAAGGTCTTGGAGGTGCTTCATGATCAAGTAGCTCACGTAGACATCAGTAGCTGAGAGGCCATTAGCACCTGAGATTATCAAGATGTTAGGCCTATGCTGACCATAGGTGTAGAACCCCAGCGTCGTGCCGGTCTTTGCATCTATGTCCAGGGCATCTACCGTTGGTTTCACCATCAGAAGACCTTCTCTCAATTTATGCTACTACTCAGAATGGAGGAATATGAGTTGGTGTAACACGGGATTAGAGCCAGTTGAAGAGATACACATCAGTTTCATGATTGCGAGTCGCAAATGAATCATGTCGCCCAAGAGCATATTTGCTGTTCATCTTGAGATGGTCTTTCTCAAACAGCCCTGAGTGGACAGCACTATGTCTTCGGTCACCAATCCATATCATTGGAGAGCCATTTTCAGCAATCTCGAGCCCAATGGATGAATAGAACGGTTCCCATGCCATCATCACAACATCAGGACGATATTTCGATACAGCTTCCATAGCGTCCAAATTCTCAACCCACTTTGGATAGGCGATTCCATAGCTGCCCATCCGTGCATCAGTTGCAATGATATCGGATTTAATATGCGGCTTTAGAAACTCCGTGAGTTTCCCGTCACCGCTCATCACTTCAAGGACAGTCCCATGTGGATTATGGGTTGACTGCAGGCCATTCAACAGATCCGCAAGCTCATTGATGAACTCGATACTATAGATTTGGAAAATCCATCTCCCCTTCTCATTCGCACCGCTACAGTACTTCAATACGTCATTTTCCGACTCGACTTCTTCAAAGAACTCCAGTACCCGCTGATAGGGAAGTAGTCTCTCATGCACATCGATATACTCGGTGCTAGATGACCGCGTCCAAATGTTTCCCATGGGCGAGTGATTTCTGTCTGCCTTTTCACTCTATCCATGGCCCCCTGCTATTCTAGGCTAAATTTAGTTGGCCAAAGGTCTAATAAGGGGCTGTCACGAGAACAACTTCGAGTGAGCCAGGATGGATTGCGTTCTCGAATATTAGAACGAATGACTTTTGCGTTTCCTTTATAGAGGATACCGGCTACGGCTCCTCAAGCACTTCAATAATACATAGAGGCGTCCAGAGATGAGTGAACAAGTCAAGTTTGAGAAGAAGTGGCAGAAAAGATGGGAGAAAGATCGTATCTTCGAAGTGGATCCCGATCCAAAGAAAGAGAAATTCTTCCTAACAGTCCCATATCCATACCCCAATGGTGCTTTGCATATAGGTCACGGTAGAACCTACACAGTAGGAGATTTAGTTGCGCGCTACAAGCGAATGCAAGGCTTCAATGTTCTCTATCCGATGGCGTCTCATATCACGGGCACACCCATCTTGGGCATTGTGGATAGAGTCAAGCATAACGACCCTGTGGCAATTGAGCAATACAAACGTGACTTGCGAGTCTATCTAGATACTGAAGAAGAAGTTGATGAACAGGTAAAGAAGTTCGTTGATCCTTGGGCTACAGTATGGTTTTTCGCCAATGCAATCTCAGCCGACTTCAAGGCTCTAGGCTATAGCATTGATTGGCGCCGTCATTTCACAACAGGTGATGAGATCTATAATAGCTTCATCACTTGGCAATATAGTAAGTTCATGGACCTGGGCTACATCAAAAAGGGCTCTCATCCTCTTCTTTATTGTCCCAACTGTGGAAATCCAGTTGGTGAGGACGACATCCTAGTAGGGGTCAATGCAAAGGTCAAAGAATTCACTGCCATGAAATATCCCTTTGGGGATGGATTCTTAGTTGCCGGGAGCCTGAGGCCTGAAACAACCTTTGGCATCACAAACGTGTGGATTAATCCAAAGGAAGAGTATGTTAGGGCTGATGTGGATGGAGAGAAGTGGATCGTTTCTACAGCAGCTGCAGAGAAGTTGAAGCTACAAGCAAAAGAGGTAGAAGTCCTGGGAACCTTCAGAGGCTCTGAGATCATCGGCAAGACATGTAAGACCATTCATGATGGACGCGACATCCCCATCCTGCCCGCAGAGTTTGTTGATGTGAACAATGCAACTGGAGTTGTGTATTCAGTCCCTGGTCATGCACCTTACGACTACATTGCTTTGCGTGACTTATGGGATGACCCATCGGGGCTTGAGCAATACGGCATTACTGCAGAAGAAGTGAGAGCCATTGACATCATTATGATGATCGAGATTGAGGGCGGTAGTGACTTTCTAACAAAAGACCTAGTTGACAAATTGGGTATTGCCAACCAGAATGACCTGGAGAAACTGGAGGAGGCGACTAGCGAGGTCTACAAGGCCGAGTTCTATGAAGGCATTATGATGGACAACTGCGGACCCTTTGCAGGGCGAAAGGTAAGTGACGTCAAGGATGATGTCATTGCCTGGCTAAAAGACCAGAATCGAGGTGATGTGTTCTATGAGCCAGATCAGCGGCCAGTTGTCTGTAAGTGCGGAACAGACGTGCAGATCGCAGTTCTGGCTGGGCAATGGTTCTTGGACTATGAGAGTCCTGGCTGGAAGGACAAGGCGTGGGACGCATTGAATTCAATGAAGATAATCCCTGAAACCTTCAGAATCATGTTTGAGTCGACCTTCGATTGGTTAGCTCAACGGCCATGTGCCCGGAAAAGAGGTATCGGGACTCCACTGCCCTTCGATCCAGAATGGATCATAGAAGCATTGTCTGACTCTACCATCTATATGGCATTCTACACAATCGCTCATATCATTGAGCAAAACAAGCTGAACGCCAAGCACCTTGCAGTGCCCTTCTTTGACTACGTGTTTCTAGGCAAGGGAAAACTCAACAAGGTCGGGAAGGAAACAGGAGTTTCACCAGAGCTACTAGGATCAATGCGTGAGGAGTTTCTATATTGGTATCCGAATGACCAGCGGCATACAGCTCCTTCGCATATATCAAATCACCTGAGCTTTGCCATCTTCCATCATGCAGCGATATTTCCCAAGAAGCACTGGATTAAATGCATCAGCATCAATGAACACATGAACATGGAGGGCGGAAAGATGTCGAAAAGCAAGGGCAACACCATCCCTCTGGGAGAGATTCCCACAAAATATGGGGCAGATGTGTTCAGAACTTATGTGCTGTCAGCAGCTGAACCAGGCAGTCTCATGGATTGGCGCGAACGAGATGTGCCATCTGTAAGGAATCGCATCAAGCAATTCAGTGAGATCATGAAGAAATACTCAAGGAAAACGCCTAGGGCCTACACAAAGAAGGACAAGCCAACAGAAACCACTCGATGGGTGCTGTCCCGCATAAATACCATCATCAAAGAGTGTACAGAATATATGGAGAACTTCAAGATACGCGACTATGCCATTACAGTCATGCCCGAGATGATACGCACGATCCATCACTATTTGAAACGGAATGTGCCCAAAGAAGAGCGCGAGGCGACCATGGCCTACATATGCGACAAGTGGGTCCGATTGACTGCACCGATGACTCCGCATGTCAGTGAGGAGTTCTGGTCTAAGATGGACCGTGACGGCTATGTTTCGTTAGCGCCATGGCCTAAGGCGGACAGAAGGCTGATTGATCCATCTGTTGAAATGGCCCAGCAGGTGGTCGAAGCCACGGTCAAAGACATCCGAGAGATTGCAAAGCTGCTGAAGGACAAGAAGGCGTCAGATGTCCATATCTATGTGGCACCTCAATGGATGTTCAAGGCAATGAACAGCATAAGGACAGACGATGTTTCGCTGATAGTGGGTGACATCATGAAACACTTGATGTCAAATCCAGACTACAGAAAACATGGGAAACAAGTCAAGAATATAGTCGATAGAATTGCCAAGGAAAATGGACTGTGGGACCACTCTAAGAGCGCAAAGGATGAGCTGACCGTCTTGAAAGACTCTGCTGAGTACATCTCTTCCGAGATTGGGATGAAAGTGACTGTCCATAGTGCAGTAAAGCCAGAATATGACCCTCAAAACAAGGCAAAATTCGCATTACCAGGTAGAGTTTCATTGTACTTGGAGTAGGGGGTCATCCTGGGATGAGATTCCCATCGTTGCTGTGACATGAAATCTAGGGTGAATTCTGAAGCTCCCGACTCAGTTGCTCTTGATTGAATCACATGAATGAAGCGCGAAATTCAATACCACGGGATGGATTATTATGCTGGATTCTGCAGATTGATTGTGGCAATCTCTTCACCTTGGAGGTTATGACTCATGCCTGACGGAACTAGTAAAGCGGGTCTTCCACCCGGAACTCCTGTGCATACAGGAATCGAGCGAACTGAGAAGGTCACCGTTGAGATTGTGGAGTACAATGAAGAGCAGATGAGTGAATACACTGCTGACTGCATGCAGGACTGCGATCCGCCTCATGATTCAGTGAAGGTGAAGTGGATCCATGTCAATGGCGTTCATGATTTGGATATCATCAATTATATCGGAAACGCATATGAAATACACCCGTTAATCCTGGAGGACATTCCAAGTGTCGGTCAGCGTCCCAAGGTTGAGGTGCTACAGAACAAGGTCTATTTGGTCCTGAGAGTCTTCGATATAGTAGGAGAGGATAGACATGTTGTCTCAGAGCAGTTGAGCATCATCCTGGGGAAGAATATCCTTCTCTCCTTCCAAGAGTCCTCGGAGGATATTTTCAAAGCAATCAGAGACAGGCTTCGGAGACCCACAGGACGAATTCGAAAGGATGGTCCTGACTATCTGGCGTATGCGCTCGTAGATGTTGTGGTTGATGACTACTTTCGGGTCCTAGAGGAGGTCGGGGAGCAAATCGAGCGTTTGGAGGACGAGCTAATTGAGGAGGCAGACAGTGAGGTCCTCAGCCGTATCTATAGGCTGAAACGTACGGTCATTGCTCTTCGAAGGTATATCTGGCCTCTTCGTGAGGTTGTGTTTGCCCTAAATAGAGACGAAACTGAACTAGTGACTGACACGACCAAGGTCTATCTTAGAGACCTATACGACCATGTGATCCGAGTGACTGACCTTGCCGAGACTTATCGAGAGGGCATCACGGGGATGCTGGATATCTACCTCTCGACTATGAGCAATAAGATGAATGAAGTGATGAAGGTTCTCACAGTGATTTCCACTATCTTCATCCCCCTGACTCTGATGGCCAGTATATACGGAATGAATTGGATCTGGATGCCCGAGCTTGATTTTTTCTATGGCTATCCAGTATTCCTCATGGTTATGCTGCTCATCACCGTCATCTTGGTGATTTACTTCAGACGCAGGGGCTGGATCTAGCATTGCCATATGTTAGCCCTTAATACATGATTGAGCTGACGCTGGTTCAATGTCAGAGTCAGAACCCCTTATGCCTGCCCTCTTCGTTGGGCATGGATCACCCATGAATGGAATAGAGGACAACGAATTTGCGGAGAACTGGGAGAAGATTGCCGCTCAGATTCCTAAACCAAAGGCAATTCTCTGCGTTTCTGCTCACTGGGTTTCGCAAAATACACTCGTGTCAACAGCACCCCTGCCTGAAACAATTCACGACTTCTATGGATTCCCCGATGAGCTCTACAAACTGACCTATCCAGCTCCTGGTGCTCCTGAGCTTGCGATGCGGATTCAGGAGATTCTCAAGTCAAATCCGGTCTATCCAGATGAGTCGAGAGGTTTGGATCATGGTGCCTGGGTTGTACTACGGAGAATGTATCCAAATGCAGACATTCCAACCCTCCAACTGAGTCTGCACCAAGCATTGACGCCTCAGGAGCATTATGACATTGGTAGGGAGCTTCTTCAACTTAGAAGAGAAGGGGTCCTAATTCTGGGCAGTGGCAACATCGTGCATAATCTGGCGCTGGCAAGAATAAACCACACAGGATATCCTTGGGCCTATGAGTTCGATGAATATGTTAGAAAGAGAATAGATGCCGATGACCACAACTCACTCATTCACTATGAACTCATACCGGACTCGGGCAAGGCATTTTGGACAAATGAGCACTATTTGCCACTCCTGTATGTACTTGCATTGAAACAGCCTCATGAGCAAGTCCGTCATTCAGCAGCTAAGGTCATCTATGGATCAATATCCATGCGCTGTGTTCTCATACGCGACTGAGTTCGCGCTTTCAGTATTTTTCCTATCTAATCTTTCAAGACGAAGCAATAAGTGCTGTCGGAACGGTTTTGTTTCTAAGAAGGAACAGTTTTATTCCCTCACAGTGGATGTACCAAGAAGTAGTCTTTCGGTGGGTGAATATAATGATTACAGCCTTTATCATGGCAAAGATCGAGTCGGCAAAGGCCCGTGACGTGCTTATCCATGTCAGGGAGCTGGAAGAGGTTGAAGAAGCCCACCTGATTTATGGTGCATATGACCTCTTGATCAAGGGTGTTTTCAAGACTCCAGAGTCCTTGAGCTCCTTTGTCGTAGATACCCTGCGAAAGGTTGATGGAGTGAAGGACACAGTAACAAATGTCTGTGCTGCATCGGACTGACATCGCTTCTCTTTGAAGCATTAGGTGGCTCCGCTTCTATTTGTCCTCCCAGTAGTATTCGAAGTCACAGCAGTTGCGCTCTTCCATGAGAGTCGTAGACCTCTTCAATCTCATATTTGGATGAAGAGCTGGGGTAGCTGGGAAGTCCTGTTTGCAGTGAAGCAAATATCCTATATCAGCTGCGTCAAGGTCATTGAATACCTTAGCGTAGATGCACTCTGTGACAATACAGATTGACTTGGCAGCGGTTTCCTCTGTGATTTCGACAACTTCCATGCTGTCTTTGTTGAGAGCATCCACCCAATGTCTAAGCAGCACCTTCACGTCATCAAACGACTCTATTGGCCTATCCAAGGACTCAACGACGCTTCGCACATCATTCACTGCATTCTTCTCTGCCCAATCTGAAACAATCTCATGTGCCTTGTCCTTCCCCAAGACTTGCTCTAGTTCACGAATAAGGGACACAAGCTTTGAGCTCTTGTCCTTGAAGTGTTCGTAGACAGTGATATTCATCCTATTCTGGAATATTGACATAGTTCATTTCTCCTATTTGATGACAGCTTCTCCATCCCTTTCAAGACCAAGTCGCTTCAGAGTCTCCATCGTGGGGAGTCCTGTTTCCAAATCCCATCCTCGTTGTTCATAGTACTCATCAAGCATTTGATCTAGCTCGACAACCTGTCCTGTTGAGGGACCCTTTGGCGCTCCTTCTTTGGTCAGTCTATCAGGGAGTTGGTCCTCGCGACGAGTGATACCTCGAGCAACATTGAACAATCGATTGAGATTTACAATGCGTTCTCCAATTTCCTGTAGTTCTTCGCTTGTTAGGTCTATGCCATTGTGTATCTTGAGAGCCTGAGCAATATCATCATAGTAGAATTCAGGAGGAATCTGCGTTCCATACTTACATAGGCCAACGCTCTCGACCATGACCATAAAGTCCTCACATTCCTTGACCATAATCCCTTTGTATTTTGGATTGAGGCGGTCCGCCATTTCAGGTAGATATTGTTCCCCAAATCGTTCCTTGATCTCCTTGTCAAATCCTGCTTCATCGAGGACTGGGAACGCATACAGATGGTCTGCGCCTCTTGCTGCAGTGACTGCAGCCAGTCCCATTGATTTCTGAGCCCGTGGCTCTTGTCCTGCAATCTCTTGCTTCTTCACAGTCATAACGAACTTCTCTGTTCCGCGACCAATCTTCGCCGCAGCTCGTGCACTGCCCTCCGCAAGGATATCACCAAAGCCCTCTCGCAGGGCAATCATCTTGGTGAGCTTGACAATAGTTTCATGATTGCCCCAACTGAGATCGATGTCACTGGTGTCTTCAGCCGTCAGAAGTCCTTCATCCCACGCCTCCATTGCCCAAGATATGGTGGCACCGAGAGAAATAGTATCCATACCATACATGTTGGCCAGATGATGACTGTAGAGCACCGACTCTAGATTGTCATTTCCACAACGGGAACCGAGAGATGACTGTGACTCGAACTCCGGCGACCCACCGATGTATTTGTATGGGCCCTCCTTGACTCCGGTGTACCTGCCACATCGCTGCAGACAACTCCAGTCAGACCTTGGCTTGACTAGATGCTTCTCTGTAATTGTGTGCCCACTGATCTTCTCAAAGCCCTCGAAGACTCCTTGGCGCATATTATAGCTTGGGAGCCTACCAATATGATTCATCAACTCGACCAGATTTGTAGTTCCATACTTGGCCCGTTCTTTTGTGAAGGGATTTGCCAGCATCCTCTCATAGAATATGTCCATCTGCTTGAGGTAGTTCTTGGAATCTGCAACCTCCAGCTTTCCAGACCCTCTCACCGAGATTGCTTTGAGTCTTTTTGAACCCATTACTGCGCCGAGTCCTGACCTCGCGGATGCACGGTCTCGGTCATTCATGATAGCTGCGAATCGAACCTTGTTCTCTCCTGCCTGTCCTATTGACAGCACTCTTGCTCTCTTGCTATGCTTCTCACGAATCCAATCATCCGTTTCAAAGACCGATGTGCCCCATATATCAGACGCATCTAGAAGTTCAACGGTGTCATTTTGGATATGGAGATACACTGGGTCCGATGATGCTCCAGTGAAGATGATTGCATCATACCCAGCAAATTTCAGCTCAGCACCCCAGAATCCAGCCGCATGAGATTCTCCCCAGATATCGGTTAGAGGTGATAGTGCAGCAACCACGTGACGCGACGCCTGCGGAAACATCGATCCAGTGAGAAGTCCAGTAGCAATTCCGAGCACATTCTTGGGGGATAGCGGACCAATTCCAACAGGAATGTTATCATATAGAACTCGTGAGAGATAGCCTGCTCCAAGGAGATACTCCCTGACCATCTCCTCTTCAACGGGTCTTTTCTCAATCTCACCCTTGGTCAGATCAATCCAGAGATTATTGCCTCCAATCCCCTTCATCATATCTCCTCCTTGTTGTACAGCTCATTCTCGTGCATACTATAGAGTGTTGATAGGCGACCGTCCGAATCCTTCTCATTCAGTTCACTCTCAGTGGTGATCCAGATTGCATTAACAGGGCATCGGTCAACACAATCTCCGCACTGGATGCATTTGATTGCCTTCTTGGTGTCTGGATGTAATCTGATTGCATAATAGGGGCATGCCTTGACGCACTCGCCGCTGCCTGTACACTTCTTGTTGTTCACAATGACAACACCCTTAGACGTGCGACTTATCGCCTTGTTTGGACAAGCAGCCATGCATGGAGCGTCTTCGCAGTTTCTACAAAAGAGGGGGAAATCAAGGCCTGGCTCAATTCTTACTGCTCTGACCCGAGACCAACGAGGGCCGATCACTTTTGAAAATCGCATGCTGCATACATTGACGCATATCATGCATCCTGTGCAGACTTCAGGGTCTCCAAACACGAACTTCAACTCAGTCATTCTTCAGTCCTCAATTGGTGTCATACCTGTCATTGCTTGGAACCTTCCATGTCCTGGCTTGACTAGCATCCTGTCATCCTCAAAAACTGGGGTGCCGCGGACAACAGTCATTGTTGGCGCTCCTTTCATTGTCATGCCTTCATACAGTGTCCAGCCACACTTTGAGAACATCATATCAGATGTCAACTTCTCCTCCTTCCAAGGGTCAATTATGACGAAATCTGCATCAGCACCAATAGCCAAAACACCTTTTCTTGGATAGAGGCCAAACAACTTTGCTGGATTTCTGGATGCAACATTCAATAGCCGCGTGAATGATATTCTTCCTTTGTTGACGCCTTCTGAGAGCAGCACTCTCAGTATCATTTGGACTCCATCAACACCTGACCAAGCTTCGCGAATGTCTTCAATCCCCGCTTCCTTCATCTCCAAGGGGCATGGTGCATGGTCACTGACTGTCATATCGATTGTTCCGCGAAGTAGCGCTGACCATAGTGCAGACCTGTCAGCCTCTGCTCTTAGCGGCGGATTCATCTTGCTCCTCGGTCCAAGTCGGTTCATATCATCTCTTTGAAAGACCAAATGATGAGGGCATACCTCGGTGGTGACCATGGTCCCCTTCAGCTTGGCCCGCTCAACATCTGCCAAGCCCTCTCTGGTTGTGATATGTGCAACATGAAGATGGCCCCCTGTCAGCTCTGCAATTGAGGTGGCCTGCTTCACAGCGAGCTGTTCAGCTAGGTTTGGTCTGGCTAGTGAATGGCTTATTGGTGCATCCCATTCTCCTTCCATCTCTCGACCAAATTCGTCAAGCACGCCTTGATTCTCTGCGTGCAAGGTTATGTGTGCGCCACACTCCGAGGCAGTACTGAGTGCCTGAACCAATACGCCGTCACTAACTGGATATGGGTCACAGGTGAATGCCTTGAAAGCTGCAATGCCCTTCTCAACCATGGCCGGAATCATGGTGTAATTATCAGAATTCAACATGCCTGCATAGAATGAGAAATCCACAACAGACATTGATTCACCTTGGGATATCTTTTCCTCCACCGCCTTGGGCGAATCAACCTGGTTAGTCAACGGCATGTCTATCACGGTTGTGACACCCCCCGCCGCAGCTGCACGCGAACCAGTGGTAAAATCTTCATGACTCAGCATGGTGGGATCATGTAGGTGCGCATGTCCATCTATCAGTCCTGGAATGACGATTTTTCCTTCTGCATCAATGACGGTCGAGGCATCTGGCAAATGTTCATCGGTGGCAATACTGCAGATTCGACCAGCATCTATTCCAAGGCCACCTCTAGTTAGCCCTGACTCGAGCAGTAGCTTGGCATTCTTAACCACAAGGTCTACCATTATAGGCTGCCCCCTAACAATCATGGGATGGCCTAGCCGCCTCCCACTGGAGGGAAGAGGGCCACTGCATCCCCCTCTTCTAGCAGGGTGTCATACCCATCAAGTCGTTCTATACGAGTTCCATTAATCATACATTGATAGAATCGTTTCAGCTTGTCAGTTTCCTCATCTATCACAGTATCAATGAACCGTCTTCCGTATTGTTCTTTTAGTTTCTCAAGCAAGCCCTTGATGTCATCAGCTTCAATCTCAGTACTTCTAGTCCCGACAGCCTCCCGCACGGTTGCAAAGAATTTCACAGTGACTACTGGCAAGCGTTTCAACTCAGTTTTTCAACGTGGGTCTATGGCATTTTAATACTTATGAACGAGGATTATCATACGCTTTAGGTGTTCGTCAAATGGCTCTTGATGCACAGGAATTATTAGCTTGAGTGTTATTGCTTTAGCATCCGTTACCGTGACAAGTAGTGTCGAAAGAGGTTGGGCCAATGGAGATTGTGGTAATTGGACATCTGAGCAGGGATTTCACAATCACCCCTGAGAGGAGAATTGAAAACATCGGGGGCGGCCCCGCATATGCTATGATTGCACCTAGGATTGGTGCCCTGGGCGCTGGAATTGTAAGTTGTGTGGGTGCGGACTTTGAGGATGAATATCTAAACGCTCTTGAAGATGCGGGACTCAACATCTCTGGAGTCCAGATACGAGGACAGAAGAGTACGAGGTTCATCAATGAATATGATGAAGAGGGAATTCGAACGCAGAGGGTTGAAAGCATAGGTCCCTCGATACGGCCTGATGACATTCTTCCTCAGCACAGGGATGCCAGCATCTATCACTTCAGTCCACTGACAGCTAGCGAGATCTCCTATTCGGTCATCAAGTCTGTGCGAGTGGGAGGCCCTCTGCTATCCATTGATTGTCAGGGCTTTCTTAGAGGAATCGAGGATGAGCAAATCATTGAGAGAGAATGGCTTGATAGAGACGAGATTCTAGGACTGGCCGATGTTGTGAAATTTGATGAGGCAGAACTCAAACTGGCATATGATTCTCAGTCAGAGCTATCAGCAGTGACCGAAATCCTCAACATCGGTCCGCGAATGGTCCTAGTGACACGGGACAGACGCGGGTCCACGGTTTATACTCGAAACACGCAGAAGGATATCCCCCTTGTATTGGCCAACGCTCAGACTGACCCGACAGGTTGCGGCGATGTATATGTCATTTCCTTTCTTCTGGAATACATGAGAACAGGTGACGTGAAGCGGGCGGGTCTTTTTGGTGCAACGTGTTCCTCATTCAATGTGGAAACCGCAGGTCCGTTTGACCTACCGACCCGAGAACAGGTCGAGAGAAGGATGAAGCCCTACGTTCAGTCATAAAGGGGAATCCTTTTTCGTCAGTTTATATGTGAGCAAACCGGTGGAAGCAGTGCTAGATGATTTAGACTCACTAATGGAGAAACATGAGATAGATGGACTATTTGTCACCGGAAATGCATACAACACTCCAGACATCTATTGGCTGACTGGTTTCAGGTCGGGAGATGATATTACGTATGTGAAGAATCGAGGGGAGGAACCTATTGTGGCTTCGTTCTTCCACACTCTGGAGCGAGTTCTGAAGGAAAGCCGAATACGGCGGACTCATGACTTGACTCAGGTCTACATCGGACTGTTACAGGAGGGGAAAAACGCGCGTGATAACATCGAGGTATTCGTGAAAGACACTATGAAGGAAGTCTTCACTGGTCAGATTGTTGGTGTACCTGATCACACTCCCGCTGAACAACTCATAGTCATTCAGAAAATGGGGTATGAGGTGAAAGTAGTTCCAAATCTGTTGCGTGAAGCTCGTGCCACGAAATCCGCAGCTGAGATTGATGCAATAAAAAAGGCTGGTGATGCAACCGTTGGTGGAATCACCAAAGTCCTTGAGATGGTTAAAGACTCAGCCATTGGTCCTAACAAGACACTGTTGTACAGGGGCGAGCCATTGACAGTCGGGCGGATGAAACTGGCACTTGAGCACTTTCTACTTGACCATGGTGCGGAGGCTGCAACGGATACAATCCTAGCTGTTGGAACGAAGGCCTTCGACTGGCATTATTCAGGCGCTCCTGGTGATGAATTGAAAGCTGAACAACCCACCATTCTAGATGTCTTTCCTCGGCTAAAACAGGAACGCTATATCGCTGATGTAACTCGTACTTTTGTGAAGGGTTCAGTCAGTGAGAAACTATGTGACATGTTTGAGTCTGTTCAGGGGGCGGCTGGTTCATCTATTGATGCTATAAAGGATGGTGCCAAGATTGATGATGCAAATATGGCCTGCGGTGACCGTCTGAAACGCTCTGGGTACGACTCACGCCGGCTTAATCCTCAAGCCTCTGAGGGTATGACGCACGGGCTTGGACATGGGATTGGTCTTGAAGTGCACGAGAACCCATCACTGTACGATCGAGAGGCATACTTTGAGTCAGGTCATGTGTTGGCTATTGAACCAGGCGTCTATTTGAAAGCAGTAGGCGGTGTACGAATAGAGAATGACTATCTAGTCAGTACTGACAGAGCTGTTCTCTTAACCAAAGGGCTTGATGAGATTCTGTATTTCTAGTCGAATGCTGTAGACCATTAATCCATGCTTAGTGCAGAATATGGGCAAACCGAGATGCACATGCCGCACCCTTCGCACTTCTCTGAGTCGATAGAGAAAGTCCCCTTTCCTTTATCCAGGTTGATCGCGTGGTACACACATGACTTTGGGCAAAGTCCACACCTTGTACATTTCTCGAGATCTATTTTTGGGGGCGGTTCTAGTTTCACTCCCTTTTTGAGATGCTTGAGGGCCATTCCCTTGACGTCACTCACAGAGTCATATCTATGCTCATCTAGCCAATTGTCGATCTCTCGAACAATCTGACCATATACTGTGTCACCCTGCAGGATTGCTGCTGTGCATACCTCAACCGCAGATGCTCCTGCCATCAAGAATTCAATTGCGTCCTCTCCTGTCGTGACCCCACCCACAGCTATGACTGGCTTCTTGATGCTCCTGGCAATATCCGCGATACACTTCATTGCGATGGGTTTGAGAGATGCGCCACTCATCCATCCCTCTCCCAGGTCGCTTCCAAGGACCGGCTTACCTGTTTCAATGTCAATCCTAAGAACTGGACCGTATGTGTTGATTCCAACCACCCCATCAACAAATGGCTCCAAGTCCTTGGCTATCTTAGCGACATCGATCTTAGGACTAAGCTTGGCAAAGATGGGTATGTCCACAGATTCCCTTAGAGCTCTGGCTATCTCGACATGCCCTCCGACATAATGCGTGCTGAACTCGATTGCATTGACCCCCTTTGCCTGAATCTTTGGTGCGATTTCTGCAACTTCTTCGGGTGTATAGCCTACACTCGCAATTAATGGAAGTCCTGAGCCCAGAGCGATCTCATACTCCTTCTCTAGCCATCGCTCCAGAGGCAATTCGCTCCATAGCTCTGCATTCAGTATTCCTCGCCGTGACTCTCGCCGTCCACTACCCAGCGCAGCCATGTTGGGCTTGGGTACATCTGCAGGTTTGACACTGACCGTCTTTGCAACGAGTCCACCTGCACCTCCAGCTGCAGCATTGAGTAGAGTGATTCCGTTTCTTGAGGTGGGTCCTGCTGCAGTGAAAACAGGATTTCTGAACCTCATTCCAGATATCTCAACTCTAAGGTCTGCCATGCAATATTGTCATGAGTCCTTCAACATAAGAGTTCCCAGACATGAATCTAGTCGTCGGGAAATCTAACTGGATTTGCCATTCCCACTTCCACAGTGTTCTCATTCCACTGCTTGATCTTCTCGGACGCTAATCGAAGGTAATCCACTTGTCTTGGGTTCAGCCCCAGCTGAGAACAGACAAGCGCATCCAACTCAAGGGTGTCGACCCCACTCCAAATCATTCCCATATCTCGATGTATTGCGGGATGAAGAATACTATCCAGGGTTTCTGAGGTTGAGTAAACCGCCTCGATGATTCCTTTCACATCAAACAGTGCATTATACACCTTATTGATGTCCACAATATTCATACAAAGTAGCGAATCATCATCGCCGTGGTATTTTCCTCTCCAGGGACTTGGAATCATTCCAAACAGGTTCTTCAGAGTCAGCGACACGTGCAGTGCCTTCAGTGATCGCTTGGGTTTGGCTAGACTGAGCAGGGTGCCTCCCCTCAACTCATAGAGCCGTTCAGGAACAAGAGCATAGAATTCCGAATTCTCAACCATTGATGAGCATGCCTCTACTTGAGCAGCAATCATATCCGAATCGCACATTCGGTTGGCCCATAGTTCTTCTGAGAGATTGAGATATTCAACCCCATGCTTCTCAAGAACCCTGTCAATCCCTGAATGTCGGAGAAACCATTTGTCGTTCTCTCTGAAATCATCTCTCGTCTGATTTCCCAACCTTTTGAGGAACTGATCATCTCTAGGTCCTCTGTGCTCAATGAATAGACTGGTGCGCCAAGCCGCATAACTCTCGACAATCACAACCTCACCTTCAACTGCGGAAAGCACCCAGTCTAGAATCTCACTCTCCGTGTACACCATTGAAGATGACCAGTTGGGTTTGATGATTACAGGTGGTTCCAATTTGAGTCCGGAGACGATCTCCATGAATGTGTCTCTTGAGCCCTCATCGGTGAACTTTGCAGGGCCGAGATCAATGATTCCCCCTGACATGGCACCGATGTTTTTACCCTTGCTCTTGGACTTTTCGGAACGCTGGACTACTTGGCCAACATATTGCGCTTGCCAAGGTCCTCGATCACATATCCAAGACTCAGCTCCTCGAGCTTCTCTTTCTTTGGATAGCCTGTTTCTCTGTCGCATCCCCTGTAGTCATAGTATTCATCGAGCATCTCATCTAGGTCCGGGAGGCCTCCCTTCGAAGGCCCTGTGGGCATAGGCTCTTTCAGAAGTCGTCTGGGCAGGGTCTCCTCTTTTCTTGTTATACCCAGTCGATGATTGTATGCTCGTCTCAAGTGGTTGATGCGTTCGGCAGTCTGTTTGACAAACCTAGGTTGCGACCATTCCTCCATTCCTGTAAGAGGAGCTATCACATTGGTGAATGTATCAAAGTAATAGATGGGCGGCCACATGGTGCCGTACTTGCATATCACAGCGCTGTCAACGAGTGCGTAGAGATCCTCGATATCCCAGACTACCTCGCCCTTGTGTTTTGGTGACATTATGTCAAGTATTGCTTCAGTCTTCTCATCATCAAATCGAGCCTTGACGATGTCCGGGTATCCCAGTTCTTCGAGGCTTGAGAGGCTCCGCAGATGATCTGCTCCTCGCACATTCGTTGCATAGGTGAGACCGATTGACTGATGTGCCCTAGGGTCTTGACCGGAGGCTTCCAGTCCCTTGACATGCACAGCATACATCCATGCATCTCCGCCGATTATCTCAGCAGCCTTACGGACACCCTTAGAGAGAAGGTCGCCGAAACCATCCCGTTTCGCAATCTTCTCTACGAGCTCCACCATGGAGTCGACATTCCCCCATGAGAGGTCGAGACCGTCTGTATCCTTCTTGGTGATGATACCTTTCTCCCAGAGCTCCATAGCAAATCCAATGCTCTTCCCACAGGAGATCGTGTCCATCCCGAGAAGATCACATCTTGTGCCGAGGTGGAAGACCGACTCAATATCATTGTTGAGGCAATTGGAGCCAAAAGCCATGATAGTCTCATACTCTGGTCCTCCAGCAGGACCGTACGCGAACTTCCCCTCCTTGACCCGATAGATGTACTTGCAGCCTACTTCGCATCCATGACATGCTTCTTGTGCAACTCTGTACTTCTTCGCAATAATCTCAGGGCCAATGTCATCCGCATTCTCGTAGAATCCTGTCCAATGGTTCTTTGTTGGCAATCTTCCAATCTCGTTTATTATCGCTACAAGGTCTGTTGTCCCGTATTTCCTGAGTGATGCAAGGGACTCTGTCCAAATTGGGTCACAGACTCTCTGCATCTCAATCTCATTTGCCTCGAGATACTTATCCATATCATAGGCCTCAAGGCCTAGTGAACCGGAGGCTGCTATTGCTTTCACATTCTTTGAGGCCAATACCGTGCCGAGACCTGCCCTTCCCGCCGCCCTATAACGGTCCACGATGATGCTTGAGTAGAGAACGCCATTCTCTCCGGCAGGTCCAATTATACCTGTCTTGACCTCAGGGTCTCTATGCTCCTCACGAATCATATCCATAGTCACATCTGTCTCTCGGCCCCATAGATGGCTGGCATCAAGCAGCTCAGCTTCTCCATCTCGCAGAAAGAGATAGACCGGCTTTGGTGAACGACCCTTGAAGATCACGAAGTCATATCCAGCGTATTTGATCTCAGGCCCCAAGAAACCACCCACGTGGGATTCGGCCCAGACGCCAGTCAAGGGCCCTTTGGTAGCAAACATCATCCTGCCAGAAGGCGAAAACATCACACCAGTCAAAGGGCCTGTTCCGACAACCAATACATTATCTGGAGACAGTGGATCTGTTTCTGGACCTGTTTCTTCCCAAAGGATTCTGGCTGCCACGCCAGTGCCGCCCAGATATAGCCTTGCCCATTCCTTCTCCATCTCACGCTTGTGTACCTTGCCTTTGGTGAGATCAACCTCTGCATAGTGGCCTGCGTATCCTTTGTATGGAAATGTCATGGTTCAGCCTCCTGCTCTTCGTGACTGTATAAGGGAAATAAGACGCTAATTCCTCTGGCGCGGCTCCTGAAAACATCTGATTCCGCGCCTAGGAACTCTATGGCTCCATAGTCACATGCTTTGACACAGGCTGGGTTGTGCCAGCATAGATCGCATTTCACAGCCTTTCTGGCTACTGGATCAATCTCGATGCCGCCATAGATACATGCCGTGACGCAGTTTCCGCATCCTATGCAGTCCTCACTGTGGACATAGAGTGTGCCATGTTCATTTCTTACTATTGCACCCGTTGGACATGCATCTACACATAGCGCGTGCTCACACTGCAGACAGACCATTGGTACGATGGTGCCTTCTGCCTCATTCTTCAGAATCGTGATCCTTGACCTTGCAGGATTGAACGTCTTGGTCTTCGCGGTCGAGCAGGCTAGTTCGCAGTTCCTGCAGCCTGTGCATTTGTCAACATCAATCGCGAGTAAGCTCTTCAAGTTGTATGAACTCTCCGTTCTCTCTCGTGTGGCCCTCTTCTCGGAGGCAGTATGTCCTTTAAGTTGTTGCCATTCTGGAAGTCTGTTTTATCTGTCCAAGTAATGCTCAAGTATACTGGATTGAAGTACTGAAACCATTCCGGTGCAGGTATAAGGAGCTTTAATGACCTGTGAAATCGCTGGAAGTTGTGTGGATTAGAAGGGTGCCAATACTACCCGTGATTCGGAACTGTGAACGCAATGGACAAAGTACGGAAACGTTTCAGAGAAATAGCAGATGATATGCTCATCCCAGTTCTTGAATTTGATACAGACCTTAATCTAAGATATGCAAATCCCAAGGCACTAGAGCTTTTCAAGATGGAGATGAAAGATGTATACAACAGGATACACCTTGACACGTTTGTCGCCGAAGAGCAGGTGGATCTTGTTCATCGAGGACTCGTGCAACTTGAAGCCGGCGAGAAACCCACTTCATTGAGCTTACGTGTTGTCAGAAAGGACAATGTACAGGTTCCTACTCAGATCTACTCTGATAAGATAGAACACGATGGCAAAGTAATCGGATTCGTCGCGTACATAGTTGATTTGTCGAGGCGCGAAGCCTTTGAGGAGAAGATCGAGGAACGAAAAGACCTTCTTGAGTATATAGTGGAGTACTCGACCTTCAGTGGTATTGCTATTATCGATGACAAATACAGACTCGAATATGTGAACGATAAACTGTGCGACATTGTTGGGATGAGGAGAGCGGAACTCATCGGATTCGATTTCCGTAGCCTTGTTCATCCTGACAGTCTGGAGTTGGTTTCTGACCGATACCGGAGGAGACAACTTGGAGAAGATGTGCCGCCCTCCTACGAGGTCAAAATAAGAAGAGGAGATGGTAGTGCCAGAGACGTTCGAATCCATGTGACAACAATGACAGGTAAGAATGGTGCAACCAAGTCTATCACGCAGGTAATGGACATAACGGAGCAAAAAGCTGATAGACGACGCCTTGAGGAGTCGGAGCATAACTATCGGCGACTGGTAGAAACCATGACCGCAGGGATGGGAATTGATGATGAGAATGGCATAATCGTATACACAAATGATGCTCTCAATGAAATGCTTGGCTATGAAGAGAATGAGCTCATTGGTAAACATGGGACGACGATATTTCATGACGTAGCTGAAGAGAAGTATAAGATGCGAGCTGATGCAAGACGAAGGGGTGAGGTAGAACACTATGAAACAACTCTTGTGTCAAAATCCGGAGACCTGATTCAGGCCATGGCATCGGCTGGACCAATCCGCGACCCAGAAGGCAATTACACGGGAAGCTTTGCTATATTTACTGACGTGTCAGCCCTAAAGGCTGCAGAGAATGAATCGAGATTCTTATTGGATTTGCTGATGCACGATGTAGGCAATCAAATGCAGTTAATCCTAGCTGGAGGCGACTTTCTCGCTCGAGAATCTACTCCTGAAGAGATAGTGCGAGCCAAGCAATATGTCCTCGATGGAGCGCACAGATGTCTGACCTTGATTGGGAAGGTGAGAAAGGCAGAGGAAACAAAAGCCGACCCTGTGGTTGCAACAGACCTGGTGAAGGTGTTGGAAGGGGAGATTGAGCTACTGGCTAGCCAATACAACATAACTCCAAACCTCACTGGGATTCCGAGAAAGGTCAAGGTGTTTGCAGATGGAGCTCTCTCACAGCTTCTCTGGAATCTGATAGAGAATGGTGTCAGACATAATACAGGAGACGATCCACAGATTTGGATAAGTGGGAAGATTAGCCATGATGCGTTCAAGCTGATTGTTGCAGATAATGGTCCCGGTCTGAATGTCTCCAAGAAACAGGCACTGTTTGATGCCGGACGCAGATATGGGGGTGTAGGCCTGCATCTTGTGCGTCGACTAGCTGACAAGTACGGTGCCAAGTTGGATGTGCATGATCGAGTGAAGGGTCAGCCTGAAAAGGGACTTGAAGTATCTATTGAGTTTCGACTCGCCGAATAAGCTCATTGCTGACCACAATCATTATGTCGTACGCTCTATCTGATTAGAGCCGGAGGCGTAAGCATGTCAGTGGACTCGATTCTGATAAAGAACGGATATGTCCTCACAATGGACGCGCGACGTCGTATCATTGAGGATGGCTCAGTCCTAGTTGAAGGTCAGAAGATTACCAGAGTTGGTAAAACTGATGAGCTTGCAAAGGAAAAGGCGGAGCTTGTAATCGATGCCAATAATATGATAGTCATGCCGGGACTGATTGATACGCATATGCACTTGGCACAGGCGTTGATACGTGGCTGCGCAGACGATGTCTCTCTTGTTGACTGGCTGAAGAGCTATGTCTGGGTCCTCCAGGGTAACTTCACAAAAGAAGACGGAAGAGTGTCTGCGGAGCTCTGCATGGCAGAGATGATTCGAACTGGTACAACCTCGTTCATTGAATGCATGATTCATACGCGTTATGGCTTTGACGGAATCGCACAAGCCGTCAAGGACGTTGGCATGCGGGCCGCACTCTCAAAGATAATTATGGACTCCACAGGTTATGCAGATAGTCCTGACATCATGTATGCAGGAATGGTCGAGGACAAGGACGCCTGTCTCTCTGAAACTGCCCAGATGCATGCCAAGTGGCATGGTGCGGCGGACGGTCGACTTCAAGTCTGGTATGGCCTCAGGTCTCTAGGTGCAGTAACTCCTGAGCTATTCCGAGAAGTAGCAGGCCTAGCCCGAGAAAAGGAGACTAGAATGACCATGCACTTAGGCGAGGTCATCGATGACGTCCGCTTTGTCCGGGATAACTACGACATGACTCTCACAGAGTTCGCAGAGGAGAACAATCTCTTGGGATCCGACATGGTGTTTGCACATGGCATTCACTTCGATGATGACGACCTCGGACGGCTTGCATCCTCCCAGTCGAATGTTTCTCATTGCCCTGCTAGCAATATGAAGCTAGCATCTGGCTTTGCTAGGGTGCCAAAGATGTTGGAGATGGGAGTACCAGTCTCTCTTGGATGCGATGGTGGTCCTAGCAACAATACGTACGATATGGTACGCGAAATCCGTCTGGCTGCCTTGATTCACAAGGCGAAGGTTGACGACCCCCTCGTGGTGACCGCTGAACAGGCTCTTGAGATGGCAACACTCGGCGGCGCAAAGGCATTGGGAGTGGCTGACACTGTTGGTTCACTTGAATCAGGAAAGCTGGCAGATATAATTCTCATCGATATGCATGACCTCGGCTACACGCCAGTGACGAACCCTGTTTCCAATCTTGTCTATTCAGGTAGTGGACATACTGTTGACACCGTCATCGTGAATGGGGCTCTCCTGATGAGAGGCAAGAAGCTACTGACTCTGGATGAGGAGTCGGTCATGGAACGCGCATTGAAACACAGCGGGCCGCTTCTTCAGCGAGCTGGAATCGAGATCCAGCCCAAATGGCCTATCGAGTGAACGGCTCGTTATACGATGATGGCCTCTCTCTCAAAGAGCTTGGCTCCAATAATTAGGAATACAATCGCAAACCCAAGCATGTATGCAACATTCACTAACAGGCTAGCAGCTGTTGCAGCCCCTGACAGAACACCATTGAGGAACAGAACTGCATGACTGAATGGTATTGCCAGCACGAACAGTCCGAATAGTCCTCCATACTGAAGGATGCTCCCAGTGAAGCCAAGAATTCCAATCACCATTGTAGGTACCAAGAGGACGAGGTTGTTTATCGATTCAGCAGTCGCTTGGTCCTTGGCGGCGCTAGAGATGACTATTCCAATGCTAATCGCACAGATAAGAATCAGCATCTGACAGAAGAAGATGAGGGGGATTGTGACAGGATTCACTGTGTATAGATTGATGTAGTAGTCCCTAGATAC
>JBHLPF010000009.1:73689-84523 GCA_048939765.1 Promethearchaeota archaeon
AGCATCTGACAGAAGAAGATGAGGGGGATTGTGACAGGATTCACTGTGTATAGATTGATGTAGTAGTCCCTAGATACTTGAGGGAGTCCGCCTGCGCGCAATACGATGGACGTATTGTAGAGCAGTATTCCAACCACTGTGAAGACTGAATACACCATCGTCAAAGCCAGACCTGCAATGAGTTTCGCGACAAGAATCCTGACTCGACTCATTGGTACAACTAGCAGGGCCTCAAGGGTATGTTTCTCTCTCTCACCAGCAAAGGACTGACCAATATAGGGAGACGGAGCCATCACTGAGACAATCATGACAAGGAAGACTGCAAGTGAGTGTCCGTATGTGGCTTCAGGGGATATCGTATACCAGTTCACCTTGAGGTCCCGAGTGATTATGACGATCTCATCCCGTGCGAACCTATCTATCCTATTGCCAGCTGCAGTGGCTCTGAAGTTGCCCGTGTTAACCCATATCACTAGCGTACTGACATTGTTATGCTCCAACTCTTGCGTGAAGTTTGAAGGTATTCGCACCCACACAGACAGATTTCTACTAGCGACCATCTCATCACCCTGTACCTTGGTAATATTCACCAGCTCGGTAATCAGCAACTCATTCATGTTGCTCTCAATGGCATCGTACAGGTTCTGTCCCAAAACTCCCTCGTCTTCTAGCGTAATGAAGACACGAGATGGTTCTGATGTGGTCTGACCCACAACAAAGGAGAGGAATGAGCCTTCAAAAGCCCAAGCGAAGACTGGACTGATTATTAGTCCAAAGATCAGCCAGCGTGATCGAAATAGTGACTTCAGTTCCTTCTTGATGAGATACTTCATCTTCCTGTCTGGCGTAAGCTTACGAAGTATGCTCATTGCTCATACACCCCCTCGCCGGTGAAGAGACCTACAAAGACCTCTTCCAGGTTGGCTGCCTTGAACTGGTCTTCAATCTCGCTTGGCTTGCCTACTGCCACGAGATTCCCCTCATTAAGTATTCCAACTCGGTCACAGAGCTGCTGCACTTCGTTTAGGTCATGGGTTGTCAGGATGATGGTCCTGTTCTCTTCTGAACTCAGCTTCTTCAGGAGATTTCGAACGACCCTTGCACCAATCGTATCCACGCCCGTTGTGGGCTCGTCGAGAAACACTATCTCAGGTTCACTGACTAGTGACCTGGCCACCAAGACCTTCCGCTTCATACCTCCGCTGAACCCCTTTACCTGATAGTCCTCCTTCTCTCGGAGTCCCACTATGTCGAGCAATCTGTCGGCTCGCTTCTGAAGTTCCTCTTCCGGTATGCCGTACATGCCGCCGTAGTAGACTATGTTCTCTCTGGCTGTGAGTCGTTCATAGATTCCTGCTTCTTGGGGAAGAAGCGCAACTCTCTCCCGTATATAGTCAACCTCTTCAGTCACCTCACGGCCCAACACATATGCCTTACCTGCCGTAGGTGTCAAGAGACCCACAAGCACACGAATCAGAGTCGTCTTCCCCGCACCGTTGGGTCCCAGCAGCCCGATGACCTCACCCCGTCTTACGTCAATATTGACTTCGTTGAGGGCGACAACTTCTCGCTTCTTGCCCTGCTCGAATATCTTTGTGAGTCCTTCAGTGCGGATGACTGTTTCGTTCATTGATTCAGTACTCCCTATTGCGGTCGATGTTGTCTACTTCACATGGGCTACATGCGGAAATGGCGGTTCGCCTTTGATGTCCTTGAGGAAATCGTAGGCCTGTCGGACATTCTCATCTTCACCTGATATATAGAGCGTTATGGCCCCTTCGCCACCATTTATTCCACCTGCGGCAATAGGCATTACGGACACGTCAAAAAGTGTCCCAAGCGCCTCGATCTCAGTGAATGTGATTGCACCAGGGATTGATATCGCTCCCACAGGGGTGCCAATTGCGTAGTCCCAGTCGTCCATCCCAAATTCTGAGCAGAACTCATCGTAGCTTGTTGGAATGCACTTCTCAAGACCCACAGGTGCAATCACTGTTATGTTTCTGGCCATTGCAGGACCAATGAAGGAGCCCACTGTCCCACCGGTTCTACTCGCTAGTAAGACAATCGGCGTATAGTCCGAGCCAATGGCATTTGCGCTCTTGATAATCACATCGCCGGGGCCCATCTGACCCAGGACGTCGATTACTTTTTTCCCCTCAATGCGCTCGCCCTTGAGAAAGATAGCGTCAGGAAACCGTTTCTCACCTTCAGTGACTGCCAGACCCTTTGCAACAGTCAGTCCTGCGATATGTCTGGTCTTGTCGTACTCGCCCAGTATCTCTTCAACGAGGTATGCAGAGGTAGTGCCCATAGTTATGCAGAGATAGCCGTTCTTCCAAGCCTGTTTTACAGCTTCGGTTTCCAGTAGTCCCTTTGCAATGAGTCTCTTGCTCTCTGCTACCGTAAGCGTGACAAGAAGCTTCTTCATCTCAAATCATCTCTTTTTGTCAATGCCCCCTGATTAAACACTTTGGTTCGCTTTGAAGCTAGATACTAAGACCAACATATTTCCTGACACGGCTCTCGAATTCCAGTGCGACTCCTGGAGGGTCAACCAACACTATCCCGCTCAAATCCTTCTCCTCCAGCTCCTTCAGAAGTAAATCGTGTGCTGCTCCCAGTACAATGATGTCACAGGACTGTAGAACCTCGTCAATAGAATCGACCTTTCTATCACCAACCTTCTGCTCAACTAGTGGATCATAGACAACCACCTCGATTCCTGTTGACCAGAGGAGATTGATGAGATCCAGTGACGGACTGTTTCTCGTGTCTGATACATTTGGCTTGAAGCTCACTCCCAGAATCCCAACGGTAGATTTCAGCGAGAGGTCCAGAACCAGGTCCCGAATTCTTTTTGACACATGAGCCGGCATTGAGTCATTGACTTGCCGAGCTGCAGGTATAAGAACCCCCTCACCGTTGAGCGAACGCACGGATTCAACAAGAATCCATCCATCTTTCGGCAGACAGTAACCTCCAACGCCGAGAGATGGATTAAGGATATCGACTCGCGGATGCAGATTCGCCAGTTCGATGACTTCCCTGACATCTATCGACAGTGCTGTGCAGAGCTTTGCTAGTTCATTTGCATAGGCAATCCCTACATCTCTGAACGCATTCTCAGCCAATTTCGCGGCTTCCGAAACCCTCACGTTCGTAGGATGAATCAGTTCTGGTCTGAAGACAGTCTTGAGAAATGCAACAGCAAGAGATGTGGATAAATCAGATATTCCTCCTGCTAGACGGTGATTTGTGTCCATCTCCTCTATGACTTGACCAGGAAACACCCTCTCAGGACAATGCGCGAACCAGAGGTCCTCATCCAGAACCTTTCCACTTGTTTCAGCAAATAGCCTCGACAGACGTTCCGTCGTGCCAACAGGTACTGTACTCTCTACAATAACAAGGCAATCGCCGGTGACTTTGGATGCTATATCTGCAACCGAATTCTCAAGGTACCTTGTGACAGGTTTGTTATTCTCATCTATGGGACTGGGTAGACAAAGTACAAAGACATCGGTATCTGCGATGTTATCGTAGGAAGTGTCTAAGACAACATCTGAAAGATGTTTGTCAGCAATCTGCTGAAGGCCATCTTCCTTCATTCGAATTTTCCCCGCTCTAAGCTCAGTCACTAGCTCCTCATTCGTGTCTATGCCGGTTATAGCAAGCCCGTTCTTCTTATAGAAGAGAGCAGTAGGAAGTCCGATATAGCCAAGTCCCACTATCGTGACTTTCGCTTCCTTACTCTCAATTTTGCTCAGGAGCTTCTTGTGCCCGCTCAATTGGTTTCGCCTCCACTCTGCATCCAAGGCATCAGTCCATGTCCTTAAAAGTTGCTCATGGAAGAAGAACTGAGTTGGTAGTTCCATATTCCTGACGGCGGTTTGAAACATGCTGAATCTTAAGGGCGATGAAATTGAAGAACTCATTCGTAGAGCGATTACCTATAGTCCACCAAAATGGATACCTAAGGACGACGACACTAGACGCTTGGAGGTTCTCGGTTACGCATTTCAAAATGGTCCTTCGCTGGAAGCGAAGGCCATCCAAGTTGCAGCAGGACGCCTGGGATGCAGAACTGCGGATCTGAGCTGGGATGATGCTCAGAGAATGTCCACTGAATCACTTCAGAGAGATTTCAATATGTTCAGTAAAGCGGTCGATGTACTCCTGACTGCTTTTGTCGATATGGATACGTTTGGTGCTGGTCGCCGTGTAGTAGAGCAGCTCGGCACTGTTTCACGAGTTCCACTTGTCAACCTCTCAGATGACATCTATGCCACACAATCTGCTCTTGCCGTGGCGTCCGCATTATGGGAGCGTCTAGGAGGGCTAGAAGGGAAGAACATCGCGATTTCCTGGGGATTCGGATCAACTCATGCGCTGCCTTCCACCGCTCACAGCCTGTGCTTAATTGGGGCATCTCTGGGAGCACATATCAGAGTGGTTTCTCCAAGTGACTTTTCTCTTTTGAATCGAGTCCTTCGTAACACTAGAGATCGGGCCAAGACTGCTGGTGGAACCCTCGAAGAGCACCATGATTTCAATTCCTTTGAGGATGTAGACGCAGTATATGCGATGAACTGGTGTCGATTAGATGACTTCAATCGGCCTGAGAGGAACTCTGAATACGCGTCCAAATACCGAGACTGGCATTTCACTAAGGATGAATTGCCCAAGAGAGCACTTTTTGTCACACGCCCGCCTATCCAGACAGAGCTTCTTGCAGGCCGCAGGTTGATAGAGAGTGAGAATAATCTCACTCCTGATTTGTTTGCTTATACCGTGCAAGCACTTCTGGCATCTATCTCATTTGTAATAGACGAGAAAACGAAGCATTCTGTATTGCTCTAGATTCAGTCACCATGAAATCAACATACATTTTATCATGAGTCGCTATTATGCTCTAGGACCATGTGGAAGATTTATCGACCCGACTCTATTCGGGTTTGGAAAGACGCAGAGGTAGTGCGTCGACTAAGAAGATACAGGTATATCATAGACCAAGAGCGATATGCCAAGTTCCTTCTGACAAGAGATGTCATCACCACTCTGCCACTTGACTCTCCCCTGGACGAGCTCTGGAAGGAGCATGAGGCACTTTCAACCAAGCACTCTGAATACGTGCAACAGGTTGATTCTGGCGGAGAGCGTAGTGTTGAAGTTCTGCAGACAGAGCATTCGTTTCTTGACCTCAAGATCGAACTTGCAAACCGAATTCTTCAGGACTGCCATTTCTGTGAGCGGAAATGTGGAGCGGATCGAACCATGGATGACAAGGGTTGGTGCAAGCTAGGCAGTGAGTCCCGGGTTTCATCTGCGTTCCTCCATTCCGGTGAGGAAGCACCTTTGGTTCCCAGTGGCACTATATTCTTCGCATCTTGCTGCTTCGGGTGTGTCTTCTGCCAAAACGAAGATATCTCCACGAATCCAAACTCGGGTCAAGTCATAACCACGAAAGAACTAGCAATCCTTGCTGATACGTTGTTCAGAGATGGAGCTCTGAACATCAATTACGTCGGCGGAGACCCAATACCCAATACTCATACAATACTAGGCTCAATGGAACATCAGGTATCCAATGTAACTCAACTATGGAACTCCAACCTCTACTGTTCCGAGGAGACTATGAGGCTACTTACGGATGTAATTGATGTCTGGCTACCTGACTTCAAGTATGGCAATGATGAATGTGCAGAGAGACTATCTGGTGTCAAGAATTACTTCGATGTGGTTTCACGTAATCATTCAATGGCCTATCAGCATGGAGAGGTGATAGTCAGGCATCTTGTAATGCCTAACCACATTGAGTGCTGCACATTTCCCATCCTCGAATGGATTGCTGAGAATTTGCCCAACTGTATGGTGAATATCATGGGTCAGTATCGACCTGAGCACAGAGTTCGGAGAGAGCGAGATAAATTCCCCGAGATATCGCGAAGAGTCAGTCGAGAGGAGATACAGCTTGCTCAGGCTAAAGCGGATGCTCTTGGTATCTGCTGGAGACCAGTGAGCTAGGAATCCATGCGTCATGTCATAAGATTCTAAAGAATTGTCTTTGTTCACTTCTAACATGTGTCTTGCATTTCCTGGCTTGGTTGAGAGCATCGATGAGGACTATGCAGAAGTAGACTTTGGAGGTGTTCGAAAGAGGGTATGCATCACGCTGCTTCCAGGACTGAAGACTGGCGAATATGTCATTGTCCATACTGGCTATGCCATTGAGCGATTGAAACCGGAAGAGGCCAAGAAGCGTATTGAACTGTGGGAAGAGATGGCTCAGATGGCTGACGAAACTGAATAGAGTGCGCATTCGAACCTTCAGAAAATGCTATCAGGTCATTCACTGATGGCCCGTTCGAGCACAAATGACAGACACGCTTGAATCAATTATGGCAGAGCTGAAGTCTCGTATCAACACTGAGGACACAGTCACAAAGATCTCTCAGGGAGAGATTGAGGCTCTAATTCCCAATACAGTCGTTGTCATGCCTGCCGGAGGGAAGGGGACCAGAATACGTGCGGAAACCCAGAGCGAGGGCATCAATAAGGTGATGATCAGTATTGATGGATTGGAGAGCATGATTGAGAAGGCAATCGGTGATTATGCCTCTATTGGCATTTCCAAGTTTGTTGTGCTTACGGGTTTTCTCTCCGACAAGGTGGAAGAGCATCTTGGAGATGGTGCTAGGTGGGGTGTTGAGATTCTCTACTCGCAGGATCCCGAAGGACAAAAGGTTGGAAATGCAGGAGCCATTCTACATGCCCTCAATAACGGCACAATCGATGATTCATTGACTGCCATTGTACACAATCCTGATGACATGATCATTGGACTACCCCGTCCTTATGGTGAAGTGTTTCTTGAAGGGCATCTGAAGGGCAAGAAGAACGGCTGTGTCAGTACTTTCGTGGTTGTTCCTGAAACACCCTTCCAGTACTCGGGGATGATTATCAACAATGGTAAAGTGTCTGACATCACGAAGTATCCTCCAATAGCAATACCCGCACATACCGGCATTACTCTCTTTGATCCTGAGGCATATGACTACTTTAGGCGACTTATTTCACTTGACAGAGAGTCATCCTTCGAGAATATCATCAGTCCGGTGCTAGCAAGGGAAGGAAGACTCTACGCTGTAAGCATACCATCTGAGAATTGGATACCTGTCAATGATCTGAAAGGAATTGAAATGGCCAAGTCGGCAATGAAGAATTCCAATTGATTTATCAGCACCAGTTCTCTCCATCAGCATTCCAGAACCTTCATAATACCAAATACAATTAGAGTATCTATCGGGTGCGGATCGTTTCTCTTGAGGGGCGCTTTCATCCATGAAGACGGTGATAATTCCTACACTCAATGAAGAGGCTAACATTGGGCGTCTTATTCCAGCCATCTACGATTACTTGGGTGAAGAGGATGTTTCAGTGGTAGTGGTGGACGATGCTAGTGAAGATAGTACCTGTGAAGTTGTAGAGAAGTTGAGTGCGGATTACGGTGTTACCCTCTTTGAACGCAAAGGGCAACGCGGAATTTCAAGTGCAGTTCGGTATGCATCGAGAAAGGCTGGAAATGGTCATATCGCCGTCATGGATGCAGACTTCTCACATCATCCAAAGTATCTGCCTGTACTTTTCAAGAAGATAGGCTTGGGATATGATATTGCTGTTGGCTCAAGATATGTGACTGGAGGCGGTGTAGACGGGTGGCCGAGCTACAGGCTATTTCTTAGTCTGGGTGCTACTGTGCTAGCCAAGGCTCTTTTCCGGTTTCCCATTAGAGATCCCATGAGTGGGTATGCCGCATTCAAATCTAGCCAGATTCTAATCGATGGCATAGCAAACTCAGAATCCAAATTCTTGATTGATGTGCTAGCATCAATGGACCATCTTAGAATTGTCGAGATTCCTATTGTATTCCGAAATCGCAAACTGGGATCGAGCAAATTAACCGGAGTCACTCTTCTTGGTTATCTCAATCAGATTCTAACACGATATCTCCAACGCGGCAAAAGGGGAGTATGGACATTCAGGCCATCTCAATTGGAGCTTCCAATTGACCCAGTGCATCTAGCAGCACTTCAGCAAACTGATATAACACATCAATGACGCTACGCAAGACGATTCAGCAAGGTGGCAGTCTTGGAGTCTTACGACCCTAAAGGAAATGGTGGATTTCTTGATGCCATTCTCAAGAATCATGGAATGACGATTCTTCTGATGTTGGCTGTCGCCAACATTGTCCCTGCCCTTCTCTTGCGGTTCTTTGGAGGCAACATGTATCTGTTTTTCATTGTGGTCTTTCTCTGGTCAGCATTATACATCTTCACAATCGGTTTTGTCATCAGATTGGAAAGGGTAATCTCTCTTGCATTCTTCAGTGCATCATCGATGCGTTCACTGGTCATTCTACTGTTTCTAGCGGCAATTCCTCGCTTGGCATGGTTTGGGTCTGAAGTCCTTATCTCTCTTGATGCAGTGTGGTACCTTGACTTCGGGAAGTTCATGTCTTGGGGAAACATTCCATATGCAGACTTCTATTTTCCATATCCTCCAGTCTTTGGCTATTTCATCTATGCCATACTGCTAATCGCACCGACTATAGATAGCTACAGAATACTCGCCGTCATCTTTGATGTTGCCATAGTTGGAACGCTCTGGCTAATGGTACGATTGAAAGTCATCAAAGATGAGATGCGCACAGCTCCATTAGTCTATGCCCTACTTCCATTTGCGGTCATAGAATCCGGCTTCAATGGACACTTTGAACCCATTGCCAATATCCTCCTAATTCTCTCTTTATGGGGTGTAATGATAGGTCGAGTCAGAGTAGGCGGTATGCTGCTAGGACTCAGCGCTGCAACCAAAGTATATGCAGCATTCATGCTCCCCGTGTATCTCTTAATCATTCCAGAGAATCGCGAGCGAATTGAGCTTACAGTCATTGCCTTCATCTCAGGATATCTGACCTTCATCCCGTTCTCCATTCCAGTCTGGTTAAGAGGTGATATGCTACTTCCAGGTACGGCGATGCCCGGGCTTTCCACTGGGTTCTTCGATGCCCTATTTGGCTTCATCTGGAATCTTGCTCCAATTCATCTCCTAACTATTGCATTGATAGGATTGGGAGCATTGGTCCTGATTGTATTCCTCACACTCAGGTCTATCAATGAAGATGCAACCAGGCTTGGCTCAACAGGGCTTCTCTACGACATCTTGACGCTGAGCATTGGCCTCATCTTCATTTCCATGACCCTTATCGCATGGATTTATCCTCTCCTGCCACCAGGTCCTGGTGTCTTCTGGAGGTATCCATTTGACATCGCCCTGGCACGAGGCCTATCCACTGCGACAGGTGCTCTTCTTCTCATCAAGATGGCATGGCGAAGATGGAGAGAAAAGGCCGAGAAACGAGTCACCAATATACAACTTGCTCTGCTCACATCTATCATACTGATGTTGCTAGTTTCCATGTCAAAGCAGGTCTTCTACGGTTGGTATCTCCTCTGGGTGATTCCTCCGATTTTCCTTATTCGCGATCGCAGAATCGTGTTTCTTGCACTGGCATGCATGCTTCTCATTTATCCAAGTTACACGCACGACAACTTTCTCACACTTGGATACAATGAAGACAAGACTTGGAGTGACCAATTCTCGAATGTGAATGACTGGACGATGTACATTGATCTGTCCAATACCAGTCTATCTCTGGATGATGTCGATGCAGGAGTTCATAGCATGGATGGTATAGGCTCTTTCTCTGTCGACACGAATGCAGTACTCAATGATTCTGAACGTAGTGAGCTATCCGTCACTTGGGTCAAGAATGTAAGCATACCCATCACTTCTCAGACTGAATTTGTGATAAGAGAGTCTGCTGACTGGGACCCAACGTTTGGAAGGGCCTGTGACGTAGAGCTCTATTTCGTAGGTCTCAATGCTACTGGACATACAGTCAGTTGGCCAATTATCGCAAAATGGCAACATTCACCCTCAAACATTACATTCTGGCTGTGGCGATTCACCTTTTCGGGACAAGGCATTCAAGTGTATCCTACAGAACTCACCCAGCTTCGCATAATCATTGACAATATTCAAGAGCCTCAATGCTCATTTCTAGTAGATTTCATGTACACCACCGAAATCGGTCTGCTCACACCCAGTTCAATCGTCTTGGTGGCCTTCTTGGCGCTTCCGAACATTGTTGCTGTGCTCACTATGGCTAGGACATTGCCTACTGAGGGCGAGTGGTACCTGGATGAAACTGAGCATCAGTCATAGACCATCATCGCAGAGTCTTGTGATAGTTGCGAATTGTTCTGGCCGCGGCAAGCGACCAGTTCTCCCTCTTTGCATATTGAATCTGTTTTTGGCTGATAGCAGCCATTGCACTAGGTTTGCTCAATATTCCGATCAAGGTGTCTGCGAGGGAGTCGGCGTTTCCCGACTTGAACAGAAGTATATTGCCTCCCAATGACTCTCTGTTATGAAGGCCAGCATCTGAGGCCACAATGGGGACTCCATAACTGGCGTAGTTGTGAATTGGACCGCTAGCCCCCACACTATCTGTGTAGGGGACGAGCAGGAGCGTACTTGCTGAGAAGTACTTTGAGACTTCATCATCCGGGATGAAATGTGTGTCAAAGCGTACGTCTTCTTCAATACCGAGTTCTCGTACTAGACTGTGCAGCTTCTTCAGGTATCTGGCCCCCATAGCATCCTGTGGTCGACCAGCCACGAGGAGCGCGACATCGGGGAATTTCTCTTTCACTCTGGCCATAGAACTCAGGGCGGTCTCGAATCCCTTGCCATCGCGAATGAA
>JBHLPF010000040.1:0-25189 GCA_048939765.1 Promethearchaeota archaeon
CTTGTTTCACTTGGCATATTCAAGAGCCGATCTGAGGCAGCTGCTGCATTGGTAGAAGCAGCTATCTCATCCAGAGAAGACCTCTTCAATGAGATCAAGGCACAGGCTGCCAGTCTTAGTCGCACACAGGATGAGGCCATGAAAGAGGCGCATGATGCAGTCCTAGAGAGACTAGGATAAGTCACTCAACCTGTGACATCATGACATAGAGATTCTGTGTGCCCAAGCACTGTTTTTGTCGCGTTTAGTGTATCGACGGTCAGACCCTTATAGGAGTCTGTGAATAGAGATGAATACTGTTGTAGGGAGTTGATTCTTATCTCAGAAGAAAATCCCCGTTTAAATCGTGAATACATTGGAAAGATGTACAGTGCTGGCCCTATACTTGTCGATGTAGACAGTATTCGTCATTATGCGCTTGCCACCAATGAGAGGAATTCGCTATACACTGAGGAACAACATGCCAAAGAATTGATTGCGCCTCCAATATACCCCGTGGTATTCATACCGCCTCTCCTTGAACAGCTCGTGGAAGATGGAGAAACGATGGGTCTTGATGTTCTAAGGGTGGTCCATGCCGAACAAGAGATGACTTGGAATAGTGTCATTCGCCCTGGTGACGAGATCTATTCGTCAGCTAGAATTGTGGAAATGAAGAAGCTGGGAGCGAATGAGATACTTGAGTTGGAGATTCTCTGCAAGCGCCAAGACAAGCTTGTGGTAGAGATGCAATATCGCTTGTTGCTCAGAGGAGAAAAGAAAAGTGAACCCAAGAAAGCGAAACCTGTTGAGGATCAGGAAAGGGGAAGGAAGATTGCTGAGCAGAAGGTGTTTGTCACAGAGGACCAAGGCATAAGATATGCAGAAGCCTCTGGAGACCACAATCCGATTCACACTAGTGATGAGGTTGCAAGACTCGCAGGTCTTCCAAAGTCTATACTCCAAGGGCTTTGCACAATGGCGATTGCATCACAGGCAATAGTAGATGAACTGCTGAACGGAGACCCATCTCGTCTAAAGGTCATGAAGGTACGCTTCTCGAAACCTGTCTTCATGGGACAGGAATTGACCACGGAGATTTATGAATCTGAACCAGAGGGACACGTTGTTCACTTTGAAACCAAGGATTCGAAAGGTGTTCCCGTTCTGACTCGTGGTATTGCTGAGTATGTTTAGTCAAGAAACGCATCTAGGCCTACACGCACAGTGTATACCTCTCCAGTTGCACACTTGTCCTCCCCAGAATATAGCGAGCATGAAACGGTAGTCTTCGGCCCATCTATCTTTGTGACTCGTGCCCTGAGTGTCACAGGCTTGTCAATCGGTGTTGGTCGTAGAAACCGAATCGATAGTCCTGATGTCACATATACGAAATGATTCTCACCACTCCCTTCAGCCTTGTGCGCATTGGCATTCGCGGTCCCTGTCCCATGACAGTCGATGAGAGTAGCTATGATGCCGCCGTTTAGAATACCTGGGAAGGCTGTATGGTAGGATTCTGGCGTCCATACTGCAACAGTCTCTTCATCTTCCCAGTAGCTCTTTAGTTGAAGGCCATGCTCATTGTTCGTCCCACAGCCATAGCAGAGTGTGGCTTTGTGCGGCCAGGAATCTTGGATCGCCTCTTTTGACATGTCAGTCCCACCTGGGATTCAATTCTTGAAACGAATCATCTAGAATAAGCATATTGATAGGTGCTGTTACTGATGCTCAAATTAGAAAAGCACAGAGATGAAAGAGGATTTGAGATATAATGGGGCGGAGATTCAGAAGACACCGAAGATCCAGAAGACACCGGAAGAAACGTAGAGAAAAGCCGCATTCACATGATATTGGAGTCGAGGCCACATTGGCACCGGCGTGGGTTCCAAGTGCTGAAAGCACTCGATGGATGCGGATGATTGCTAGAAGTCATAGAAGGAGGCGTCGAAGACTTCCAAGAGCGCTCCGTAAATTGTATCATTAACATGTGGCACTCCATTTGTTATGACCGATTAGGCATATTTGGACGGTTGGAGCATAAGGCAATATCCGCTTTCGAAGAGGTTTTTTGCCTATTTTCACAATCGCTACCATGGTAGAAATGGTAGAGAAATCAGAAGAAGAATGGAAACTGACTCTCAGTCCTGAGCAGTTCAAAGTCCTCAGACAGTGTGGAACGGAACCACCCTTCAGTGGAAAATATGTGCATCACAAAGAGGATGGTGTTTACGTGTGTGCTGCATGCGGAAACGAACTCTTCTCATCAGACACAAAGTTTGAATCAGGGAGTGGATGGCCCAGCTTCTGGGAAAAACTCTCTGGGGAGAGTGTAGATCTCAAGCCGGACAATAGCTATGGAATGAGAAGGACCGAGGTGGTCTGTAGGAATTGCGGAGGCCATCTGGGACATGTGTTTGATGATGGCCCTAACCCAACCGGACTCAGATACTGCATAAACTCACTATCATTGGATTTCAAGAAGGCGGACTCTGTGGAGTAAGCCACAGGTTCGATGACGATTGTCCAAGCAGAGAGTCGACTTCTCTCGATGCGGGCCATGGTGGATTCTGGAGTCGACTGGCTTCCTAAAAACAGGAAATATCCGTAGCTAAAGGTCGCTTTTGAATCGAAGCCGCTCTCTAACTTCCTTGTCTAGAACAACAATTGGAACATCTTGCGCCATCTCTTTCATGTCATCAAGAATTTCCAAGTCGAGCTCATACTCCTTGGCAAACTCCTCGGCAAATGACCCGTCTTGAATCTCTCTCAATGATATCTGCATTTGCTCGCGCAGTTCAGGATTGGCATATCTTATGCCTCTAGACATACTCCCATACTGACTTGTCGGGGAATGAAGCTCCAGTTGTTTCAAAGTGCCCATCTTGGCGATCTTCTCCATTGTATATGCCAGTTCACCGGACATGTAGAGTTCAACTAGAACAGCTTCAGGGGGATATCCAGCCTCAACCGCAACATCCACTGCTGTTGTGAGAACCTGTCCAAATGCAGGGCCAAAGCACTGCTCATTGAAGAGGTCCAGTTCGGTTTCTTGTCGGAAACTCACTTCTAGGATTGCTCCACCCTCCTTTGTGGCTCCAATTCCTTTGGAGAGAGCCAGGGCATAGTCCTTTGCCTTACCTGATGAATCATTATGAATAGCAATGAAGACATGGAATCCCCTGTCATTCTCAAAGGCATTCCTGACTCCAGCTCCGATCATACGAGGCGCAACCAGAATGACGTCATTTTCTATAGGCGGGATGATTCTTTCAAAAGTGACATTATAGCCTGACGCAAAACATAGAATCTTGTCGGGAGCCATTGCAGGAAGAATCTCAGCCTCAAAGATGGTGGGTTGCACCTCATCTGGAATAAGAAGCATGATGAAGCGTGCTCGCTTGACTGCTTCCTGTATCTCAAGGACTTCAAATCCATCTGACATGGCCGTTTCCCAATATTCGTCACGGATATTGCCCACGAGTACATTCAGGCCTGAGTCTCTGAGGTTCTGCGCCTGAGCCCTCCCTTGATTGCCGTATCCTATGACTGCGATGACACCATCCAGGAGAGAGATGTCAGCGTCTTCGTCAAAGAATACAGGTGTTGGTTCCGTCATCTTGAGCACAAGACGGAAAAAGGACGAAGCGAGTTATCACTGTACCGACTTCGTCTATTCAAGAAAGCAAGCCACGTAGGGTATTGACAAATCCATCCTCATCTTCTGCAAGTCGTTTCTTGACTTCTTTCCAAGATTCGGAACAGTTTTTGTAGTCAACACCTACTAAGTCATGTATCACCTTGTCTATCTCACGCTTATTCTCCTTGGTGACTTCGATTCCAATCTCCTCAAAGATGCGACTCATGTGTCGAAAATAGCAAGTCATTACATTCACTCCGGGTCCTATGATGATAGAGATATGTCGAGATTTGCTTTCAAAACTTCCCCTAGAAAGAATGGAGGTGGAAGAGAGTATCACTCTCTTCCTTATGACTACAAATAGATGTAGGCTAGAATGAGTAGAATACCATAGAGCAGATGGCCAATAACTGCAGCAGTCTTTGGCACTCGTATGCTCTTTCTCATTACAAATTCCTGTCCCGCCCAGCAGGCTATAATCGAGCCCACTAGAATCAAAGTGAACAATATCCAATCCACTTCAATGCGCCTCCAATGAGATCTGCTTGTTGTTCCTCATTATCATGAACGGATAGATTACGAGGACTGCAGCGATGAATATGCCATGAAAGACTAATACTGCTGCAAATGGGATTGTGATAGATATGGCAGCAACTACTTCCTGAGCAATCCAACAGACAATAACCGACCCAATGAATAGAATCAGCCAAGTCTTGATGACACTCCTCTGAGGGAAGCGATCGGGAGATTCAGATGTAGTTTTCAGATTTTGTGAACCAATTCGTTCGACCATTTATTTCACCAGTAGAGTTTACTTCAAACAAGAAATGGTACAGAAACTACAAAACAGGTTGGCAATTCTCAATTGACAGAAATGTAGATATTAATCGGAAAAGGTGTGGTTCTTGCACTCGCTGATTCAAAAACGGCAATAATTCAAAGGTGCTTCACTTTGGACATGCTTGACAAGGCTCTCATTGGCGAACTAAGTAACAACTGCCGTGTGTCCTTCTCAAATCTTGCAGGGAAGTACTCTGTTTCGGTAAACACGATAAAGAACAGGGTCGAACAACTTCTTGAGGACAAGGTCATTCTTGGTTTTGATGTCATCCCAAAGATGAGCTTGTTCAATGCAAGCTTCGCGACCATAATGCTTCACCTAGAGAGTAGAGCGACTCGGGAAATCATAGACAGATTGGGCAGCAACCAGTTCATTATGGCTGTCATGACAGGACTTGAGCCAGAAGGATTTGCGATTGCCATTTACAGGAATGCGGATGAGCTCAATCAGGCAGTCGAGCATCTGAGAACAGACAGTGCTGTAAGAGAGGTAGAGGTAATACAGCTGTTGCCGCCGCCTTCGTCCAAGGAAACTGTGAGATCCACAAAGACTCTTGATGATCTCAAAACAATTGACTGGAAGATACTTTATCATCTAAGATGGAATGGCAGAATGGCTTTGAAGGAGATAGCAGAAAAGGCAGGAAAATCTGTTCCCACCGTCCGAAAGAGAATTGAATTCATGCGGAAGCATGATCTGATCTATGAATCAACCCTCTTGAACATCGGAGCTGTTGGAACAGGGCTGGTTATCACTCTAGTTGCAGAAATACCCGACTTGTCTTCGTCAAGGCAGCTTGAGATTGATGAACTCATCCGAAACGCCTATCCCGAGGAGTACTGGTTGAGTTGGATGAGTGCAGACAGGCCGGTGATGCTTCTCTCGTTCTATACTGCAAGCGCCAAAGCCGCAGGGGATATCAGGAATAATCTAGGGAGCGTTGTTCCGGGTCTTGGAGTTGTGGGTCAGGTAATTAGTGGAGAATGGGAATATTTCAGAGACTTTCGAGATAAGATTCTCAGAGAAAAATCAGGTGAAGCATAGCAGTCTGATTGACTAGTTGGCTGGTTCACTGATGATGAAGGCAATCGGATGGAGCTATGGGCGCCACCAAAGACCTCCTCGAAGATGTAACAGACTTCCTTCAGCAATATCTTTAAGATAGTTAAGTCACATCTGTGAGAGCGGAGGATATGATTTGCATTACCGAAGGGTAGGAAAGAGTGGCCTGAAGATTAGTGAGGTGTCTCTTGGTTCATGGTTGACATATGGCGGGAGTGTAGAGAAGCAGGTTGCCAAGGACTGCATGAATACTGCATTAGAACGTGGCATAAACTTCATCGACTCAGCTGAGGCCTATGCTGGCGGGAAGGCAGAGAGTGTGATCGGTGAGTGGCTGGTTGAGGAAAACATCGATAGAAAGAACCTAGTGATATCGAGCAAGGTCTTTTGGCCAACCAGTGATGCAGTCACAGACTGGGGAAACAGCCGCAAGAACATCTTGAACGCTATAGATGGGACACTGGACCGTCTAGGAACAGATCATATTGACATCTACTACCTACATAGATTCGATACGACCACTCCTGTGAGAGAGACGGCGGAAACCATGGATGACCTCATCCACTCTGGAAAGGTCAGGTATTGGGGGACATCCGTATGGACTGCAGCTCAGTTGGAGCGAGTTCATGCCATTGCCAAAGAACATGGACTGCAACGACCTATTGTCGAACAGCCGATGTATAACATGCTCTTCCGTCACATCGAGCTTGAAATCATGCAGGTGGGAAAGAGTCTCGGCATGGGCTTCACGGTCTGGAGCCCGTTGTATCAAGGCCTTCTCACAGGGAAATACAACAAGGGAATTCCAGAAGACAGTCGCGGAAAGAGCATGGAAGGATTTCTAAAGTACCTTACAGAAGATGTCCAGCAGAAGATTGTCAAGATGACGGGCATCGCAGAGTCGATGGATATCTCAATGACTCAACTCGCACTGGCCTGGATACTCAGAAGGCCTGAGATTTCAGCGGTGTTAATGGGTGCTACAAGACCAGAGCAGGTGATTGAGAATGCGGGGGCGTCAGACGTCAGTCTTTCAAAGACAACGCTGGATGAGATAGAAACCATCCTCGACAATGCACCATATTGGCCTAGGACTTATGCACCCAATGTGTTTCATGAAGAGGATATGAGATAATAGCAGTGCAGAAACTCATCGCTTTCAAACTACATGAAGATAAGACACCCTAACAGCGCAATGGTTGAAGAAATGCACCCTAAGCCTCTTATTTGACTCAGCAGGTATGGACCCCACTAGGTGATCTCATGGATAGGAGGAATTTCCAAAGAGGCATGATTGTGCTTGGCATCGTCATCGCTGTAGCCGGGTTTGCATTGCATTTCTCAGTGCCAGGGACGACTCGAAGTGGATTCAATGTGGTAGTTGAGGGCTCAGGCTATGCTGTCGATCATATCTCTATGGAGCTTGGTGATGCGGACTACGAATTCGGAATAGAGATGTTACCTCCAGACCAAAGCATCGCTGAGAACACCACTGGCTATTTGCTCACAGAATCAGAATATGAGAAGTACGTGTCTGGCACGCCAATTCAGGGTGTAGAGGCCCTTCTTGTGTTTGGAAGTGGGGAGAGAACGAGCTATGAAACCTCACTCACGACAGAGCTTGACCTGTATATTGTATTCTTCAACTATGGTCAGGACTCGGTCTCATGGACCTACTACTATATCATTCTTCCATCCGGATTCTATCCTACATTCACGCTGGGATTCTCAGGCCTGTTCATTGTCATGGTCGGGGTGGGTTGGAGTCTAGATGGATGGAAGAGGTATTTTGTGATTGGAACAAGCATCAACCTAGTGCTTTTCTTCATCCGCACATTCACCCTTGCATCCTACAGCCTTGGGCTTCCGGATATCTTCGATGACCTGATTCACGTTGAATTGTATAACGACTACCAGTTCTTCTACCTGTCATGGGTGCCATCACTTAGAGAAGGCGCGTGGGCATATTCGAGCGACCTTGCACTCTATCTCTATCCGCCTCTGTGGATCTATACAGTATCCATTCTAGGTAGTGTTCCTTCTTGGTTGCCAGGAGTACCGCTCTTCGTCTTCAACGTCGGAACGGGCTATTTCGTCTATATGATTGCGAAATCACTGACGAATGATGAGAGATACCCAGTCTATGCAATGATGCTGTATCTCCTCAACCCTTTCACATTGTTCTACGGAAGTTTCATGTGGTTGAATCCAACGCCATATGTCTTCTTCACCATGGCTGCATTCTACCTTGCGGTGACTGACAGAGAAGAGATTTCTATTGCATCTATTGCTGTTGCCACATTGTATAAGCAGTTGGCAGTGGTCTTCTTTCCAATCCTTTCGATTGCGCTGCTCAAGAAGCAGCCAGGAAGAAGGATCCTCGACAATGTGCGAGGATTCCTCAAACACACAGCAATCTATGCAGGCATTATCTTTCTCGTGTCTATACCTTTCCTTCTTGTTAGTCCAGTACAGTACCTGAACCAGATACTCCTCTGGAACACAGGCGGATACGAAACGTTGCGACAATTCATCCCAGACCTTTGGATGACGGTCCATTTGAACACGTTCTTCCTGTGGCTTGGCATGCCAGGATGGTTCACCGACACCATCGCGTTTCTTTTGGCAAACTATGTGTTCCTGATAATATGCGGAATAGTGGTCTATGGCACATTTGCCGTCTTCAAACCCATTCTCAGGACCGATGATGATCAGTCAGGACGGGTTCGACAGCTGGTCACCCATGCCCTCCTTTGGGGATTTGTTGCAGTCATGTGTGTTCAGCTGTTCTATCCACGTGGAGCCTACAAGTTCTACCTACTCGCACTCGCACCATTTGTATCAGTGCTCTATGACTATCGCAATCTAGAACTCATCAAAAGCACTACTGGCTTCGAGAAACATCATCTAGTCCCTCTTGTCATCTCATGGATCGTGTTCGTGTGTTATCGTTTCGTGTATTTCTGGATTCTGGGAGCTTGGCTATTGTTCTATTTATGGAAAAGCGGCAATCTATCTAGAATTGTTGGAGGGTTTAGATTGCTGATACGTCCTCCATACAAGGAGAGCGGCAATGTGTCGGTCTATGAGGAGCTCTATGGTGATGACTTGGACGACTTCGATGCCCCACTAACTACCAGTAATGACGGTCAGTGAGGTCTAATCCTTGATGACCTCTTGGATCATCTCATTCAATAAACGGCTTCTTGGGCCTCCGAATCCATCATGATAGGACGCAACTATCACCTTTACTTGATCGACAAAGTCCTGCTGACGTATCTCTCTCGCCTTTGAGTTCATCTCGTTCAAGTCCTCAGCTGTGAAGAGACAGAAGATAGCTGGCTCTGACACGGAAACGTACCATTCCCAAAGCGAGTCTGGATACCTACTCATGAGCCATTCAATGACGCCAGTGTAATCCGCATTCCGCTCATTCCAGACGACTCTTGCCAGAAAGGGTATGCTACCGGCCTCTCCCAGCTCGAGATTAGCAGTGAATATGATGCTCTCGCTTTCAACAAGCTCGGTGACAAGTCTCCTCACGCGTCTTGCAGTCATGCCTGATTTTCGAGCAAGATCGACAATACTCATCCTAGGATTATCTCGAAGATAGTATAGAACCTTGAGATGGTTTGTGGTCAGCTCGAACTTTGTGCCTCTCTTTGCCACCAGCGTATGAAGCTCGACATCACTAACTCCCTCAAGAGTTCTCAAATGCGAACCCAACTCCATCAACTCAATGGTGTTGACATACTCTGCAAGGAGAGCATAGTGGCCATCACTGTATGCGGCGGCTGCGACTATTGACGGACTCTCGCCTATTCTATTTACAAAAGCCTCCTCATCCTGGGAGCCATCAGTCTGAAGCAAACCGAAGAGAAGCTGGGCATCTAGCATTGCAAGGGACAGCCGGATGATATACCCATGAATGACTCCGGACTCCTCCAGCTTTTGGACTCTTTTCTTGACTGCATTAGCTGAGATCCCGTGCTTTCGAGAGAGTTCCTCATAGGTGATTCTGCAGTTGTCCAGCAAATCACCCAGAATGCCCTTGTCTATGAGGTCCAAGATATTCACCGAAAGGAAATGCGATGCCTCTCGACTACATAGGCCCACAAAAAGAGTTGTCTCTCAGCATATGTATTACTCTAGGATTTTCGCTAATTGTTGAGAACGTTGATTAGGCGGTTGGCTTTGGATTCGCATGTAATGAAAACTCTTGATATGGTCAAAGGAATCATTTTCGATCTTGATGACACACTCTATCGTTCTGACATATGGGTGTCCAATCTGACACGCAAATGGCTCAAAGAGCTTGGTCTCGATAGAATTGCATCTTGTTCGAACGAAAAACTGGAACAGGCGTTTGTAATTGCGAGAACTTGGATGAATGAATACATGATTTCGGAGGGAGTCCATTCAAAATGGTATCCATCCCATGAGCTATGGGTGGAGTACGGAAAGAGAATGCTGAGTTCCCTTGGAGTGTCCACTGAACTCGATAGGTTAGCCAATGAAATAACTGAGAAATGGGAGGCGACAGTGGTACCGTGGCAATCCAGTCTCATTCCAGGATGTAAGGAAGTCTTGGAGGAACTTCATTCAAGAGGATACAAGTTGGGTCTAGCATCAAATCGCTGGGAGGATCCTTCGGGGATTCTAAAGCGGGATTCCATCTTTGACCTCTTTGAAGCTGTGGAACACTCAATGGTTCCAGGCTATAAGAAGCCATCACCCTATATGCTTCTAAAGATATCAAGACACATGGGCATAAATCCAATGAGGTGTGCATTCATTGGAGACTTCGTGGAACTGGATGTTGAAGCTGCACTCAGGGCGCAGATGACTCCAATTTTGATTACCTGGGAGAGAGAAGGGAAGGCAGAGAAAGCGCCTCCAGAACTACTGACTATTAATCACATCGAAACCCTTCTCGAGATTTTCAAATAGGATGGTTGTATTGATGACCAACAATGAATGGACCTCACAGAAGTGGCTTGCAGGCGCAAGAGATCTGATTGGTTGGTCACACTCGGTCAAAGATAACATTCGAGTTAGCTGACTGAGAAGAGAAAATGCGTAGATATTCCTCCTTTTTTAGGAATATGCCAATGATATTTGCGTGACCGTCCACGGTTCGAAGACGGTCCTGGTAACGAAAAGGCGCATTATTATCACCATTCCGAAATCTTCCTCCTTCTGATTCCGGGTGAAAGGATTCCCCTTTCGAACCGTGGATTGAGTCACCCTTTCTATGACACGGCTCCTTTTGATGTTGTTGTTTTGTCCGCTTATTGATTGCCACACCCAAGATATGATTAAGGGAGATTCAAACCCCTGGTCCCAGTGAAATAAGGTGGAAGCACTCGAAGAGGCCAAGTCTTGGCTATGGATTCCAAAGTACTGGATTGCTGTATATGCATCTCTCTTGATTGTTACAATACTTATAGGAGAATCCTACTACTGGTCCGTTTACCTCATCGGAGTTCCACTGGCCATAATCCCAATAACCTACCGGAATCTAGTTGGTGGCGGATGCAGCCTCAGATTCCAAATGTGCGCGCTAGTCAAGGGTATGTCAGCAGGAATCATCTTTATGATTCTCACATCAGCGGTGGACATGCTTGTTTGGAGCAGCCTTGGAGTGCGTCTTGGCTGGAGCCCCTTGACAGACATGACTTACATATCTATAATCTATCAGGTCTGGTTTCTGAGTGGTGTTGTCGGAGGATTTGGAGCCAGAATTGTAGAAGTAAGAAGCTATTCAGATTCCGAGAGTTCATTCACAATTGCAGGCTTCGAATAGAGGATGATGTATAGCTGAGATATGTATACTGGCGGACGTTGAAAGCCTACATATCTATTTATAGCCGTGATGCAAATGATGAGTATCCATATGGAGTTGTAACTCATGGGTAAAGGAATGGCACTTCTTGGACTAATCCTGATAATCATCGGGCTTCTACCAATAATCTTTGAACTAGTTGGGTTCAGTTATCCAATGATTACTGACCTATTCTATATGCTCGGTCTCTACGAGATTGAGCTTGTAGGATATGTTTTCACAGACATTATGTTGATCCTGATAGTATTAGGCGTCCTAATCCTAATCATTGGCGCTACAAGGTAGAACCGATATTTCAAGGTCAAAGCAGACCCGTTTACGACTAGATTTGCCGTAAACGGGCGCTATAGGCCATATGGATAGAGGGTTTTATCGTCAGCCATTTTCTCACTTTACATTCTTTCATAGGCTGATTCATATACAGTAGTAGCGGCATGACTCAGAGGGGGTCATCCCTTGAGGCAATTGTCCTTGGAACAGATCCGTCTGAATCAATTGAGAAAACAGCATGCCTTTGACAGGCAACGTCCGGATTTCTATGAGATTGCTAGAACACAGTTGGGCCTCCACTCAACAGACTATTGGACCCCGTATCTCTCTGTCTGGGCAAGAGTTGGAGATTATGATGCGGAGGGCATATTCAAGTCTTTGAATACTGGTGACCGTCTGTTAAGGCTCAATGCTTTCAGAACAACAGTCCACGTTGTACACACTGACAATCTCTCCCTAGTGATCCTTGCCACCAAGTCTGCATTCTACAAGAAGATGCGGCAGCATCCAGACATCAAACAGCTTAGTGACGATGAGATTGAGGCATTGATGGAAGTCGTCCTTGCTACTTTGAAAGACGGGCCAAAGACAATGCGCGAGATCAAGAAATCAGTACCTCAATATGCAAGACAGATACGCCCTCTCTTTCATCTAGCCGCGACATCTGGCAGAGTTGTTCGAGCAACCGCCAGCCATGCACGGAGTTCCACAACAGCCTACGCCCTTCTGGAGAAATGGGTCAAAGGATTCACACTGGGGGATCTGTCTGAAGACGAGGCAGTCAACCAGATGACACATAGATACATCGACAGATTTGGCCCGGTGTCAGTTGATGACATTTCATGGTGGCTCTCAATCACAAAAGCAAGATCTAGGACAGCAGTTGAAGCATTAGAGGATGATGTTGTGGAGGTAGATGTGGGAGGAGCAAAGAAGATGATGACCCCAAAGGACCTCGAGTTAGCTGCCTCGCTTGAAGCCCCACCAGAGCCAGTCATATGGCTACTTCCGTACGAGGACCATCTGCCCAAAGCGTCCATTGACCGTTCTTGGTATCTGGGTGAGGAAATGAAGTCTTACGTCTTTCCAAAGCTGAGAGAGCATTATTGGCCTCCTGAGTGTCTTCCTCCGCCTTCCGATGTGAAGGTGACTGGGGCTACAAATGCGTCAGGCGAAATCCGACCAACTATATGGGTCAATGGCGAGGTCGTGGGCCGCTGGGAGTTTGAAAGCAAGGAAAGAAATTACGTCGTCAGCTACAAAATTTGGGAAAAAGTCCATGCTAAGTATGATAATATAATTTCGGAACGAGCGAGAGAGTTGGAAGACTTTGTGAATGCACGGTTGGTCCCGATATCAAGAGCGAAGTAATCGCGGCCGTGTGCAAAGTCAAAGGTTAGCACGCTAATCTCCACTCTCTCGAGGCGAACGTGATGAGGAAAGGCAAGCACGCAGTCATCGGACTTCTTGTGATATTATTGATAGGCCTACTTGGGACTGCGAATAAAGGCATAATGTCAAAGGCAGGAAGTGATTCTCTGTTCGTTTCACCGTCAAATGATGCTCAACAAGGCCCCGCTAGAACGGACCAGTCAGAGAGCCTGGAACGAAGCGGTGCGTTCACGATTTCAGCGGCTCCCAATGAAGGAGTGCTTGATCCTATTAGAATTAGGCAATCAGGGTATCAAACCACTGACGGAAAGAGAGGGAGAACTGATACCGGTTCAAATACACAAATTGATATCGCTATTGATGACGCAAATGGCTGGTTTATGAATTCAACTAGCATCGATGTCTGGAACCTCCAAAGGCTATATGGAATCAATGGTACTTTCGATGCTGGAACCGATCCGTGGACTAATTATACTCTGGGTGGTGGCGGCTCATCCACACAGCTCGTTTCCTACAATTCTACTGGAAAATACATTGAATGTAAAGACGTAGCGGAGTGGGGCAATCATCCTCCCTATGGCCAGACCTATAAGCATTTTTCCGGGGAGATTGGATTTAGTCAGGTGATTTACAATGTACCATCTGTCGTTGATTTCAGGCTGGAATTCGATTATCGTTATGCTACGGGACCCCTTGACCCACAAGACAATGATTCATTGAATGCTATTGGAGTCTTTTGGCAATTGGAGAAGGCTAGTGAATCATACTATGATGGATGGTATTTTCCAATGCAATTGCTGGAATCACACGACGGATGGTATCATATATCACATGACTTCTCAGCAATTGATCCAGGGTGGAGTGATTTCGCGATTTCTCTGGGATTGTATTTTCCTGCGAATGTCATAGTTGACAATGACACGGATTATGACGATGACCCGCTTAGAGAATACGATGGCATGGAAAACATGCAAAATGTCACAGTGCAACTAGATAACATTGTATTCACAAGCATTGCAGCTCCTACTCCAGAGGAGGTCGAACTCACATTCCATGCCGGTTCATTCTCTTCTCCGATTTCAAATGGAGGAACAGCATCGATTTCTAATCCTAGCTTCTGGACTACAAATCCCTTGCAGGTGGAGGTGACCTCGAATACCAGCGTCATCTTTTCCTACACCGTCACTTCACTCTTTCACAGATATATCAACTCATCATGGACCACTGACCTATCAGAGGAAGGTGTTCAATATTCAGTAACAGCAGGGCAGAGTTCAGATTTATCGCTCTTCACATATATGACAGGGTCAACGGAGTATGACGGAGCCACAGTAGACTTGTTATATCCTACTGATTGGGAGAACGTGACCATCCTGGATCCACTAACCAATGATATCACGAGTCTGTGTAGTGTTTCACCTGGACGTATCCATATACCAACCAGCGAAACCGATAGAAGTGGATGGTGGGAGATCAATCTTCAGGCTCCCAACTATGCTCAGAATGTATCGATTCAAGTTCAAGACGGAAGCACAGGACAATGGTCTGAGAGTTCTCTGTTTAAGCCAGGAAACAGCACTAGGGCCCAGGTTGAGATTGGCACGGCTGCAGGAAAGCCCACAGATGGAAGTCCTGTCAATATTACATGGATGCTCCCTAACTCAACTGAATGGGCATATGATTCAATCAGCACCATGGTCAATGGGATTGTCAACAGCTCTCATTGGATATTGGAAGGGGCAAATACCTCAGCGGGCCAGTGGGAAGTCACTGCAATATGGTCTAACGGCACAGAGATTGCCTATGATTACGCCGTCTTCGATATGTATCACACTGCAAGCCTTACTCCTCGGGAACTCTTGGTGGACACCGATACAGGCCTGCTAATCACAAATATGCTCTATTATGTGGATAGTGATACATCCGATTTCATTCTTGATGCATCCGCATTAGTGGTCGCAAACTGGTCAGCCATAGTCATAAGCTTCCTAGCCAATCCAGTGTACAACTGGTGGCAGGCAGACTTCGACACGAATATAGTTGGTGCTGGTCGGTTTGTTGTAGTCGTAAATGCCTCAAGACCATACTACGATGATGTGACTTGTCAATTCACAATAGTATCAACGCTTCGTACCAATTTCCAATTGACCTCGGTTGGACCACTGCCCACTGAAGTGGGTCTCCATGAGGAATTCTCGGTACAGATGCACTACGAACTAGAGTCTAGTGTGGGAGTCGATGGAGCCACCATCCAGATGAACTATACTGGTCCTCAGAGTGGCCTCCAACTGCTAGGTCAAAGCAATACAGGTTCAGGCGATTATTCGATTAATATTACAAGCTCGAAGTCGGGAACGTACACTGTGACCATTACAGCATCCAAAGCATTTCACTACAGCAATTCTGACTCTTTCACTCTTATAGTTGGAGCAGTTGGCACTTACTTGACTTCTGCGAATGGCACTTCCGATGTGACCCAGCTTGGAGTGCCATATAGACTGGTAGTTCAGTATCGGAATATTACTGGTTTTGGCCTTCCTGGAGCAAATGTGACGGTGATAGATATTAATCCCTCTCTAGGCTTGACTGCGGGTATCTCTGTCGACGAAGAGAATGGTTACTACTCGATTGTTCTCACTTCATCAATTTCGAAGACGTATACCTTATTCATCAATGCAAACATGACAGACCATGTCACCCAGATTGCAGCATTCACAATAACTGTGAATGAGATTCCCACTGTACTTACGGCAGACAGTTCGGGGACTACTTTGTCTGTGGGTGACAGTCAATCGATAGAGCTGTCATTCAGAGACGAGAGCTCTACAGGCATAGTTAATGCATCCGTCAGTGTGTTGATTCCACCTGCAGGGCTATCCTTCGAGATTTCAGAACTGTCCGGCGGCCTCTACAATGTGAATATCACTGCTCTTGCACCAGGGACCTATCAGATGGCCTTCAGGGCCAGCAAGACAAACTATCTCAATTCCACTCTGGGCTATACAGTGATCGTGAGAGGATTTGGATCCAATCTCATCAGGCTCAATGGGACTGCTGATTTCGCCTATTTTGGTGACACCTACACTTTAGTAGTTCAGTTCACAAATACAACCGGTTTCGGATTGGATGGAGCAAATATCTCTGTCATCGATGTGGTCCCTGCTGCCGGACTAGGAATCGCAGCAACAGTCGATGAAGGATCAGGGTTCTACTCAATTGATATCACTGCAGCTTCAGCGGGGATATTCACCATTCTGCTCAGAGCGAATCTTACAGACTATGACACACAGTTAGCATCATTTGGACTAACAGTGCGAGAGATACCCACCATTCTGACACTCGACAACTCTGGGGCGACCATCTCAGTTGATCAGAGCCACGATGTTCAGGTCACTTTCAGAGATGATGCACTAAATGGACTGGAAGGTGCGACAATACTGGTACTGCATCCTCCATCCGGATTGGCTCATGTGGAAACCGAGAGTCTTGGCGGGCAATACACAATCACACTAACGCCCTCCGTCATCGGGACTTATGAGTTTGCTATTCGTGCCACACTTCCCAACTACCTGAATTCAACAGTAGGTTTCACTCTTGTTGTAAGATCAATCCCAACTGAGATTAGGATTGTAGAGGGACTGGAATCAGACTCCATATACTTCACTGATGAATACAATCTCACACTGCTCTATGTCAGAACTGATACCGGGCAAAACGTGAGCGCCGCAGACCTTGCTATTTCCACGTTGCCCGCAGAAGGTCTGACCGTGTCGGTGTCACAAATAGGGGACCTATACTTCCTTGGATTTGAAGCCCAATCAATTGGCAAATGGCAGGTATTCTTCACAGCAAACAAGACGGATCATGTCAGTGGATTCACCGAGTTTAATCTAGAGGTACTTCCTGTAGCCATGGAGATTGATAGACTCCAGGGACTGAGTGCAGTCGAAGGAATACAGAACACGCTGAGTTTTTGGCTCATTGAGTCCGCCACAGGCAATCCTGTTACTGGTGCAACTGTCGAATATCAGCTCATTAGCGAGACAGGACCTGGGGAGATACGGCCTATGAGTGAAACAGAACCAGGCCTATACTCAGCATCATTCCAAATGCCTAGCTACGAGTCCACCACACATGTGAGAATCTATGTTTCCATTGAGAACTATGAGATGGATGCAGATTATTATGAAACCCCACTTGAACCGATGCTTAGTGAGATTGAGGCCTTGAATAGGACCATCACACGATACTCACCCTTTATCGCAATCATTGGAGCTGTAGCCATCGGTGTCGCAGGACGGCGATCGTACACTAGAAGGCAACGAAGGCGATACATTGAGGCAATGGTGGTCAAGCGCCGATTCGATGATGTCAAGAGCCTCCTCGGTGTCATTGTTCTACATAAACACACAGGAATTCCCATCTATTCAAAGATGTTGAAGGAAGGGCTTGATGAGCTTCTCTTGTCCGGTTTTGTGAGCGCTATTAGCACGTTTAGGAGTGAGTTCAACGTTAGCCAAGAGAATTGGGTTGTGACACCCATCTCAGACATCATAAGGACCGTTGCTACTGAGAATCTACTGTGTGCCTTCATATCCCTAGCACCCCCCTCAAAGGGTCAGGAGCTGAGAATGGTGGAGTTTGCAGAGGCCATAGGATTCGTCTTTGATCATATGTATACTGAGGTTCCATTGACTGTCCTTGAACCCGAAACAGAGGCACAGTTCAATGCGTTCTTTGATGACATCATGGATGGACGCTTCCTTCGCGACTACACAGTTTCAGAGGGCAAGTCATTCCCACGAAAGACCAAGTGCATTGAGGAACGCATTCATCGGATTGATGATGAGGACGGCTTTGACCTCGAGGAACTCGCCAAAGAAATGACTTCGTGTGGTTTCGAAGAGGCACGTGTCTATACAATCATTATGGATGCCATCCAAATGGGGAATCTTGCTTTGACTTCGATTAGTGAGGCAAAATCTGATGACTCACCTCCTCCTAAAGAAGAGCCTGAAATGCCGGAAGTGGGATCTGACACCATGGAAACGGATTCAGAGCCTGAACTCGATGAGCCGCCAGCCATGAGGATAGTAAGAATCGACGAGCCGGTTTCTGAGAAGTCTGAGGAGGAGAAATTCGTGGAAGATGTCGAGAGCCTTCTCAGCAAGGAGAATGACGAGGAGAAAGAGGAATAGACGACTACCTATACGTCTTCCTGGCGAACCAGCTCAAAGACAACCACATTATGAGGGTCTGGACATGCCACAAATGCACGTTCAGGGTCTGGCTCCCAGGGCAGAGCGCCACCAAACTCTAGCACTGCGATGAAAGGCAGCATCGAGTTATACGCCCATCTGCAGACCTTCGATCGCTCTTCAGGCACAGACAGGTCAAACTCGGCCCCAAGCTGGTACATGCTGCACGGGTTTCCTGAGGGCTCACTGCGGAGCTCGGAGACTCTAGCTATGATGCTGTATCGTTTTGACATCTTCTTATCCCACTGGAGATAGCACTCATCTGCCTCAAAAAGGAACGGTCTCACGCATCACAATGCTCGTAGGATGGGTGAGAATTGATTCCTGCTACTCTATTCCAATCTTCGCTGCAAATTTCACCAATACAAAGACAACGAATGCAATAATGATGAACGTGATTAGCTCACCAATGAAGTGTCCATACCTGAAAGGACCAAACACGAGTTCCTCCCAAGCTATATCAGGGATGAAGACTGTGATGATAGGCATTATCAAATCATCTACCATTGCTTGCACAAGCAATCCCAGGTAGATGCCCAGGATGAACGCCACGGCAAGTCCAAGAACCTTGTACTTTGAAAGGAAGGTCGTAAACTCATTGATGAATCCCTCCGGAGGCGCCTTGGGCTCTGGCGGGGTCAAGAGTTTTCTAATCTCCTTCAGCTCTTCTAGCATTTGCTCATCAGTCGCCATATTCTCTCTCACCTACTTGTGATAGCACTACGGCCTTGGATGTACCTAGATATATACCAAATGGTAGAAGGAATAGGCACCTGAATCCTCTTGATAAGAAACAATCTTTTCCTACAACTCTACGCTAATTAGTGTTGAACAATTGATGGTACTTGTGTACGGTGAATGAAGTGTTCGTGTCCTGCTCAGTTCTCGGAGGAATGCGTTCTGCCTCGACCAATGAGAAGCTCCTACGGGGCCTGTTGCATACTCTCGCAAGAGTAAAAGATGCAGGATATGAGAATATTGAGGTCTGGATGGATGATAGGCCTGAATGGCTCAGAAGGACATTCCTGCATGCGATAGAGGACTATGGACTCAATCCATATTCGATTCATCTGCCTAAGTTCTTGGTTGCCTTTGATGATGATGATTTCAAGAAATCCACAGATGTAGTCTTTCCCTTCATTCAGGATCTGGGAATCAAGGTTGCGGTCTTCCATCCACCAGACGTGGTGATGATGGATGAGAGCGATGATTGGAGGACTAAGCTTGATAGATTGTTGGATCTATCAGAGGCGTCAGGCTGCATCTTGACAATTGAGAATGTGCCATATCTTCCAAACGTGGACCAATTCATTCTAGACCTGATTGCTGCTAATGGAGGACGACCCCTGGGAGTTACAATCGACCTTGAGTTTGTGCACATCAACGGGTCAGATATCAAGCAGATTGTCAAAGAATATAGGGACCTAATCTTCAATGTTCACTTCAGAGACAGTGATGGAAGTCTTGTGGATGAGAACAAGAATCGAAGATATTTGGTTCCAGGCTGTGGGGTAATAGATCTTCCCGAAGTAGTGCAAACTCTTCATGATGGAGGGTACGATAGAGCACTGACTGTGGAGGTATCTCATAAAAATCCCAGCAACATAATCGAGGCCAAGATCTATGCAGACACATGTCTTGCCAGACTCAAATAATCGAAAAAAAGAGTGGAGCGGGAGATCCCGCTCCTAGAAAGACTTCCGTTCATTGTTGACGCGTACGCAGACCACCGCGATGGCTATAATCCCCACTGCACCAATCAGAATAGCTGAGTTCGTGACCAGCCCTATGAGTGTACTAATGGGACCTGGCGCTGTAAGTGGGAATACAGTGAAGATTGGGTCGTGCGTGATAGCCTGCCCGTCCCATTCCGCGTAGCAGGACGCATAGTAGTAGGTCTGCGCATACCACATATCGGCTCCAAAGGCAAGGTCTGCCGCAGGCGCGCCTTGCTCCATGAATGGTAGAATGTAGAAATACGTAGGAATGATTGCGGTTCCTACATCATAGGTTCCGCCGTCCTTACTCCAGAGGTAAGTCCCTCCGAACTCTACTGTGGTACGAGTATTGGTTTCTCCTGCGACTTCCTCCTCGAATCTGATTGTGCCGCCAGGTGCCACCTCGGTTTCTGGTATGCTCGCAGCAAGATCGGTTCCATCATAGAGTTCTCCACTAATCGTGTAGCTTGAGAAGGAACTCCAATACTTTGCCGCCAAACTGAGACCCTGCACCTCAGGCAGAATGACTCCGGTTTCCGGATTTGTGAAGTCTCCAAAGTGCTGGTCGACCTTAAGAACCGCAGCCTCATCTGTCACTTCAAAACGGTAGACCATTTCCAATCGGTCAATAGTTGTAGGAACGGCTATTGGCTCCACGAAATCCTCAGGTGGCGCATCCTCAGGCCCGCAGAAACACCAGATTGGCTCGGGATATGGATAGGCAGTCATGAGATTGCCCTCAATATCGACCACCTCGGCACTCCATTCAATCTGGTTATCGTCATTCAGCGCCGGGAGATTGACACTGCCTAGTTCAGCTGACTCCGCGTAGAAGTCATAGACCAACTCAGATGCGGTTTCATTCATCTCATAGTAGACCCAATCGACATTACCATCCTCGTTATAGTCCACTTCAACTGGATCGTATACTATGTCCATGATTCCATTCCCATTTGTATCGTTGAATGCAGAAAGACCCGAGAAGTAGTGGTCCATCCACTGTGATGTTTCGCCATCGTTGAACATCTCACTGATGTCAAAGCCATAGCCTGTGAAAGAATCCGCATAGTCGTACTCATACGACTCATTCATCCAAGCAGCCCAGGAATATTCTTCCTTGAGGTTGGGAATAACATCATTTGCATTAACAGGATTCATGTTGTCATCAAACCAGGTATAATTGGCGCTGTAGAAGTAGCTCGAGTTATACTCTGAGAGATAGAAGGTGGAATAGATGAACACCTCATCTCCTGTCAATGCCTCAGGCTCTGGATACCACATCAATCCCCATATGTCAGTAGCTGTGGGCTCAACAAACCATCTGACTCTTGACAGCCATGACATGTAAGATGCATCTGGATCAAGGACTACTACAACAAGGAGATTAGAGAAGGACCAGTTGTAGGAGTAGTCATAGAGATAGTCCTCCTGAATCCAGTAGACATTGTTGTCAACATCCTCAACATAGATGTATGGCATATATGGGGGAAGCGGTTCTGGGTCGGATTCGTTCCACACAATGGTACCTGTTTCACCGGGTTCAGTTTGGCCCGGTTCAGACGGATATGTAGGATAAATCTCATCTCCCCAGTCTTGACCACTGTCGTTCCACCATTCGTATGCAACATATACTCCAGGCAGCATCTCTTCGAATGGTGCTACGACCTGTGATGGCCCAAAAGGGGAAGCTGTCGCCAGTACTGGGAACACCCCGACAAGCAAAATGCTGAGCAGGGCTCCCGTCGCAAGTAGTTTCGTTGTGGCGCTCATCATGCTGTGCCTCATAGAATGCTAAGTCAGGAATTGTCCTATGTTATAATAGAGGTTTTCAGTGAACCGTTCAAGACGGAGGTCATTTCCAAGGTTATCTTTCCCCAATATAGAAAATCAGGCGCGATAAGCCTTCAAATCGTTCCAGACGCGTTAAGAATCAACGTGTGACTTTTCTACTTAGGCGGACAATCTTAGTTCTTCCACTTTTTTCTCGAGCTACTAACGACTTTCTTTCAAGACCCGAGAGAGTCACGCTAAGAGTCGACTTACTCAGACCAGTAACTCGCCTCAGCTCATCCTGAGCCATAAGACCATCGTTTTCCTCCAGTCTATTGATTATTCGTCGTTCTGTGTTGGAGAGCGTCACTACAACTACTGGCTCTTCTGAAGGTAGCTCTCCCGCATCGGATTTGGTTGCAATGGCATTTTCGAGCTGAGATACCCGATGTTGAAGTCTTAGCACAACGAGGATGGCGGCATTGAGGACAAGGATAAGCGATATCACCAAGGCAATCGTGGTGGCGAGAATCACCGTTTCCCTAGATATTGGAAGTGCTATGATCCAAATCCAGACCGCAGCAGAGAGAATTATGATGGATAGTACTACAAGAACCACATCGATGCGTTTGCTATAACCATCGGCGCGGCTCATTGGTTCAACCTGACATATTTCTGTCCATGTTCCTTATGAAGTCACTTCCCGGCCTTCTTTGCCAATTCTTGCACAATTGTATTCAGATGACCATTGTGATGACCCAAGTGAACGAAAGCATTCGCTATCAGGTCAATGACCCGCATCCCCCTGAATGGCGCTGGCATGTCATGCTCAGGTACCAAGACAAGCTGCTCATCGGTTGCATCTCTTACATAAGCTAGAAGGCCCTCCTCGCTTGAGGAGTAGTAGTCCTCAATCTCCTGCAAAGAAACTCCGGTCCAGTTTCCATCTGTTCCAGGAGTGTGCGCCTTGAATAAATCAGGATTCTTGGGAGCGCCACCCTCAATCAGAACATTCAGAGAATAGTCATACACTGCAGCCTGGTGAGCTAATAGCCACCCAAAAGATGACATACCTGAGTCTGGACGATAGCCCAGGTCGTCGCCGCCAAGTTTCTGATAGCCCTTGATTGCACGCTCACGCCAGATTCGAGTCCTTTGCGCCATGCTGCGCATTAATTCAGTGACATCCAATGTTATCGGAGAAGGCTACGACTTCAGGCTGATTTATCTGTTGGTGACCTAATATCACGGACTGGTGTATAGTCAAATGCAGATAGATCCGTATGTGATAGCAACAAGTGCATTGGTGATCGAGGTCTTAATGATTATAGTGCTTCTTTTTGGATGGGTTTATGGGTCACGCAGACTTAACTTCAGACTGCATCATAGGGCGGTATATTCCATTGTCCTAGTCAATTCATTGATGGTCGGTCTATGGATGATACCTCAGGCAATGAACCTAGCACAGCTTGGCTTCTTCAATGATTTCTCCGCTAGCTTGTATCAGACTCTGCATGACATGCTTGGCATAATCGCAGTGGTGCTGAGCATCATTGTATCGGTAGTCTTTCTCTGGAGAAGAGACATGCCAGCTAGGCTGTTGAAACGCACTAGACCCGTAATGATACTGATCCTCAGTCTTTGGATCATCACTTTTGCTTTAGGCATCTTAGCATATACCGTATTCTGGCTATAGTACATCAACGCATCCAGCATAATGTGTAAAAGTGAATGAATCAGCAATAACTTGAGGCCCTCTCCATGGAAAGGCAGGAATCTGGTCAGCTTTCGAGAAAGGAACTTGAAGAGCTGAAGAGGATGAAAGCGGTCAGAGAAGCCCTTGACGAGTTTAAACGTAGAGGGATATCCGCGGACATCCCCATTTGCCCCAACTGCAAGAGTCCACGATTAGTTGATTTGACATCGTACTACGATTTGGGATATATCGGGAGCTTCCAACCTGCCTTCTATTGTCTTGATTGCGGATGGTATGGAAGGTCTATCACAATAATGAGCAATAGACCCAATCCTGATGCAGTCCTTGAAGACATGAAAGGGGCTTTCGCCACATTGATGGATGACTCTCACGAGGAGCATGATGAGATACCAAACGATGAATTATAGCGTATAATTTCTCACTCTGGTTCCTTTCTGATTAGCTCGAACATGACAGGGTTGAATCCATCCGGACATGCATGAGTCGCCACGCATTGGTCTTTCAGCCATGGAAAACGTGCGTTATACATCATTGCATAGACTTTCGGAACCATTGAATACAAGGCGCTGAAGCAGAGTTTCCCCTTGACTTCATCACCTGTGAATAGTATCTCATCACCGATCTTATGACCTGCCCCACAAGTTCCTTCCTGCTTCACAACTCGACATAGTATGTGCCAAGATTCATCTCGAATACAGTTTCGTTCAGACATAGTTCAATTAGACTGCTCTTCATGCTGATAACTAGTCCGCAAACCAGCCCTCCTCGGTAGGCTCCGACTGCATCTTAGTCATTTCATCAGATTCATCCAAGTCTTCACAATGAGGGCAGTCTTTGCAGAGTTGCTCAATCTGTTTGCAGTTGATGAAATCTACACCGCATCTGGCAATCGTAGTAATCTCATGAGGCTCAAGATATTCTTCACCCTCTGGAAGCTCCCCAGCCTGTTTGAGACTATGCTTCACAGCAATAGGACCTACAGCTTCAAGAACTATGGTCGAAACCGCAACTACTCCTAGTATCAATGCGCCTGCGGAAGCAGCCTCTCCCCCGAGAGAAACAAAGGTTTCCTCGACAAGGAATGAAAGGCCTAGGGCGACCCCAGCCTGACAGAACAGACTGGATCCTAGATATTTCCTAATCTTCTCGCTTTCACCGACGAGCGTCGCTCCAATTCGAGCGCCAAGGTATTTCGCTGTCGTACGGCTTGCAAGATATAATATCGCAGTGGCAACTATTAATGCCAATGTTGCCTGTACAGAGAGCAAGTGAGCCATCCTAGCTCCAACTAGAACAAAGAAGATCATGACAATAGGTGACATAATTCTCTCAACAAGGACAGGGACTGGTTCTTTGTCCGGGTCGATATATTTGCCAACTAAGAAGCCAAATACTATGCACGAGAAAATCTCGCTGACTCCAAGGACAAGCGATAATCCAATGATGAAGATGACTAGTCCTAGTTCGAGCTCAAGGAGCTTTCCTCGGTCTCGCTCTCTATTCACGAATCTTAGAAACACGAAAGCGAATATAGCGCCCAATGCCGCAGCGATCCCAATCTCGCCTAGAGGTACAAGAACGACTTCCATCAGAGTTGTGCTATCTGGAACAAACATCCAGAGAGCATAAGACATGGCCGAGTTCACAAGAATGACCGCGGCAATATCATCAGCCGCAAGCACAAACATCAATGATGA
>JBHLPF010000041.1:0-24634 GCA_048939765.1 Promethearchaeota archaeon
TTGGTTCCGCATTCTCTGTCATAGCTAGCCCTAAGAAGATGATTCATGTGTATAGAAGAATCAAGGATGCTGCTGGTCTAGAACAGGTGAACGCAATCCGATATATCTCAGAAGCATGAACGCTCCAATGACAACTGCAATTAAACTGACAATAGCAAGTGGCGTGAAAATTCCGGGCGGAGCCTGTCCTTGCAGAACTGTTTTCCAGTGCCATGTAATATCTTGAGCAATGTCATTGTCATTCCAGAAATACGTGTACCAGGTACTGTTTGAAAAAACATCAAAACTGAATGATCCGCCTATGGCAGTTACGAAGTATATGCAAAGCGTGCGATTGGGTGTTCCTATTAAGTCCCACATGTCTGAGCGAATGACAGCGAAATCGATTGGATCGGGGTGACTACTGAATGAACACTCCACACGAATCCCCTCAAGTACCTCTTGGGACAAGACCAGCCCTGAATTGGCATTGAGACTGAAAGCTTTTTGCCGTGTGCCAGTCCCCGGCGCAGGCGGAGAGAGAATTGGAAGCGAGAGGAGAATAATCAGAATAATCTCTCTTCTCATATCCCCACCTTTCGTATTCACTATAATAATCAATAGATTGTTTACGGATATATACCTTGAGATGATTTGAGGACAGATTCAGGATTCAGGTATGCCGTTTCTAATTACAGAGATAGACTGAGATTTACGGAGAAGGATTGAGCTTCCCGAGAATGATTATCTACACTCCGTACATCAATAGAATATAGAGCATCATCACAAATACGGCGATCATCGCGATCGACTCCAGAGCATTTACACTGGCATCATCAGTTATCATCTGCCGTAAGAGAAACATCGATGGAAACGCGAAGAAGAGCAAAACCACCGAGAATAGGTCAATTGGTATGACATCTTGTATGTTGAGCACAAATCCCATGATGCCTGATGCGAACAGCGTGAATCCAAAAATGACAAAGAACACTTGGACGATGCCGCCAAAGGCATTCGACAAAGCGACCTCAATCTCCTCTTTTCGGTGACTGCTTGCGACTATGATGTATTCTGGAGTTCCACCGAAGACAACAAGTAGTAATGCTGTGTGGATATAGGACAGGTTGAGACCCTCTGCGCCTGATGCAAAGTTCGCGAAACTTGATAGAGCTTCACCTCCGAGCAGTGCTCCAACAGAAGCTATAACAAGATAGAGCGCAAGCCTCTTTCGGGCCAGGTGGGGATAGATGACTCCTTCATCTTCACCATCGTGGTCAATCGGTTCCTCTCTTTTGCCATAGTATTTCGTTATTGTGAATAAGTACGCAACAAAGACTGTGAGCAAGCACAGACCGAACACAACAAGTTCTCCGGCCTGGAGATGAGTGAAGCTAAAGCCAGCTTCACCCAGCGGGAAGACTCCTACCACGAGCATAGACAGCCCCACAGCAAGGCTGATGACAGCGCCCATTGTCAAGAGATCCGAGCCAACCCACATAATCGCATCTGGAAGTCTATAGTTTCCAAACTCATCCTTTGGCAGAATCAGTGTGTAGGATGCAAATACCAGCGAGTTCATGAAGATCGTGGAAAGAGCAAGCACCCAGGCCATCTCAAACTGCTGGGCAATGAGCAGGAAGATGATCACTGAAAGTTCAGGGATTGTGCTGGCCAAGCTCGCATAGATGCCAGATACATAGTCTGTGAGACTGAAGTTATGAGCAATACCTTCAACCGATATGACAAAAGCTTCACATGCGCCTGCGATTAGTAGAACCCCTCCTATCAAATCGACCCATGCAACAAAACCGTGAGGGAGGTCAATCCCCAGGAATTCAACAATCAAGAATGTGCCGACAATGATGAATCCAATCAGGTAGACGAGTTTCCACGCGGCTGGCCGCTTAAATTGTCCTGACTGTGGTGCTGTCATGAGTTCACACCAATGCCTCACGAAAACTTCGTTTCAAATATAACCTTCACGTATGTATTGTCATGAATTAGCTCATTCATTGAGCACGGTTCGAATCATCGAGGCCGCTGTTCTTCCAAGCGCTATTACCACAATCTGAACAAGTAATGCAACAATGAATATGCCCAGTGAAAGTGTAATACCGAAGAAGCTCAGAGATGTGGCTGCGAGTGCGGCAAAGTAGTACCTATAGATGAGGTAGTATCCGTAGACACCCATAACTAGGATAAGACCGACACCTATTCCATAGATGATAATCACGGAACGAACACGCGGTTTGCTAAGATCTACGGATGTTATATCGTGACTGATCACAGCCCCTGTAACACGCCGATTAAACCTAACAAAGAAACCAATGGCACCTAAGAAGAAGAATAATGTAATCATTCCGGCCAATAATAGCAAGAAAACAGTGACGTCGGGCTCAAGATCTTGAAGCCATGGCTGGTCGCGTAGAATGAAGGCAACCGTTGAGCCAAGAAGCATGATGGCAGATACGATTTCCGCAACGAAGGTGAATGTAGCAGTTCCCCTAAAGAGAGAGCCCACATCCATTGACTCTCCAGCTTCTTTCTTCGACATTTGGATGCACCCCTATTGATTGGTTTGAGAGATACATCTTCACAGAAAGCCTTGTCGGTCATGGGCAACGCTCAATAGGGATGTGACCTCTTCGTATCACGGTCGATTAGAATGACAAACTATCTGCATGACATCCCACCCGGCCCAAATCCTCCAAGTGAAATCTATGTCATCATCGAGCTGACCAAAGCGAGCAAGAACAAGTACGAATATGACTCTGAATTCAACATCTTCAGGTTGGACCGCGTGCTCTACACATTCAGCCCATTTGACTATGGATTCATTCCACAGACCCTTGATCATGATGGCGACCCTCTTGATGTTGTTCTGCTAATCAACCAGCCCACTTTCACAGCATGCCTTGTCCATGCAAGACCAATAGGTATCATGGAAATGGATGACATGGGCAAGATTGACGACAAGATAATCGCTGTGCCAACGAGAGATCCTTACTACCGTGACATCAAGTCAATCTTAGATTTGCCGAAAAGCCAGATGGAGGAGCTCACTCATTTCTATGCCACTTACAAGATTCAGGAAGGTGGACACACTGAGATCAAGAAATTCAAGGAACTCGCAGACGCCTATCAGACCATCAATCGATGCGTAGAAGATTACAACAATCAGAAAAAGTGAATGAACCGAAATCATCTAAAACAAAGCACAGGTCGATACGACAATGACTGAAAAGCTTCGATGCAGGGCCGTGATTTTTGACTTCGATGGAACCCTCGCCGATAGCATGCCATTCCTGGCTAAAATAGGCGTAGAAGTCATGATGAGATACTACGGCATTTCCAAGGATGAAGCAGCAGAACGCTACAAATCTACGACAGGTCTTCCCTATGAGCATCAAATCAAACTCAATTTTCCAGACCATGAAGCAAACAATGAGGCAATCGAAGTATTCGAGAAGATGAAAATTGACAGGATCTTCGAACAGAAGCTTTTCCCGGAATCAAATGACATCTTGATAGCTTTGAAGCATACGGGATTCATGCTATTCGTTTCGTCATCCACATTTCAGAGCACCATTACTGAATACTTCAAGCGGCTAGGCATGCTTGAATTCTTTACCGAGATTCTAGGCTACAGACCCGGGTTCGAGAAAGGTGTTGATCATTTCAACCACGTCCGTGACAGATATGACATTTCACTCGGGGAAGTGGTGTTCATAGGCGATTCGCTAAAGGACTATGAAAGGTCAAAGAATCATACACAATTTGTCGCGCTGGAGAGAATGTTCACAAGAAATGACTTTGCGCAAGCTGGACATAATGGACATGTAATCTCGAATCTGTTGGAGCTAGAGCAGATTCTGGAACTCGATTCGGACTAGATTCTCAATCGGATGCAGATACCTCGGCAAATTTCGCGTCAGGTGCTTTTCCCATCTGCTCAAGAATCTCTTGAATGTGTCCAATCATCTCTTGAGGCACTTCAACACGATTCTCCTCTGGACGCTCCTCCAACACGCGCAACACCTTTTCCAAGCTATTCTTCTTCATCTGACGGCAGATTGCTCTTTCATAGGCGGGAATGATCTTCTTGTCTGGATGTTTCGCTTGTAATTGTTCTATCAGTCCTAGCTCAGTGGCGATGACAAATGTGTCATCTGGTGATTCCGCCACTATCTTGACCATTGCTCCAGTTGACCCTATGATGTCAGCAGCTTCTTGAACTTCTTCTGGACATTCAGGATGAACGATGATTACAGCCTCAGGGTATTCCTCTCGGAGCAGTTCAATCTGAGCAATATCAAACTGCTGATGAACATAACAATGACCTCTCGGTTCAAGATCAATTAGCTCAACGCCAGTTTGACGACGCACATAATCCGCGAGATTCTTGTCTGGTCCAAATAGCACCCTTGCAACACCAAGAGCTGAAACCACTTCCACCGCGTTTCCTGACGTGCATATAACATCGGATACCGATTTCGTTTCCGCAGTTGTGTTGACATAGACCACCACCGGAGCATCAGGGTACTGCTCCTTCAGAGCTCTCACTTTGTCTGCACTGACCCAGGCTGCCAATGGGCAAATTGCATCCGTTGCCGGAATATAGACGGGAGTGTTCTTATTGAGCACAGCAGCCATCTCTGCCATGAACTTGACGCCTGCGAAGATGATCATGTCATAGCCACTGACCTCAGCTGATTTTCTAGCAAGTTGCAGAGAATCACCCACAAAATCGGCGACCTCTTGAATGTCCATTGGTTGATAATTATGCGCCAGAAGCAATGCATTATGTTCTTTCTTCAATGCAAGGACCTTCTGCTGCATGTCGGTCATCTTACCAGTCAACAGATTGCACCACTGAAGCTCCATCAATTTAGACTATTAACCAAATCACAATCGGCAAACATTGACTTCCATATATTCGTTTGGCAACATCTGCCTAGTCCAGGCTCGTTTTCCAGCTTGATTTAAGAGGCTGAACACGACCACAAAAACAGACTCTCGAATACATGGGAGGATATCATTACGAAGATCGGCGTCGTATCGGGACTAGAGGCAAGCATGATAGAGGACACTCGTGAAATCATGCGTGTACTCCAGTCAAGCGATGTCGATATTCGAGTTGAGGAAAAGACAGGACAAGCTCTAAAGAGAAAGGGGATTCCAATCAAGAGGCTCGATTCTGACTTAATCGTGATTATAGGTTCCGACAAGTCTTTGCTCAATTCATTGCTTCAGCTGGGCGACTCTGCTATTCCATTCTTGCCGGTATCATCCAAGGGCCAGCCTGACTTCCTTTTTGATGTGACTGCAGCTATGTTCGAAGATGTGATTCCGGATCTCCTTGAGGCACGATGGACTGAAGATCGAAGAGCCAGACTTCAGGTGTCTATCGCAGGCAAGTCAAGTCCTCCCTTGCTCAATGATGTAGCAATCTTCGCGAGGCGAAGTGCGACACTGATCCGCTACTCACTGCTTCTTGACGACGAACAATTCTGGAAGGACGGGAGCGATGGTCTAATCATTGCAACTCCTACCGGAAGTACGGCGTACTCTATGAGTGTAGGCGGGCCAATTGTGCTACCTCCCGCAAAGGTCATGACCATAATCCCTGTCAACAGTGTGAATCCTGCAAGAAGACCTCTCATAGTGGAAGACACCACTGTCATTGAGATTCGAGAATTGACCAGCTCTGTTTCTATAGAGGCTGTACTTGACGGACAACTGCGAAGAAAAGTAAATAGTGGACCTGTTCTCATCGAACGCGCGGAAACTGATGCTGTTTTTGTCAAGCTATCAGAAGAACGTGTAGCGGCATTGAGAGGGAAGTTGCATCAGATGACTGAAGCATTTGGGGACTTAGCTCAAGACCTTCCTCCAAGTGCCAAACTTGTACTCAAGGTCCTTGAATATCAAGGGCAGTTGACTCAGAAAGAAATAGTTGATGAAACTTTACTGCCTCCTAGAACTGTAAGATACGCTCTCTCTCTTTTAATGTCAGATGGACTGGTGTCAAAGCGAGTGTCCCTTAGAGATAGCCGGCAGGGCTTATATCGAGTGGCAAACGACAGGAGAGACTGATATGGATCTAGATACAAGAAGGCTGCCAAAGTCGAAGAACCCTGTCGTTGCGAAGGTTCTGGCTACGGTTCTCGCCCAAGCTGAGCGTTCTTTGAAAGGAGAATCTCTTGCATCTGGCCTCGGGTTCTTCGGAGAGAAAAGCGAACTTGCTCCCTTTGCACTCATTCAGTCTTTTGGTAATGAAATCGAGTCGCTCCCTGAAGCCAAAGCTGTAGATGAGCTATTGCAAGTGGTGTATAGAGACGAACTGCCTGAGATTAATGAAGGCGACATGATTGCCTGTCTGACATTAGGATTCTATGGCTTCATTTTTGGAGAATATGATGACGAGGACTTCAGGTATCTCTATCGCTATGCTATGAGGGCAATTCGTAAGTATAGCATAGTAGAGGAGTGGCTAAAGAAAGCGTTGATCTTCGAATCGCTCCTGCGTCATGAAGGTCTTGAGGGAATTTTCAACAGAACCCTATTTTGGCTCAAGTATCTGGGCGCACCTATTTTCAATCCAAAGGTGTTGGTTGAAACCTGTCAGGCATTTGGCATCGATGCCGAGGAATATACAGAGCATGCTGAATTCAGACTAGTTGATACCCTCAGAAGGCATTCGGACTACCTGGAAGAGGCAGTGGGAGACCGTTCATATCTCGAAACTCGAGGAGCAACGAAGGACTGGCTTCCTGATGCGCTTTCATCAGAGCTGCTGACTATTTATCGAAAGAGAGCTAATGCTGAAGCCCAAAAGAGCATTCGTATGGACCTAAGTCCAAAAGACGCTAGCAAGAAGGTAAGCGAAGTCTTCAGGAAGGCAGGCTTCCAGTCCAATAAGGACTCTGTTCTACCGTTGCGGTTGCAGGATCTTGAGTCGCCTCCCAATCCTCCTGCGGTTGACCCCATCGTCTTTGAGATGATTCCGCAGAAGCTTAGAATGGACTTACTGCCTGCTGTTGCTTACTCAACGAGAACAAAGCGCATCGAGGTCATTTTTCTCGGAGGGCCAAGGATAGGTCATAGTGGGATACTTATCAAGACTGATACTGGCGGCATATTGATGGACTTCGGCTTGTCAGTTGCCAATCAGAGGATTCCAGAGTGGGTTCCTGAACTAGAGATGATCGATTCTATTCTGGTGAGTCATTCGCACCTTGACCACATCGGGGGATTGCCAATACTCTATGAGAATTACACAGGAAAGTGGTGCTCGGTTGGAGTTACAGGTGCAGTCACAAAGGCCCTTCTGCAAGATGCAATCAACGTGGGCACCCCTCATCCACCAAGAAAGAAGGACAAATGGGATCTGATATCCCGCTTCAATCAGACAAATGTTGACAAAGTCACAAAGAATCATGTCAGTCTTGAGCTTGGAAAGAGCAGTGAAGTCGGGCCTGGAATACTCGTGACGCCGATAGATGCCTCACATATTCCTGGGAGCGCTTCATTTCTTGTTGACATTGAAGGTGTAAAGATCCTGTACTCAGGAGATTTTAACCTCGACAAGTCTGTGCTCTTCCCCGGTGCAAATCTTCCCACTGATGCGGACATGATAATATTCGATGGCACTTATTGGGGGAGAGAAGACTTTGACCGACAGAAGGTTTCAGAAATAATATCGGACGTCATTCAGAATAGCGGGCCAGTCATTATACCGAGTTTTGCAGTTGGTAGGTCACAGGAGATACTGGTGACATTGGACAATCTCGGTATAACCAAGCAGAGAAATGTCATGGTGGCGGGCTTCGCCGAACATGTCACCAAACTAGTCGGCACATCAGGAAATTGGCACGGAATGAAGAAGAACAAGGTGATCCTTGACAAGGAAGATGTGCTGGTAGCAGGCGGCGGAATGATGGGAGGCGGCTTGGCACGTCAGCACTTCAAGGAACATAGAAAGAATCCAAATGCCGCTGTCATCTTATGCGGATACTTGGCACCCAGAACTCCAGGATGGAACTTACTGCATGACTATGAGCCGCACGAGTGTCAAGTGGAATATGCAAGACTAAGTGCCCACTCTTCAGCGACAAATCTTGAGGAATATATTAAATCCTGCAAAGGAAAGAAGGTAATGGTTCATACTCCTTATCCAGATACCCCTAAAGGAATCATCATACCAGAATTCCAGGAACGTATAATCCTGAAGACCTAAGGAGAGATATTAAGCTACTACCTCAAGGACACCATCAAGTACAAGCTTCGTCGCAACAAACTTCATTGCAGGCAGGCTGACATTCAGCTTCTTCACAACATCCTGCAATGCAGTAGCACCATCACAAAGATCAACAAACTTGACCACAACTGCACCGTAGGCCTTCTGGGTCTCTTCATCAACCTCTCCACTCTTCCGCAAATGGCTGTCTGGCTGAATCTCAACTTGGAAGTCAATCCAACCAAAACGTTCCATTAGCTGAAGGCATCCGATAACAGTTTCACGTGGAAGATCAAGACTCCTAACAAGCCCACCAACCGTCGCAGTCCCATCAATGGCAGCTTTGACTTCTACTACAGCTTTCCCGACCTCACGGTTATCAAAGGGTAGCGCCTTTCCAGCCTCACGTGCACGCGCAACGTAATCGAAGCTCACTGGACGCAATGGCAGCTGATTGAGCACCATAAACATGGAGGTCTCGAACTTTGCGGGCGACCCATCCCATGTTTCCCAGATGCCTTCGTACATATGCTCAATCTCACGTAGGATGCCACCCATAGTCCTCCTATGTTCTTCTTCAGCTGAATCATTGGTAACTATGAGTGCCATCACAAAATGCTCTGACTTCTCTACCATCACAAGATTTCCTTCATGTTCGATGGTTTCTAAAGCATCAGTCTTGTCTGCAATCCCGCTGGCATCTCCGTCAATACCACCAAATGAGTCTAGAGCAGATATTAGAGAGGCAACGGAGTTTGTATCAATCTCGTCCCCCGAGTAATTCAGGTGATAGGAAACCTCTGAGAGACCTTCCTTTTGGACGATTAGCAGTAAATGCAAGATTCGCGCCTGCTCAAGAATTCGTGTATCTACGACTTGAGGAGTCACTATTTCATCGGAGTGGCGGGAGGTCGATACAGCCACTTCTGCCTGTGGTGAATCCGACGTTGTGCTTGTGTTGCCAGTCGCAGTTGTCGTTTCCTGATATGGCTCCACAACGTATTCTCCATCTCCTGCAGCAGCGGCCCTTCTCGCTTCAGGCACTGGTTCAATCTCTTCGGTCCCCTTACGGACTGTGATCATCTCGCTGATAGGCCTGTCAGGCAATTGAACGCCGACTGTTTTCGCGGCGACCTCAAGCATAAGACGGATGAACTCCTCTCTGCGAGTCTTGTCGGTGGCCACCATGCTGAATGTTGGAGCACCAAGGAGACGCTGGATTTTCTCGCCCCTCATTGACTCTGGCAAGTCCTGCTTGTTTGCAATGATAAACAACGGAACAGCAGGTGCCTCTTTCTTAATCGTTCTGAGAAGAGTCTTTGTCTGCATGACATTTCTGAAGCTGGAGTCTGTCACAAGGAAGATCACGTCTGTACCAGCGAAGTAGAATTGCCAGAGGTCTTGGAAGACAGCCTGTCCAGCAAAGTCCCAGACAGTAACCAAAAAAGTGCCAAACTGTATTGTTTCCGAAGAGTCCACAGCGACGTTGATGGTTGGGACATATCCACCGGGAGCTGGCTCCTTACCGAAGAGAAGCCTCAATAGAGTAGACTTGCCTACACCACCGCTTCCTACATAGCTTACCTTAAACCTGGTGAAGATTAGCTCACCAAGAATGTCCTCGAGGTTGTCCCGAATGTAACCGATGCTGTTTCCTCTAAGTGCCGTGGATATACGGGCGGCTCCTTCACGGACCTTGTGCTTGATGGTACGTTCCTCATCACGCCCGTCGGTGACAAACATCAAAACGAGCTCATCATCGACTGCTCCATGAAACACCTTGTGTGGGCCAACATAGACTGGTGTATCTGCTGACAGTCCTTCAGTGCTATGGAGGTCTCTCCACCCAGTCAAGAACTCTTGAATATCCGCATCTGTGAAATCGATCTTCCAGAATCTGGTTCTAGTCACAACACTACCGTCGACCTTGTCAATCAACAGAACGTTGTGGATCATTCATCTTTCACTCCGTAGGATAGTCAATTCTCTTGATGAGTCCTGCATCTGCCTTACTATTTCCATAGATAAACTAACCTGCTATCAAGATTACTAGTATAGTGCTTTCCTTGTTATCTTCACTTCATAGAGAACAAAAGAACTTGTCTAATATGTCTACAATCTCTTCCGACTGCCGCCTTTGGGAAAAGGCTAATGAGTGGCTTCTTGCATCTATTCTCAGTAGGTAGAATCCGGAACTCCCTTTGGAAGAGGTGGACGGTTGAAAACCAACATCGATGTTAGGATTTCGAGCACAATTGCTGTCATCCTTGTTGTTTCTGTAGGCTTCGTCATACTAGGCAATACAGAATCCCTTATAGTGGATACTCTCGTGAGCCCACCATTCCGAGATTCGAGTATTCTTAGCGCTATGCTTTCTGAGGACACTAATGCGAGAATCGCTGTTGTAAAACCCATCTTCAGCGACACGGCCTATTCAAGTGCATTCTACAACTTCTACTATAAATACGCAGGAGTTACGGACTACATTGCTACGGACTTGGATCTCCTCAACGTGACTGTGAAGGATGGATGGGGGTGGAGCACGAGATTGAAGAGGTTCCTGACAAGCATCAAGGCAAGTATGGCAGGATTATCCTTGAACGAGAGTGTTGAACTCATTGATGAAATAGATGTGACAATGGGTGCACTATTTGAAAATGACAGTCGAGTATATGACATAGTCATTCTCGGATTCACTGAATATGTCACAATTGAGGAGTACAACTACTACAAGGAATTCGTTGAGACCGGAGGAACCCTGATAATAATGGATGCCTGCAACTTCCTGGCTGAAGTGAAGTATTACCCGCCTGCTTCACCTGATGATGTAGGCTATCTAAGTCTGGTGAAGGGTCATGGATGGGAGTTCAACGGTACATATGCATGGAAATCGGTCTTTCATAGATGGCCTGAAGAAAACAGGAACTGGGTTGGTGGCAACTACTGGAAGTATTGGTATGGTTACCACTATGACTACTTCCAGTCCAATACCTCGCATCCAATCAGCGTCTACATAAGAAATCACTATGGCGAAAACGTTACTTCAAGTTATTATGCCCATGAGGAGAATATACTGGAGAATTTCACGGACTCGCAAATCATTGGGTATTGGCATTTCATCGATCCTGACGAGGCACCGGATAACCCCGTGGTGGCGTACCAACATAGGTATGGAGAGGGAAGTGTATTCCATTCTGGCATAATGGCAAGCGACGTGGTAGATAAGGATGAAGTCCTTCAGGCGTTCCTAGTAAGCGCTGTTAGAATGGCGATAGAGGGAGACGTCGGAGAATGGTCATTCTACGATGATTATCCATTTCTGTCCTCAACTAGCACATTCTATGAAAATGGAACCCAAGTGGAACAAGGTGGACTCTTGTCAGGAGAAGTCACATTCTGTGTGAATTTCAGCACCAGCATCATTGCCCAAAATCACAGGTATTATTCATTGGAATGGGTGTGGGCTTGTATCGTTCCTGAAAACTCAAACGGCCTATTAAACTCGCTAAATGTTAATGGCACTATAATACAAAAGAATCCTCGTACTTGGCAGATCGATGTTAACACTTGGGACCTCTATGATGGAGAATACGTGTTTAGAATCTGTTGTAGGTTCACATCAATTTCCAATGCTTCGGACTATTTGGACTCAACTGTAAACGTCTGTGCACATGAGGTGAAGAACATCCCTGATGCGATTAGAATCAGCCTGTATACTGCAACAGGATCTCTAATGGCAATTGCGATTCTTATTGCCATATCTATCATTTGGAGTGATAACCGAGAATCGACTGGAGGATTGTAAAGCGAATACCACTATTCCTTGAAAGAAATGTGTCCACGTCTATGAAGCTCTCCAAAGACAGTCAAGAGAACACTCTCATCGAATCCTAGCTTAGCACCAATTTCACTGATAGTATTCTTGCCATCCACAAGTTCAACGATATTATCAACATGAGAATAGAGAGCGCGGACATCATCAGAAACCTCTGACACCAGCCTAGGAATATCTCTGGGAAAGATTCGCACTTTCCATTCAATTGCCCCCATTCTATGCAGTAGATGAATTGCACCCACAACCATATCGGGGCCGCCAGTGCTCCCAGAAAGCTCAGAGATGGTCTTATGACCGTCTAGATTGTTCCATACTGCTTGAAGGAAATCCTTAACGAGTTCTGATTCAAATCGATCCCAATCAGGCGTTTCGACCTTCTGGGGAGCAACGCGCCCAGGAAGGTCTTCAGGAGGCAGTGTTGCCAGAAGCTTCAATGTAAATGGAGGTGATTCGAAGAGTCTTCCACTGCTCTCTCTATTCTCCGGTTTTTCATCCATGTAGAGTTCTGGCAGGAATGAGAAACGTTGACGCATCACTTCTACATCTTCCTTGTCACCTGTTATCAGCGTGAAGATAATATCGTCTCGCTCAATTAGAGCATATTTGAGACCACCTGCCGAGAAGACGGATGTGGAAGTGGGACTTCTGTCTAACTGGAGTTGCGAAATAGCTGCGACCACATTTGGCGCAGTTGCCATGTACACTGCATTCTTGTCATAAAGATATGTGAAGCGTGCCTCTCCTGTTCTTTTGTCGATGACAAAGAAGGCCTGGTGTCCCAAGGGTCCCTCACTTTTGGGACCATTGTCAATTTCCGCATCAATGGTACTGTCGATTGACCATTTCTTACGAGCCAACTCAGGATGCATGTCAACATATCCAGATGTCGCTAATACTGATAGAATGAGATCAGAAGGAGTAGGCGAAACCGAATCACATAACTCCATGAAATATGACGATTCCAGATCTCTAGCACCCTCCAATTCGTTGTCAGAACCCGGTACAACCAAAAGCTTTGCAGATGAGTTGGCTCTGATCTTCTGAGTCATTTGTCCTATGACTTCTTTATCAGCTAGGGGTGGAAATAGAATATACACAAAGACATCAACAGCGGCCATTTGTTTATCCCACTCTGATCCAGCAAAGCGGTCGATAGTCGTCTGGGAAACAAGGACATCAAATGGGCCAATTTTGGCTGGTTTGGAGAAAGCGGATTCTCCGCCATTCAGCCTATTGGCAATCCTCATAGCTGCAGTTCCCGATAGATTCTGCTTCGTGGGATTTGAGGCACAGATGAAGCACACGTGAATCTTCCCTCGAAGCTTTTCATCAACCAGCGGCTCGAACATGTGCTTTGCATCCCTGACAGGCATAAGGCTGGCGACACCCCGCATCTCAATACCGATGGATTCGACCACCTGCAGTTCTTCTTCATCTGGCTCTAGTGAATCAGTAGTGGCGACAATGAGTGTAGATTCATTTACTCTTGAGAGATAGACTAGTATTTCATCAATGGTGGCAGCCAATGGTTTCCCTTCAAGTTCAGACATTACCTCAGAATATTTGTCGACAATGCTCAGCAGAAAATCATGAGGAATTTGCGCTTTGACGAAAGAGCGTTCAGCAAGTACTTTCGGTCCTAAAAGGTCGAAAAGCAGCACCTTAGCTATCACTCTTGGAAGTTCCTCCAGTCTCGTCTGAAATTCACTGTCAGTGATACTCAAGAAGTGGGTACAAGAGATAAATCAGTCTTCCCTAGCTCGCCTTTCCAGAAATCTGCTTCTTGTCAACAGGCCCCGCATGAGGCTCTGGTACATACTTTCATGCCCATTTCCCTCATAAGTGGAAACATGTTCTCCGCCTCCCGAAGGAATTGGAGGGAGATCCATGATAGCTTCACCCACCGTTATTGGTGAGGCCAATTCATCATTCTGCAGGGTTTCTGACCTTCTCTTTCCACGCTCCAACGAATAGAAGTGAGCCAAAGGCGGCTTGAAGATCGCTCCCTGTCTTGACCCAAGAATGAATACCCTACGTCTTCTTTGGGGAACACCGAATTCTTCAGCCCTGATGAGATGAGTTGATGTTGCATACTCAAGTCCATTAAGAATAGAGAGCATTTTCTTTAGAACTACTCCATTCTTCATCCATTGAAGACCTGGTACATTTTCAATCACCACATAGTCAGGCATCATCCTCTCAACGACTTCCATGAATGGAAGGAAAAGCTGATTCCGAGCATCAAAACTATCCCATTTCCCAGCAGTCGAAAATCCTTGGCATGGCGGTCCGCCAGTTATCATTCGCATATTCTTTCCTTTCGCAGCAACATCAATCTCCTCCACAACCTCACAAGCACTCCCTTCCATGGACAGGTCAGAACAGAGCACAGTGGTTTCAGGATGGTTGTGCTTGTGGGTTTCACACATCTTTGGATTGAAATCGGAAGCAAGGACTATTGAATGACCAGCCTGAGAAAGCCCCTCGGAGAGACCCCCCGCTCCAGAGAATAAATCCGCAACAAGTCCAGGTTTGACCTGTTTTCCTAATGCACAAGCCAGGAGAGGAGGGACTGCATTCCCGATTTGCTTGAACATGGAGGTGGTGCTTCCTAGAAATCTGTAGCTATCAGGAAAGGATTGGAGCCGAGCTGCTTCTCTAATCGAAATCAATCTGTCTTGCACGGGGTGAATGAACGTCCCATTTCCAGGTCTATTGAAGTATGTATTGATTGTGTAGCTTGGCAAGTTCTCACTTAGCCTACCGTAGTATGTTGTGCGCCCTCCTGACGCTCGTATTTGGCGGAGGCGAGCTGATTTCTTTGCTACGTTAAGCGGGATGTCCTTCCAATTTCCTCCCGGACGGACGGCCTGTATAATCTCCATGTCGAGTTTGCTGAGCTTCGCACTTACATGGTTGTAAAGCATCTCCTCGGAGGAATGCTCGTTAAAGGACTCGGAGGTAGCAATTCCCATTCCAGTATCACCAAAATCCAACTGCATGATTAGATCGAATGCAGCTAGGTGGAGAAGTAATCTCAGCGATTCATGAGCCCTTGTAACACAGAGAGGACACTCGCTAATTCTTCGGTGGATGCTCCTCTACTGGAAAGCACTCGCTTTGCCCTAGCTGGTCCAATCCCATATAGTAGGAAAATGAGGGCTTCTAGCTCCGGATCGTAGATTCCTTGGTTGCGGGAGCAGTTTCTCGCTATATCCCCTATCTTCTTCGCGAGTTCAGAAGGGGGAAACCTTGGTAGAGGGAGTCCTGACAATTCACGATTTGATACATGATTATTCGTACTAGTGATATCGAATCTCCAGTTCAATAACTCCGAGTTCATGACACCTAGGAGATAATCTAGGAGCTTGGATTCAGATCCATGGGAGAGAACGATATAGTTGCATGAATTTGCTAAAACAACACCAGAATCCACTGGTGCGAACTTCAGTCTATATCTCTGGTTCCTATTAGATATCTGCTGGCAGGCAATTCTAGGCCTTTTGGAATCTTCAATCCTGCTCGAGGTACCAATGCTCGAGTGGAAAGAAGCGGTATCTACGTACTCTTCGGGTCTGCGTCTGCCGGCTCTCAGACTGTATCTACCAATATGAGACCCTCTCAGCAGTCGAGCACCTTTGGTAGATATGTATCTCTTATGGAGTGTGAGATCGAATTCCCCTCTTCTATTGGAGAGCCATTCAAGTGAGCCAAGTATTGGGTTCGTGTGAAGATTCCTTAGTACCTGCCAGTCATCTCTCTCAATACGAGGTACTACCATAGATTTCCGAAGTGAGTCAGGAAGCTTATCAACCTCAAATGTGTAGCTCCGCCTCCTCCGAGCATCATTCAACGTTGCAAGTCCGAAGGACACCTTGAGCTTCCTCGTAGTTCCCCCTCTCTTCAAGGCAATAATCGAAACTGATTGAGTGACATTCGCGAATAGATTGTTACCTTCTGGAAAGTCATTTACAGCTTTGATTGAGTTCTCTAGGAGAAGCGAGCGACGCAGCTTCTGTGCAGAAAGATCGCCCAGGACAGTTGAAGGCACTATGAACCCGATTGCGCCCCCATGCCTTACTAGGCGTAGAGATCTCTCGATGAATAGCCTGTAAGTATCAAGAGTATGGCTGTTGGCCAATGTGTACTCCTCTGAATTACGATAATATCTCAAGTCCTCCAGGAGGCTGGCCTTGTATTGCTCAAATCCGTCGGCATGAATCCTCCGAGTGCCAGATAATAATCGCTCGCGCATGAACTCGGCAAAGTTTGGTTTCAGTCGCTCGTAGGGCGGATTCATTAGCAAGGCATCGAACCCATCTCTTTCATCGAAAACCTCCGGGAATTGCGACCGCCATTCAAATGAATCTCGGGATTCTGGGTCCTTGAAATAGCCTTTATGATTCTCCGAGCCGTTCCAGCCATTCAATGAAATTAGGGAGTTGCCTTTCCTCAGAGTTCGCCCTAGACCGGTTGTCTGGGAATCGCCAACTTGCTCGCGGCACATAATTGCCAGTGAAATATCAGCAATTTCCAGAGCAGCTTGATCCAGGTCCACACCGTATAGGTTGGATCTCATTACCCTTGCGACATCATGGATGGGAATATCGGGAAACTGCTTGCCACAGACTCGAATTGCGGAAAGCAGGAAGACGCCAGGCCCACATGCAGGGTCAACCAACAACAAGCTCTCGCTGAGAGATTCAAAACCATTCTTCTTTGCGAGGCTCTTGATCATTGGACGGAGAGTTAGCTCAGCTATGTAGTCGGAGACTTCTCGTGAGGTGTAGTAGGCTCCCAAAACTCTCTGCGGGATAGCAGGACTACGTCCTTCAGGTAGACGATATGAGCCAAATGAGTGAACATGAGCAACAAGCTCCAGAAGATCATCGGAGGATAGGCGTGATATCCCATGTCCATGGTCATTGAACTCTACAGCAGAGAGTATCTCCCTAGTAGCATCTTGTACGCTTCGTTCCCTGGCACTCTCGTTCCTTATTGACAAGGTCGGTATTTTAAAAACAAGTTCGCTAGCAGGAATTTGGTTCAAGTATGAGCCTGAGGACCAAATTTGTAGCGCACGATTCAATGCAGCGAGGCGTACTACTTCCGAATTGAAGGGAACTAACTCATTGCCGTCTTCTACAAACTGCCCAGTGGCCTCCCGTAGTTCACGAACTAGATCCCAGGCTAGGCTGCTAGACTCCAGCAATGTCATCTATGCAGCACCTAGGCCCTCATCGTGAAAAGGTTGCTGCTTCAGCGAACGATAGGTCTAGGAGCAGTGCGCTAAGAGACCCTAATACCTTGTTTTTCATGGTACTCGGAAACATGAAAAGACGGCGATCCAGCTCACCTTGTGGCGGTTCACCAAAATTCGGAAATCTTATGTCAGGCCATGTGTATAGTATATGCTCACAGTGTTATTGTATCTATGACACTGCTTTGAAACTCTCTCAGTTCGTTTGAGAGAACACGACTTCTTAGATTTCAACACTCGTAGGAGGAGCACAATTGGAAAGAAAGCATATGTTTGCCATTGTAATAGTAGTGATTGTGATTGTGGGAGTTGGCTCCATCCCTGTCTTGATAGGTCCGCCGACGACAATACCGCTGCAGGAAATATACATTTATGAAACAATTTGGCGCGGTCCTCGCTATTTCGACCCTCACATCGCCTACGACAGTGCGAGTGGCGAGATAATCGACCAATGCTATGAGACGCTCTATACCTACCCGTGGGGCTCAGGTGAGCGTGGCAATCATCCCGAAGTCAATCCCACTGTACCTCTCCTAGCTGCAGGTCCACCGACTATTACCGAGAACGGCACCGTCTACACCATTACACTCAGGCAAGGCGTTACATTTGCGGATGGGACTCCATTCAATGCCAGCGCGGCTGTATGGAACTTCAAGCGAGCCATGAAGATGTTCCGTACCGCTGGTCCAGTGTGGATGATCGCCGAACCGATAAAGGGCGGACTGGCAGTGAAAGACGCAGCATTCACCTACGGTCCAACCTCAGATGAGTTCAAGGCTGCATTTGATGCTTGGGACGCCACAGACGCAGTAGAAGCGACAGGCACCTATGAGATTACCTACAGACTGGCACAATCGGCTGCCTACTTCATTCCAGCAATGACCTACACGGTAGGCTGCATGATCAGTCCCACATTTGCCGAGGAGCATACATGGACTCCTGGTACCAAATATGGAGTGGACTATGGCGAAGAGTTCACCTACATGTACAACCATACATGCGGCACCGGCCCTTACCAAGTCGTTGAGTGGAAGACTGATGAGTACGTTCACATGGTCCTCAACGAGGACTACTGGAGAGCCGGCAGGACTGAGGCTGCGATTGCACCTCCTGCATACGCTGGCTCAATCAAGGAGATATGGCGCCGGACCAACGAAGATCAGACTAACATGAACCTAAACCTCAAGACTGGGATCGCTGACGACACTTACTGGCCGACAACACACGCCGATGAGATCTATGACAACATCACACTGGGTAGCAAGGATCCAAACATCTTCTTCAGAACTGGTGGTACTGCGTTCGTGGTCATGGCATTCCAATTCCAGATGGGACTCATGAACTGGACTATAGGCACAAACACCTTCGAGACCATATCCCCATTTGCCTGGAGAGGGCTCAGGAAGGCCTTTGCCTACATTTTCGACTTTGATGCATTTATCAATGATGTAACGAGCGGTTGGTCATACAAGGCACAGGGTCCGATTCCAGGAGGAATGCTCTATCATAACGCGAGCTATTGGACTGAGCATTATGCTCCGGAGATAGCTGTCGATTACTGGAATGAGGCAATGCAGGATTCCGATTTTGTGGACGTAATGAACATGATCGAGGGCGAAATCCTGTATTACTACAATACTCAAGGGACTCTACATGGACAGTTCGCTACGCTGTTGAAGGAAGGTTTCGATGCCATGAAACTACTGCCTGGAATGAATACTACAGGAATAGACTACGATGTGAATTTCACGCCCATTGGGCTGGAGTGGGCCCAGTTTCTGTACCTAGGGTCTGATGCGGAAAACATGCTGCCTATGTGGCTCGTGGGATGGGGTGCTGACTACGCCGATTCTGACAACTTCGTGACTCCATTCCTGTACTCCAGAGGTACGTTCGCGCAGGAACAGCGCTACAACAATAGCGTGATGGATGACCTGATTATGCAGGCTAGGGCCGAAACCGATCCGGTTGCGAGGCAGGCGATATACAACCAGATTCAAGACCTGGCTGCCTACGACCAACCATCGTTGTATTTGTACTCAGGCAAGGAGTTCACTACCTTCAGAGCGTGGCTGAAGGGCATTGGCATGCGGTACAATCCTATGTCGTCGTACTACTACATCTACCACGTGTATAAGGACTACGAGAACTAATAGTGGTTTCAGAAAGCACTCTACTGTCTGGCAAATGTACAGTAGCTTTCCGTTGTCCACGAACTAGCTCCCTGACCAGACTGCGATATCAAAACAGCGACATCTGTAGTCTGCTAAGTACTCATGATAAATAGGCTAATTCTCCATGATAACTACTTGGCATCAGGATCTGAATGCATCATTCCCCAGAGGTTGCCTTCTGTATCTTTGAAGTAAGCTAGATATCCGACGCCGGGTATGACCTGTTTAGGTCGAACAATCTCACCGCCATTCTCTTCGACCAGTCTGACATACTTGTCAACATCATCAACATCAATGGTGTTTACGATTACATCTTCAGAACTCTGACGCATACCGAAGGCTCCATCAATTCCTGGTTCCTTCTCATCTCCTGTCATCAAGAACCAGTATTCTATGGGACCATCCCATTTCTGAACTTTCCAGTTGAAGACCTTTTCATAGAACTTAGAGATGCGTTCAGGATCATCAGCCACTATCTCAAAATGAACCACTCGCCCCATTTTAATCGAGAGATTGTATTAACAATAGTGAGTATTAAGGTCTCGTTCTCTGCTGCTTGTGCTAGCTGCCAGGTGCTGAACGACTTCGAAGCCAATCGCGGTATTTCTGTTCCTTCTTCTTTGCTTCGCGAGATCCTAAGACCAATCGCATCTCATCCAAGGGGAACTTTGGTGAGATGGTCTCATGGAGGTCATCTTCCAGCAAAATGCGTCTGTACGCCCGTTGGCCGTGGAGAGTTTCTTGTGTCAAGAAACCCTTAGCCACCATCTCATTGAGATATTTCTTGAATCCCTTGATTGTTGTTAGAGACCGGAATGACGAGAGCTTGATGTATCTCTCAAAGAGGATTAATTCTGTTTCAATGATCGACCAACCAAACGACCTAATTATGTCTAACTCAATTGGATTTGGCTTTTCAGCCAATTTTCCCCTATCAGGCAATGTAAAACCCCAATGTACAGTTGACAAAAAGCTCATGCGGAATTCTAATAAAATTAGGGAAATGAGCGCCCAAAATATAGCCAAAAATCCGCAGTTGGCGCCGAATGAAAAGTAGAATCGTTCCTCAGATGCTAGATGCCTGGAATCTTGATTCGATTATAGAGGTAGGTCATTATCCATGAGATTGCACTGATAAGAATAAGGAACACAACAGCGAGTATGAAATACACTGGAAGTACTTCATACGTCCTAGAAACAACCAGTTTTGATACAAGAAAGAGCTCTTGTACTCCGACATAATATACAACTGTAGTATATTTGGGAAGATACACTGCCTCATTAGTCCATGCAGGTATTGCACGCCTGAGACTCTGTGGGAGCATAACATGCCTAATTTCTTGGCGCTTCGTCATCCCGATTGATATCGCCGCGAGTGATTGTCCTGATGCTATAGAACCCATAGCTCCTCGGAAGTACTCAGCCTGATATGCAGCACTGTTTAGACCTAGCATAATTGCACATAGGAGGATTCTGAGATCAAGTACCTTCTGTGGATTTCCCCAAAAATCCGGAATGCGTATTGCCCAACTGGTGTTAATTGTTGGTAATCCTTGACTCTCAAGGAACGCATTGATCACAGGAGGAACATAGACAACCAATATAATCTGAGCAAGCAATGGAGTTCCTCTGAGAAACTCAACATATCCAGAGGCAATCCTGGATACTATAGGACCACCATAATGTCGAGCAATAGCAACGAAGATGCCCAAAACAAGGCCTAGAAGGAGGGCGAAAATATAGAGGCCCATCGTCATCATGAATCCATTGATCAAATCATCATAGTACGCCGAAATTCGTTCCCACCATGGAGCGCGTTGCAGCGCGCCAATGACTGATGACGTAATGATTGACAGGTGGAGCCCTCCATTAATCAGAAATCTCTTCTTCCTCTGCTTGTCCGTAAAGCACCTCTAGTTGATGTAGGAAACGTTGGGCGCGCTCTGATTTAGCGCCTCTGAAGAAATGTTGAGGTGTGCCTCTCTCAACGATGACTCCAGCATCCATGAAAATCATCTCATCAGCGACAGCTCGTGCGAATCCCATTTCATGCGTGACAACGACCATTGTAGTACCTTCTTTTGCGATATCAAGCATGACCTGCAACACCTCACCTATCAGCTCTGGGTCTAATGCAGAAGTTGGTTCATCGAACAGAATCACGTCCGGATTCATGGCCAGGGAACGTGCAATACCAACACGCTGCTGCTGTCCTCCACTTAATTCTGCGGGGTAATGGTCACTCCAATCTTCCATACGGACATGAGACAATGCTTTGTGAGCAACATCATGGGCTTCTTCTTTTGTCATTCCGAGTACAAGTCGAGGCCCAATGCTAACATTGTCTATTGCTTTGAGATGTGTAAAGAGATTGAAATGTTGAAATACAAATCCAATGCGTGTCCGCAGTTTGCTAAGATTAGCATTGGGAGCCGTAAGACTCTCTCCGCGAAGGAGTATCTCTCCCCTGTCTGGCGGAGTGAGCATGTTGATTCCTCTTAGGAGAGTGCTCTTCCCAGACCCACTTGGTCCAAAAACAACCTTTACCTCTCGCTCCATTACATCAAATGAAATTCCTTTAAGGACCTCAAGTTGATCATATGACTTCCATACATCTATTATCTCTAGAACTTTCAATTGCTACCTTCCTCCAAGCCCAAGTTGTCTAAGCTTCGAAGTCATACTCTCTCCTACGTATTTCGTGACTGGATACGTAAATAGAAAGTAGATTATCGCGATTATCAGAATTATCTCAAAGAAGAGCTCAGGATAGACCCATCTGAATGCTTCACTTTGGTAGATTATCTCTTGTACGCCAATCGCTACGGCTAATGATGAATCCTTGATTACAACTGCATACTCATTAGCCCATCCAGGTAACGATAGTCGCAATGCTTGCGGTAAGATGATATGCCTGGTAGCTTGCATATCATTCATCCCTACCGACTGCGCAGCCATCATCTGCCCAGGGTCGACGGACAGTATGGCACCACGGAAAATCTCAGATTGATATGCCGCACTTCGCAGGGCTAGTGCAACCACCGCACCTACAAAAAGGGCACCAACCCCAGGACCGGCCCAGGCGAAAAATGCTGAAAGGCCAATCCCAAAAACCATGAGCAGGACCAGCAGCGGGATTCCTCGAAATACTGTTTCATATCCTCGCGCGACCCATCCCAGTGGCCTTGGGCCGTAGACACGTATTAATGCTAAGATAATGCCTATGCCAAAGCCAGTTACTAGGGCAAGTAGAGTGAGAGCCATAGTGGTAGGGAGGCCCCGAATCATTATCAATATAAAAATATCAATGAGATTCTGGGCCTCTTGCACTTCAGATCACCCGAACCATTTGGCGATCATGTCATCTATGGTTCCGTCAGCGAATCCTTCAGCAATGGCACTATTTATTGCCGCTGAGAGCTTATCGCTGCCGTACCGTATGTAGAATGCTGTTGGTGGTGCAGGGACTGTGAAGATTATCTTGACGCTGTATACTGAGCCATATAGCCCAACTATCGGCTCGTCAACGAATACATAGTCAAGAGTACCTGTGTCCAAGTCTGCAAACATGGTTTCAACGAGTGTATATCTGGTCAATGTCTCATTGACCCCAGCTATAACGGATAATTCCTCATCCTCCGTAGTTCCTGTCTGAACTCCACCATTGTAGCCATCTAGGTCTGCCAGATCGGTAATCTCGAGGACAGAAGATGCCTTCACAACGATTACCTCGTTGGTACGAATATACCAGACTAAAGGCTGAAGGACCTCTGCACGGGCTCTGGTGATGAAAGTCGCTGATGCAATCATATCGATTGTTCCGCCTTCACATGCAGCTATCAAAGCATCAAAATCCATGTCGATCCAGTTAACAGTTACGCCCATGTCATCGGCGACGTATTCAGCCAAATCTATGTCAAATCCTTCCAATTCATTTGTGGTCGTATTGACCATTTCAAATGGCGGCCATCCTGAATTGGTTCCAACATTGATTGTACCACGGTCAATGATTATGTCATAATCATCTGGAACCTCCTCAGGTGGCACAGCAAATAGCCCTGGTAGGAAATAGCCAACCCCGAGTCCAATACTGAGGCCGACTATAAGAACCACGGCTATCATCATATTTCCGTAGCCTTGTGACAATTTTCTCAATTCCTCCGGTTTAGCGAATCCGATGATTCACCCAAAACACCACATCAAACTACCTGAAAAGCGTTGTCACCCAAGTATAATCATGTAGTTGCCTAGAGCTTCTTGATGACCCAGTCATAGAATGCTCGAGTTGAATTGATGTAGTCCTCATCCAATCCCATGAACATCACCTGGAAGAGGTCGAATCCTAGGCCAATGAAATACTCAAACCGTTCGATGAGATCCTCTGGATATCCTACCCATGCGCCTGGAGCGTTAGCTCTGGCATATTCTGCAACCTCATCCACGGGTCGATTAAGAATCTCGGCCCGCTTCTTCCAGTGGTCATGTAGTACATCCTCATCCTTGGTCACGAAGACGCCAGGCCATCCCTGCGCAAACAGACTCTTCCCAACATCGTCATAGTCTCTGCCCACATCCCTGCAGTGATTCCCAAGCACATCCAGTTTTCGTTCGAAGTCGGGACGCAAGAAGAGGTTACAGTAGTCAGCATACTTGACTACTGCTTTGAGTGTCCGCTTTTCTCCGTCGCCCCCAATAAGTATTGGAGGATGCGGCTTTTGAATGGGCTTCGGAGCAGAGAACGCATCTTCGATTGAGTAATGCTTGCCTTTGAAACTGGGACGTGACTCTGTCCAGAGGAGGTTGATTATCTGTAGAGCCTCTTCCATCATGTCCATGCGGACCTGTATCTTCGGAAAGTCATACCCGTAGGCTCTATATTCATCCTTTTTCCAACCGGCTCCATAGCCAAACCAGAGTCTACCGTTGGAGATCATATCGATCGAGGCAGCGATCTTGGCCAATAATGATGGATGGCGATACGAATTGCATGTCACCATGGTACCTAATCGAATCTTGGATGTCGTCGCAGCCAGAGCAGAAAGGAGAGTCCATGCCTCCAAGCAATTCTGATTCACGGAATTCTCATTGAGAAATAGATGATCACTACACCAGAAGGACTCGTAGCCAATCTTCTCCGCTTCTAAGGC
>JBHLPF010000042.1:0-21719 GCA_048939765.1 Promethearchaeota archaeon
AATAGAACACTATCATACTCGCGAATTACGATGGCTGTGATTTCCTGTATCGAGCCTAAATCACATCTGGCATCAGACACTGAGTAGCTCAATACACGCAGCCGGTCCCAGATCACGATATCGAGATCGTTGGTGCTAATCACAGTGATCCCATAAGTATCTCCACCTGCTGAATCCACGGTATAAGCCCTTGCACCGACAACCCCTTGCTGGAAGACTGTGTCATTAAGATTCAGTGTTCCATCATAGGGTGTACCATCGTAGTCATAAATTGCCGACGCAGAAACAGAAGCGACTGCTCCCACATCTATTCGATGATCAATGGTAGAGATGGAAACTGTCAGAGAATCCCAAACACAGGACACTATCATATTCTGTCTAATCGCCGAGATGCCAAAGGAGTCTCCAAAGGCAGAATCAACGGTATAGCCTCGACGTCCAGCTGAGGCTTGTTGAAAGATTGTATCATTTAGTTGAAGAGTCCCATCATATGAGGAACCATCGTAGTCATAGATAGCTGTTGGGACAACAGACGCGATGGTTTCTATATCGATTCTATTATCGCCTACTGTGATGGTGATAGTTAGCGAATCCCAGATAATCCCCTGAGTCTGTGAGTTCTGGTTTACTGCTGTTATATCGTATTGATTCACTGAGGTAGACACTGTGTCATATGTAACGAGTTGAGCAACATTTCGAGTTTCAGCAAAATCCCAGACTCCACTGGACCCTGAGTAGGTGGCACTGATGCCATTTATCCAAACAGATCCGTCGATGACAAAGGAATCGTCAAAGTCGTAGATTAGAGTGACATTGCAGGAACACCCAGCATTAATGTCAATCCTTGAATCCTCAGTTGAATAGGAAATGACCACTATCTGATCCCATATTATCGTAGTATTGGATGTAGTAGCAACCCATTGCGTGAGGCCATAGACCAACTCAGAGGCTATAACAACATGATATCCGATTCTTTGTACTGATGCAGAGGTCTCCTGGTAACGCCATCGAGTAGCCCCAGCATCCCATGCTAGAATCTTGGAACCATTGAGTGCAGCAGAAAAGCCCTTTGTAATATCTATCTCAATCCCGTCATACTGGTATCGTGCCTTCCACCAAGTTTCACCTACTGAATTCGTATCGATTCGCCCATCGACAATCCCAGATTGGTAGAACTCTATTCGGTCCCATACTACATCCTGGGATTTTAAATTCAAGTTCAGTAGGGTGATACCGTATGTATTCTCAAAGGCATTGGAGCTGTTTACATAATACCGCCACGAACCAACTTCTGACCTAAACGGTTGATATTCGAAGTGGTCAATACTCCAACTCATCACATTGTTGTCCATGTAGAGAGTGTCGTCCGCGCCCAGTGGATGATTATCAAATTCAAGCACAGCGGTCACGACTATTTCAGCTGATGATGCATAGTCAACACGGTCATCAGTAGTTGAGGTGGTCAGAATTAGAATTCGATCCCAGACCACATCCGTCGAAAGGACAACAGGGTTCAGAGAAGAAATCCCATGGGTCACTTCATTGGCCAAAGTCGAATTAACATAAAACTTCCAGAGACCGACTGCAATCCTAGAGGTCTGATACTCAAAATGGTCAGTGTTCCAACTCATTAGAGTGTCATCTAGGTAGAGTGTATCACTCGCAGTCAACATGTGGCCATCAAACTCGAGTTGTGCAGTGACAGATATCGTAACTGTGGTGCCAAGATTCACTCGATTGTCATCCGCTGCGGTTGTGGTGATCTGAATACGGTCCCATATCTGTGCCACAGTATTTCCTGCTAGATTGACATATGAGATTCCATAGGTGTCTTCGAGGGCATTTGATGCATTGACAAAGAATATCCATTCGCCAACCTGAGCAAACTGTGGCTCATACTGGAAGTATGAACCGAGCCATGTCATCTGAGTGTCATTCATGTAGAGAATATCATCCGCACCGAGCAAGTAGCTATCAAACTCGAGTTGGGCGGTGACTCGAATATCAGCTTGAGTGTCATAGTCTATGCGCCCATCTTGCGTAGTCGTGGTGAGAACCAGAATCCTGTCCCAAATCTGATCGACTGATTTGCTATCGATGTTCACCAGCGAAATTCCATACGTCGCCTCGAAGGCATTAGAGGTGTTGACAAAGTAATTCCAGGAACCCACTTCATTCCTTATTGGTTGATACTGGAAGTAACCTGAACCCCATGTCATTTCGACATCATCCATGTACAAAATATCACCGGACACAAGTGGATGATTATCATACTCGAGCAGAGCTGTTACTCGGATGTCTGCCGCAGAACCGTAGTCAATTCTGTTGTCCTGTGTTGAAGTTATGGTTACTTTGATGCGGTCCCAAATGACGCTGGCAGCTTGGCTGTTGAGATTCACCAATGTTATGCCATACATTGTTTCCAATGCGCCAGTGGAGTTCACGAAGTAGTTGAGAACACCAATGATCGAATATGCACCTGTTGACAACTCAAAGTGGTCAGTACTCCAAGACATCAAGGTATCATTGGTGAAGAGAGTGTCTCCAGAACCTAGCAGATGGCCATCATATTCAAGCTCAGCTGTTACGCTAATTGTGGTGAAGATTCCATAATTGATACGGTCATCAGCCGCGGTTGTAGTGAGAATTCTGATTCTGTCCCATATAACGCTCGATTCCTTGCCATTCAGGTTCAATACCGTAATGCCATAACCGCTCATTGTGCTTGAGTTAACATAGTATGTCCACGACCCAACATCCGATTTTGACACGTCAAGCTCGAACCAAGAGTTACCGGAATCCCATGACATGGCCTGACCCGCCAGAACGACAGCATCGCCCGAGCCAAGGAAAGTGCTATCATACTCAAGCATGAGAGTGACACGGATTTGGACAATATCATCAACGTTGACTCTCTCATCATCAGCCGCTGTCGTTTGCACTGAAATCCTATCCCAAATGACATCCTGGAAGTTACCATTCTGATTGACTGAAGAAATTCCATAGTCTGATTCCATCGCATTTGTGAGGTTGACAAAGTATCTCCATGAACCTACGCCTGCTTTTGTCCTTGGCAACTCGAACCTCAATTCTCCCCCGTCCCAGGTCATCTGGACCCCGTCCATGAAGATTGTATCCAAGGACCCCAGCAAATGCCCATCATATTCCAACTGAGCTGTGGCCCTCAATTCCGCAACAGAATTGATATTGACTCTGCTGTCATCGACAGTAGTTGATATGATCAAGATTCGGTCCCATATTATCGATGTGTCGAATGCAGTCTGAGCCCATGCCGTCAGCCCATAAGATGTTTCCAGAGCGGATAGAATAGCATATTGCTGGAGCTCGACTCCTGCCCTAGATTCAGGGTATATCCAGTAAGTACCATTCCAGACTAGCAGTTTAGAACCTGTGAGTTGCGCTGTCAGTCCCGATGTGATTGGTACGTCATCATAGTCATAGCGGCTTGCCCAATAGGTGGTTCCTGTGGAACCAACATCAATCCGTCCATCATCTACCCCTGAAAAATAGAACTCTATACGATCTGAGATGAATGTGTCTGTAACTGATCCAGCATAATATAGATCTGCTCCTGAAGAGCCATCTCCTTCAGCCACTACCTTGAAAGTGTAGGTGTTGAAACGAACCAAGGATGACGACCCAATACCTGTTGCTGTTAGTACTCCAAGACCATCCACTTCTCCCGACCAAGAACCAGAGATGTCATGCATAACCCAAAAGTCTGTTTCATTTGCAAGGGGGTACAGTAATGAAGCATAATAAGTCAAAGCCCCCGTAGCCACGAGGTCACCTGTATTTACGTTTCCACGATCATCGTCTAGACTTGGTAGAGTTGAATAATCCAGTTGCGTTTCTATATCCCAATCAGATTCATACCAATCACTTGCAGTAGAAAACGTATTACTCACGAATTGCTTGGTATCAACATCTACGATGTCAGGATGATTCCAAGAGATCTTGATATACCATGTGATGTTCAGCCATATACCAGACTGCTCATAGGTGCAAGGCCCCAAAGAAATGTACATTGACCCATTCGTGATAGTGAATGAGGAATTGCTTCTGACGAATGTGACCGTCCAGTAGTTGGTTCCTCTGTCATCACTGAAGAGAAGGAGGCGCACGAGTCGGATATCTTGATAGCCGTTCAAATCTGAAGCATTTGAAGTGATTTTATAGTAGCGTAGTCGTGCATACATATTGTCAGTATCATCGGGATTAAGCAGGTTTGGTGGGGCTTCATTGACGGGGACTATTGGAATATATGAAGTCCAGTTGACGAGCTCAGTATTTGTGATGAACAGAGTGATATCATACAAGGTTTCCCAAATGACTGAGGATGCATTGTATAAGTAGACCAAATCACTATTCGTGTCATTGAATAACGTCGCATTCAGATATGTGAAAACCAACCAGTCAGTGTTATTCCTTGCACAGATTATCTCGTATGTGGTGCACTCTGTCCCATCGGACTCAAAGGTCACAGTGAGAGTGAAGTTGACCTGCTTTCCATTTAGTACCAGCTCGGCATCTGCTTGGATGTCAATCACCAGTCGATCCCAAATGACATCCAGGATGTTCGAATCTACGTTTACCGCAGAAATCCCGAAGTCAGTCTCGTAGGCATTGGTGGAGTTCACGAAATACTTCCACAGACCCACGGAAGGTTGGGAAGTGCTATGGACGAAGGCGCTTTGGGGCGCACTCCAGACCATGGATACGCCCTCCATATAGAGAGTGTCTCCAGAGCCAAGAAAGTGGTCTCCATTTCCAGTATATTCCAATTTCGCAGTGATTTGTAACTCAACTGTATCATAGACATTGACCCGATAGTCATCAGCTGTTATCGAGAGGATGAGTATCCTGTCCCAAATGACTTCAACGCTCAAAGAATTCAGATCAACTTCACTTATGCCATAAGCAGTTTCAAGGCTGGAATTGACAAAGAAGGCCCACTTTCCAACTGCGGTGAACGCGACGTCGAGGACAAAATGACTATTCCCTCCATCCCATATCATAGCTGTGTCGTTGACGAATACAGAGTCCCCATTGCCAAGGTAGGTGTGGTCAAACTCGAGCCATAAGGTCACTTGGATCTGGGCAGTTGAACCTACATCAAGGTGGTTGATGTCAACATTTGTTGTTTGGACAGTTATTCTATCCCAGATGATGCTAGTATTGGCTGCTATCTTAATGAATCGTGTAAGACCGTATATCGACTCGGAAGCACTCACTACTCCATATCCCATCGATTGCACTGTAGAGAATGATTCGGAGTAGTCCCACCTACTTGTGATACCATTCCAAGAAAGCGCCTTGCTACCATTCAGTGACGCACTGAGTCCAGCGGTGATTTCAAACTGGTCGTAGGCATACCTTGCTCTCCACCATGTAGTACCAAACGCATCAATATTGATTCTGTCATCTTCAACACCAGATGAATAGAACTCAATCTCATCCCATATAATCGATACATTGGAAGCTGTTTGAACCCACGCTGTGAGACCATAGGTTGTTTCAGAGGCTGAAGCAATCTCATAACCGACAATTTGCACAGAGTTCTTTGTCTCGGAGTAGTCCCAACGGAGATCAGAGGAGTTCCAATTGAGCGCTTTTGAGCCATTCATTGATGCAGTAAGAATAGCTCCTGTTATCTCAACTCTATCATATTGATACCTGACATTCCAGTATATGAGTCCAATATCATCTACATCAACTCTTCCGTCAACTGTTCCACTCTGATAGAACTCTATCCTGTCCCAAATCTGGCTGACACTATTGCCATCGAGGAATAGAGCCGAAATCCCATAGGTTGCCTCATTCGCATTCGAGGAGTTGACATAGAAATCCCAGCTCCCAACCATGAAGAATTGAGGCTGAAGTCTAAAGTAGGGGCCGACCCAAACCATTGCTGTGTCGTTCATGTATAAGGTGTCAGCAGCCTCTAGAAGATGACCATCGAATTGCAGTTCTGCCGTAACTCGTAAATCCGCTAAAGACCCGAAGTCAATTCTGCCATCTTGTGTTGTGGTTGTAACAATCACAATTCGATCCCATATCTGATCAATGTACATTCCAGCAAGATTGACCTCGGATATCTGAAATGTGGTTTCCAGACCCCCAGTCGAATTCACATAGAACCTCCACATGCCCACATGAGAGAATTGAGGCTGCAGTCGGAAGTATGAACCCACCCAGGTCATCGCTGTGTTGTTCATAGAGAGGATATCACCCGATTCAACAGGATGACCATCGTACTCTAGCTCAGCGGTGACTCTAAGGTCTGCGAACGCATTGATATCGATTCTTGCATCTTGAGAGGCAGTGGATGTGATTAGAATTCGATCCCAGATCACACTTGATGAAACTGGATTGGATTGCACGATGGTTATTTCAAAGGTTGTTTCCAGCGCGCCGGATGCATTCACAAAGTATCTGAGCAACCCAACCATGGAGTAGGAGCCTGTTTCGAGATAGAAATGATCTGAATCCCAAGTCATCACAGTATCATTCATTCGCAATGTGTCGTCACTGCCCAGTAGAGTGCCATCATACTCAAGTTGAGCTGTGACATTGACTGTTGTACTTGCGCCATAGTCAATTCTGCCATCAGAAGCTGTTGTGGTGATGATCAATATGCGGTCCCAGATTTGATCTATCTGCTTCCCGTCAAGATTGACCACAGTAATGTCGTAGGTATTCTCCATGGCTCCAGTTGCGTTGACATAGAATCTCCATAGCCCCACCTGCGAGAATAGGGGCTGCAGTCTGAAGTAGGGACCGACCCAAGTCATGGCGGTGCTGTTCATGTAGATTGTATCTCCTACTCCAATGAGATGGCCGTCGTATTCCAGCTCCGCTGTCACTCTGATGTCTGCAGCTGTCCCATAGTCAATCCTCCCATCCTGTGTGGTGGTTGTGATAATCCGTATGCGATCCCAAATGATTGTTGTATTGCTTGTGGTCTGCACCCAGCCAACTAGTCCGTGTGTAGCATCGTACGCTGAGGCAACTGAATATCCAATGGCCTGAACTGTGCTCGTGGTTTCTTGAAATGTCCAATAGGAGCCATTCCAAGAGAGAGTCTTGGTGCCATTTAGCGCTGCGTTCAGTCCACTCGTTATTGAGAGGGAGTCGTACTGGTATATGGCGCCCCACCAAGTGACACCACTGGAGTCGACATCTATTCTGGAATCGTCGACCCCGGCCTGGTAGAATTCTATCCTATCAGCAACATATGTGTCAGCAATGCTTGAGAAAAGAAGGTCAGTACCCCCAAATCCTGCCCCCTCTTCGACAATCTTGACTGTGTAGGTGTCTTGACCAACTTCATCATCTGCATAGCAGGTAACGTTGAAGAGTCCTGAAACAAGAGATGTATCAGACCAGGGCCCCATACTGGTTCCATACCCAGAGCCAGAGACCCATACATCCACTTCTGATGATGGGGGAGTGATTGCCGATCCATGGTATGCAACAGTGCCAGTGGTGAAGAACTGATTGTTCAGATCCCCTCTATCTATCGTGCCTGAATTGTCATCAGTGGCTATGCCCGCTATATCCACCCGAGTTTCTATGTCCCAGTCAACTTCATACCAGTCAGTGGCATTTTCTGATTTGCTGTCAATAACGACGCACTCAACATCAGTTCCTGTGATATCTGGATGGGCCCATTCAATCGAAATTTGAAATGTAATATCAATATCAGTCCCTGCCCTCAAGGCACTTGAAGAAACTGTATCAAGAGTGATGTAATTTGCCGGGTCCGAGAACTCAGCGAAGCTATCAGTATCCTCATCGTACTCGATTGTCCAGTAGAGTGTGAGTCTGTCGTCGGAGTAGAGAGAGAGCCGCATGCTTTGGATGTCATCATACCCGTCCTGGTCAGAAACATTAGCAGCTATCAGATAATCCCTGGCTTTGGCATACATGTGGCTAGCATCATCGATGTTGCCTACCGATGGCTGTTGATCATTCGATGGAATATTGTTCCAAGTGTGAAGAAGAGTTGCGTCAATGGACCATTCTGACGCAGCAGCGTCGCCAACCTCCAGCCCTCCCTTGAACCTGATGGTGAATGTTGCAGATGTTAGCCAGGTTTCCACACTTATATTGTTCCAGGAGTCTGCCTGCAAGTCTGTGAATAGGCTGACCCAAACAAGTCCATCCCAGACTTCGACTGCTATGTCCTCTGAATCGGTATTCCCTGCATAAATACATAGAAACTCATTGTTATTATCAAATTCAGCTGCTGTCCATTGAACCTCCAAATCGAGTTCATAGTTGTAGGTCTGATCTGTCCATGTATGAAGCGTAATGAGATCTATTTCCCATAATCCTTGCTCAATATCACTTGTGTTATCTGCACCTCGGAGTCTAATTGTATAGCTGACTGAATCAAGGCCTATGGCTGTGAGATTAGTCCAGCCAGTTGAGGTAATCGTTCCAAGGCTGAGCCAGCCGACTCCATTCCAATAGCTAACATTGAGACCCTCAGTCCCAGAAATCGATCCAACGTTGATACAGACTTCCTCATTGGCTTCATCATTATCTGCTCCACTCCAAGCATATTCGAAATCAGCTTCGTAATTGACGACTTTTGGAGAACTAACGCCAATCCGGAGATGATCAACGTAGGCATAGTCTGCACCACCGGTCTTATAGAACACCAATCTAATACGAAGTGAATTGACCTGCTGTTGAGAGAGAGTACCTACTATTGTCAGGTTGTCGTATTGCATAGCTGTGTGCTGCGCGACTCTGCCCAGCAATGTGCCGGCCCCTCCCGTGGTATCGTAATAGACATCAAATCCATCATCCGCCGCCCCATCTAGATTCCAGCAGTACAGTGACACATTTACAGTGAGGGATCCCGATAATGCCGTATCAGGAAATTCCCACCAGCCTCCTTGAGACCCCGGGGCCTTTGTATAGATGTAGTTTGCAGGCTCATCTTGTGAACTCAGGTAGGGAGAGGCACCTACTGTTGTGAATCCAGTATAAGTGGCATCATACGCGTCTGTGTCAAGCCAGACTGACTGATAGGGGGCACCTATATCTGTCTCCTGAATAGTCATGAATTGGGTGTCTATAGCGGTTCCTTGTGCATTTGCAGGATTCGTTTCGGTCCCCACATCTGGTGAAGAGTCAACATCGCTCACATAGTTATCGTAGTCATCCTCAGCATCCGTGGTAATTGGTGCTGTATTCTCTTCAGTAAGAATGTCATAGATGGCATCAGGTCCGGATTGTTGATTGGCAAAGTTCGAATGACTTCCTAGGTATCCAGCGCCATCGACATCTGACAGATTATTGGCTGCAAATTGTTCAAGTGATGACGCAAGAATGTAATCCGTCTGGACCACACTCAAACTTGGGTCGTACGTTGGAAGATGGGAAAGATTAGTACTAGAGCCAAGCAGCACTGCCACTATGCAGCCTGTGATGACAATGACTAAGGGTCCTCTCCTCTTCATACTTACCTCCTCTATCAGCCGCTTCAATCATGCATTCGGGACCATTGAAGCCACGGTTGAAACTCGCATGCATTACCAATTGCAGGATACTCTGGACTGGGTTGGATTGACCTGCATCAATTATGGCGATTCCTACCCACAATACGGTCTTCACGTTTACATATTTGTCTTACTTCATTGGTTTTTAAATCAAAAAACGAGATTATGGACTAAAAAGAGAAAGGAAGAGGGGCATCATACCCCTCCAAACATCTATTGGTCCTCGTCGTCCTCGCCAAACCGCTTTGGCGTTCCAAGACGCCGGGAGTCGTCTACCCTAAGCCTATCAGGATCAGGTGGTGCGCCATATCGTTCCACTTTAGGCTCTTCAATCTCTTCAACGACCTCCCTATCGAGGTCTTCTTCACGAATCTCTTTGCCTTCTTCTCGCTCCTCTTTCACCCGCTCAGCAACACGCTCAGTTCTCTCGAACATGACATAGTAGAGCGTGGTGAAGATTGCCACCAGCGGGAAGGCTAGTAGCTTTGCGATATCTCGGAAGAGAAAGGTTTCGTAGATTGTGCCAGTTTCCCATTGGAACCACCCGGCCAGTATAGTTGCCCCTGTGTTGGAAACTGCAATAATGCTATCCACAAAGAAGAAGCCACTTGCGAGGAAGAAGGTGAATAGAGGGCCAAAGTCGCGGGTTCTCATACGGGTTTCTTCCACACCCTCTGTAACCGTGCGCCCTATACCACTCATAGCATAGAGCAGAAAGAACAGAGACATCGCGACATCAACGACACTCATTGTGGGAGCACCAGTTCTTCGCATCACATTAACGAAGAAGTAGCCTGAATATAGACCAATGAAAATCGTCATGAGCGCGACATTAAGTGCTGCACCCTTGCCCGCGTACCTAAAGAATGCCAGGAGTGAAACCAAAGCGAACAATCCAAGGAGTCCTGCTGCAACCCAGATAAGAACTCCGTGAATCTGTAGATTGGATATAGCTTCTGGAAAGATCGCTGTTATTACATCGCCTAGGCCAAACATATTCTCAGGTATTAAGAAGAGAACAGCTAGAACTATGGCACCTATAATTCCAAGTCCGATGATCAATAAAAGGAAGCTTCCAATGCCGACTCCTATTCCACCTTTCTTAGGCTCTGCTATCGTGGCTAATCTGAGACTTGTCCTAGATGACAAGTAAGCCTGGAAAGCGATCCAGCCAACCCAACAGAACATGGCAAAGAACAGAAGTGCCGTTTCTCCAAGCCATATCGACAGGAACACTGAGATTGCGAATGATACAGCGAGCCATGCGACGCCCTTGAGCTCTGTCACGCTTCCTCGCCCTCTTCGTGTTATCCATAGCCTATCGGCGCCCACTCCAATAAGTAGAGTCCCAAAGGCGAAATAGATGGTGCCCGTGGCACCGATATATAGGAAGAAGTTCGCCAAGATGAACTCGATGTCAGTACCGGGATAGAGCGTCATGAGCCATGTCACGAGGTAGCCCAGGAAGGTTGTGAACACAAATATAATCAAATAAGCAACGTATCTTCGAGTCTTGAAGAAGACTTTCAGACCTTCAACAATTCCAGATAGTATCGGGATTCCCATACCTATCCTCCCTTATACAGCAACGGAAGGCTAACCCTGATTTTAAGGTTTGCACGCATCTATTCTACGAAGGCTCATAGTCCATTTTCCCACCCACTGCTTGCTCGGATTTGATTAGCTTCTCACTGATGATTAAGTTTCAAAATGTATCTAATTAGCCAAAACCCATTACCACAGTAGAAGGGCTTAATAGGTTGCATATCGCGTAGGTATCATGTGGTCAGGCAGTCAGTAGGGCCTAGTTTTCGTAACATGCCCTCATAACATAACTCCCCCCCTCCTACCACATAAGTCCTGCTGGCCCTGACCACACCTCTATTCTTCATTTCCCTTCTTGCTCATGCATGTCCAATATCGAACGAGAAGGCGCACTAGTGTACACTAAAACACAACGAAATGCGATTCAGCATATTAAAATAGGACATCTGTCATAGTCGAGGGCTATACAGCGTGCTGCATGAAGTGCAATCTACTTCCATACAGATTGTTCTGAACATGTTTTGGAAATAATATGCACTTGTGATGCAGACTTAGGAGAGAGAATTAAATGGAAACGCGACAAGTGGCCGCCATAATTCTCATCGTCGTGGTTGTTGCCGGCGTGGGCATTGGAATCTATTACTTCATGCCACAAGCCCCAGAACCACCATACGGTGAACTGGTGGTGGCACAATTAGTCACACCTGGCGCTCCAGCTGGAGTTGCGAGCGACCACATAATAAAAGTGGGAATCCTCGGACCCTTGACCGAGATCCAAGGTATTGGCCATTGGAGAGGAGCCTATATGGCTTGTGACGAGCTGAACACTGCAGGCGGCGTAACAATAGACGGGGAAGCGTACTATTTTGGCATCATTGCCGAAGACACGTTTGAGGCTGAAACCAGTCTTGACCCATCCAAAGGAGTGACCGCAGCACAGAGAATCCTTACTACCGATGGCGCCCAATTCACCCTAGGGGGATTCAGAACTGAAGGGGTAGACGCCTATCTGCCAACGATAATGGCTGCTAAGAAGCTGTTTATGAGCTGCGGACCTGCAACAGACCTATTCACTACCTATGTGAATGACTCGTATGATACGTACAAGTATTACTTCAAGGTCACCCCAATAAACTCCACAGCGCTAGGAGGCGAGATACTTCATTTCCTGGCCGCACTCAAGCCAATCATGGAGGGTGCGCTAGGAAAGAACATATCCCAAGTCGCAATCATTCGCGAGGATCTTGCATGGACAATACCACTTAGTGGAGCCATCAACGCCTACTTGGGTTATTTCGGGTACAATAAGACAATAGAGATAGCGTACCCCCTTGCACAATCAGCATCATCATCATCATTCGCCGGATATTGGCAGCAGATTCAAGATTCTGGAGCACAGATCACAATTCCCATTATTTCCGCACAAGGTGGGATTACACTGGTAACCCAGTATAAGGCGCTTGAACCGGGGTGCCTTATTGCAGGCATTGATGTCCAGTCACAGCTGCCCAATTACTGGAATGAAACCAGTGGTGCCTGTGAGCATGAGATCGAACTCCAGACAATGCACCGCACCAATAAGACTACAAAGTCAATAGCAATGTGGGACAGTTTCCTTGACCACTTCGACGGAGACGAACCACTCTATACGGCCGTCGGCGCCTATGATGCGATGTATCTGTTGCACAAAGGAATCAATGATGCACAGTCTCTGAACTCCACAGATGTTATACCTTACCTTGAAGCCATAACATTCAAAAATCCGTTCGAAGGTGTAGGGGCTACCTTTGCTTACACTTACACCCACGACACCTTTGAAGGCTACATCGGTAACACTATCTATAGTGTGGGACTGTTCTGCCAATGGCAAGCAGGAGGAGTCAAGGAAGTCGTCACAACTGGAGGAGCTGTGTATCCGAATTGGCTCGCGACAGCAGATATTACATTTCCATCTTGGGGCATCAATGACGAATAGGCGACCTAATGGATTCAAGATGGATACATGGAGTATTGAAGGAGTTTGAGTATAATTTGCTCAAATTCCCTTCTTCTTTTTCCGACCAATTTTTCAGTACGTTTGCAAATGAGATTGCCGGACAATCAAACCTCAGAGGCGGAATATCTTGATAGAGGAGATACTAATCTTTGGCACGGTGCAAGGTGCTCTTCTAGCACTATTTGCACTGGGTTTTTCTCTAGTCTACGGTGTAGGTGGAGTGCTAAACCTGTCCCATGGAGCTTTCTTTGTAATCGCGGTCTACGTATTCTACTGGACAATTCCTTTGTATGGAATAGCGATAAGTGCGGTACTCGCGCTGATTGCAGTAGTTGCTGTCGGGGCAGCGACATATCTAGCACTCATCAGGCCCTTGCAGGAAAGTCACATAGGTGTAGTCTTGGTCACATTCGCGCTGGCATTTTTCCTTGAGCAATTTGTGAAGGTCGTTGGGGACTCTTTATTTCACTTTATACCGCCTTACATCTGGGGCATAGTCGAATTCTTGGGTGTCAGATTCCAAGCCCAATTGGTGATTCTGGTGGTGGGATCTTTAATCCTTGTGACAGTGGTAGCTCTGTTCATTAACAAATCAAGGATTGGCAAATCAATACGTGCCGTATCGCAGGATGCAGAGGCGGCAAAGCTAATGGGCATAAACACTGACCTGGTGCTAATGACAAGCGTTATGATATCGGCTTTGCTCGTGGGTTTTGCGGCTATTCTTTATGGCCCTGGCACCTCGATCGCACCTCACTTGGGATGGAGCTATCTGCTATCTGCTTTCGCAATAACAATCTTTGGTGGAATGGGTAGCATACCGGGAAGCATTTTGGGCGCATTCATAATGGGATATGCAGGAACATTTACTAATTTCTACATTAGTGCTGCCCTCTCAGAGGTAATTCCCATTGTAGTGATTCTAGTAATGTTGTTGGTCAGACCTCAAGGGCTGTTAGGAAAGAAGGAGCTGCAATAGATCAATGATGGATTTCGAGATAGATCTCAATTCATTGCAAAGGCGCTTCAGAGCTTGGGCCCTGTCTTATCGTGGAACCATAGCGCTTGCTTGCTTCTTCGGATTGTTTCTCATTCCACCAATCACTGGCAATGAGTACTATGCACAAGTCTTTATCATAGCCATGATCTATGCGATCTTTGCGGCAAGCTGGGACCTTCTTGCAGGTTTTGCAGGGCAGGTCAGTTTTGGACACTCTGCATTCTTTGGAATAGGAGGCTATGCCACGGCTGCCCTTGTCAAGTTCTTTGGAGTCCATTGGGTGTTAGCAGTAATCACTGGCGCCCTTGTCGCTGTGCTATCCAGTCTATTGATTGGAATACCATGTCTGAGATTGAAGGGACCCTACTTGGCTCTTGGAACACTAGCGTTCAGTTTAATCTTGCTCAACGTGTTCATGATGGGGGACTTTCTGGGTGGCACCGAGGGCATCTCAGGATTGCCTGTGGTTGAGAACATATTCATAGCCTTCTATCTCGTACTAGCAATCATGATAGTCAGTCTGGTTACAATGCGGACTATTGCTGATTCGAATCTCGGTACAATTCTGAAAGCAATTCGAGACGATGAAACATGCGCTGATGCATCTGGGATAAACACTACCGTCTACAAGCTCATCGCATTCATGATCAGTGGGTTTTTCGCTGGGATTGCGGGTGCATTGTACTTGCTGAGCACGACGACCGTCAATCCAGCTTACTTCCAACCACTCTACTCATTCTATGCGATCATAATGGCTTCGATAGGGGGTATTGCCACCATCTATGGAGCGACAATCGGTTCATTCCTCTATGTCGTTCTTAACGAGTATCTCAGACCACTGGCAGCAGTAGCACTATTGGCCTTTGCCACCATTCTAATCCTTATCGTGCGCTTTGCGGAGGAAGGCGTCATGAATCCATTCTTTGAGAAGTCTCAAGAACTGTGGGACAAAATACGGGGAAGGTAAGATGGGTCTAATACTAGAAGTCAAGAATCTGACTAAGAAGTTCGGTGGACTTACGGCAGTCAATGATGTAAATTTCGAAATAGAAAGAGGAGAGATGCTTGGTCTGATTGGCCCTAATGGAGCAGGGAAGACGACACTCTTCCATCTGCTGACTGGATTTGAAAAGCCTAATTCTGGTTCGATTAGGTTCAACGGAATAAGCATCAGAGGAAAAAAACCCTATCAGATTGTCAATCTAGGGATTGCTAGAACGTTTCAGTTGGTAAAATCATTTCGCTTTCTCAGCCTTCTTGACAACATAGCAGTGGCATGCCTCTCGGCTCGCGGAAGGCGGTCATTTGAATCTTCAGATATTGATGAAACTGCCAGCACGATACTCTCTTCCGTCGGATTGGTGGACAAGGCCAGATTGCCCCCGGTAATCCTACCTCATGGTGATTTGAGAAGACTTGAGATTGGTAAGGCATTAGGAACGAACCCGGAATTACTACTTCTCGATGAACCGTTCAGTGGGCTGACATATGAAGAGAAAGAAGGGATCAACAAGCTGATAAGAAGACTGCATGAAGAGGGTGTGACTATTTTTGTCACAGGACATGTGCTACGCGAGTTGATGACCTTAGTTCCCAGGGTTATTGCCATGCATCGGGGTAGGCTAATTGCCGAAGGATCTCCACAGGAGGTGGCAAACAACAAAATAGTACTAGAGGCGTACCTAGGAGGAAGTGAAGCATTTGCTTGAATTGAGAAAGGTCTACCACTACTACGGCAAAGCCAAGGCTTTGGAAGAAGTCAATCTGACTGTGGAGGAGGGCTCTCTCGACGCTGTTATTGGCCCAAACGGAGCAGGAAAGTCCACGCTCCTCCGAGCCATATCTGGATTGGAAGAGATTGACAGAGGAAGGATAAGCTTCAATGGAGAAAGGATTGACGAACTTGATGCTTATCAAATAGCTCGGAGGGGAATCGCGCAGTGTCCAGAGCGGAGGCGGCTCTTCTATGATATGTCAGTGATGGAGAACCTTGAACTCGGAGCGTATTCATTGAGGGACAAAAACAAGTATTCAGGACTCCTCGATTTTGTCTTCGATATCTTCCCCAGATTACAGGAGCGAACAGAACAACGTGCTGGAACTCTTAGCGGGGGTGAACAACAGATGCTAGCAATCGGGCGTGCGCTTATGTCCGATCCAATACTGCTCTTGTTGGATGAACCTTCTCTGGGACTAGCGCCCAAAATCAAGACGAGAATCTTCGAGGCAATTCTCCAAATCAAGGAGGAGGGTACAACAACTCTTCTGGTTGAACAAGATGCAGTTCTAGCAATGGAGGTTGCAGATTATATCTATGTGCTTGAGGAAGGCAAGATTGAGATGAGTGGGACAAAAGAGCAATTGCAGAAAGAGCCGCGAATCAAGAAAGTATACTTGGGAATATAGGTGATGGTGGAATGTCTACATCTCTGGAGGATCTCTTACGTGATGCCAAGATAGAACTTGTGATTTCTAGATTTGAAAAGGACCCATCAATAATGCATGAGTTGATCAAGCATCTAGGCAATGAGATTCGCTCGATTAGGTTCAATGCAACTCTGGCAATTGGTGAATTGGGAGCCGAATCTGCGGATGCTGTCTCAGACTTAGTCGAATGTCTTGAGGACGAAGATTGGAGCATCTGCCGCGAAGCAGCAAGATCGCTAGGAAAGATTGGAGAGTCGGCAGTTGATGCCATCCCTGGCTTGGTGGGTCTGTTGAATGATAAGGAAGTGACAATCAGAACAGCGGCTGCAATTTCAATCGGGAATATTGGAGCCCCGACAGACGAGGCAATATCAGGTTTGATATCAGCGCTAAATGATCAGAATGAGGAGATTCGAACCGAAGCTGCGAGATCTTTAGGAAAATTGGGGCCAAATGCCAATACTGCAATTCCACATCTAACGAATCGCCTAAGGGATATTAGCTGGACAGTCAGAACGGCTGCTGCTCAGGCAATACGGGAAATAGGCTTAGGGTCGGTTCAGTCTATCCCGATGCTTGTCAACACTCTTGAGGACGAGGATTGGAGAGTTCGTTATCGATCCATAGAAACACTAGCTGAGATTGGGAAGGATGCAACCCCTGCACTTCTTGAGGCTGTTGACCACGAGAATCCTGTCGTTCGAAGAGGAGCTATTGAAGCCCTGGGTGAGATGAAGGCTTCTGACCAGCATGTTATCGATAGCTTGGCCTCTAGGCTGCAGGATAAAGACGAGGGGGTTCGCGGAAAAGCAACTGATTCCCTTCGTAGCATTGGAATGGCGTCTATTCCAGCCCTAATAGAAGCGCACCAGGCAGCAAACAAGAAGATGAAAATTCAGATAATGTCTGCACTTGGTGGAATGGGATCACAGGGAGAAACGGCAATTCCATTCCTATTAGGGGAATTGGAAGCAAGTGACGCGTCAGTTCGAGCAGAGGCTGCTAGATCATTGGGGAAGTTGGCAATAGGCAACCCGGATATTATCACTGCTCTCGCAGCTTCTCTCTCAGACGCAAAGGTGACAGTCAGACGCGAGGCAGCCCTAAGTCTTGGGAAATTTGGACAGGACGCAACACTTGCTGTTCCGGACCTAGTCAACTCACTTAGTGACGACGCTCCAGATGTTAGGTGGCGTGCGTCCGAGGCACTTGGGAGAATAGGAACAAACAACCCGAATGCTCTTTCTACTCTGGAGTCCTTGCTTCATGACAGGTTCGACTACGTTGCCGAAGCCGCACAGGAAGCACTCGATTTAATAGGCGGACAGTAGAGAGGAGCAGGCATGACTGAAGACCCATATGCGGCCAAGCCTTGGTTGAAGCATTACGACGAAGGCGTCCCGGAACATATTGACTATCCAGAGATGAACCTCTATCAGATTCTGGAAGACTCAGCCCGCGATTTTGGCGGACGTCCAGCGATTTGGTTCCAGAAGAGGAGGATAACCTACAAGGAGTTCAAGGACATTGCAGATAGAGTCGCAACTGCCCTGGTTAATTTGGGAGTCAAGAAGGGCGATGTCGTCGCAATGATGATTCCCAACTTCCCTCAGTATCTCTTTAGCTTCTTTGGAATTCTGAAGGCAGGCGGGATCATTACCGCATGCAGCGTTTTGTTGACAGAGCGAGAGCTGGCCTACCAGCTGAATGACTCAGGTGCCGAAACAATCATTGCCTGGGATACACAACTTGAGAAGATTAATGCCATAAAGGACAGGACCAGACTTAGGAACATCATCATTACGAATGTGCTTGATTATGTGCCTGGTGCGAAAAGAGACCCTCCGGAGCTTTCAGGAACCATGCAGTTCGTGAATCTGGTCAATAACACCAAGCCAGACCCTCCAAAGTTCGAGATTAACCCCAAAGAGGACCTTGCTGTTCTTCAGTACACAGGCGGAACCACAGGCCTTCCAAAAGGTGCGATGCTCACTCACTACAACCTAGTATCCAATTGCATAGCTGTATACTCCTGGATTGGATCAGAGATGCAAAAAGGCAAAGACACGGGTCTGACTAATCTTCCACTGTTTCATATCTATGGGATGACAGTCGCCATGAATAGCTGGATCTACAATGCCTCTGCAATTGCCCTCAATCCAGATGCTAGAGACCATAAATCATTGTTCGAGATCATAAGAGATACGAAACCAGCGCTGTTTCCAGGCGTTCCAACCATGTATATGCGTCTTCTGGAGCGAGATGACTTGGAAGACTACGCAAAGGATATGCGATGCATAAGGATCTGTAACACTGGTGCAGCGGCCATGCCTCCTGAGGTTCTCACTGAATTTGAGGAGAGAACTGGCGCTGTCATCATTGAAGGCTATGGACTTACCGAGGCATCACCAGTAACCCACACCAATCCAATCAAAGGGGTGCGCAAGATTGGGTCAATAGGACTGCCGATTTCTGACACCGAAGTCAGGATTGTTGACCTCGATGATTATACGAAGATTCTGCCTATTGGAGAAGAAGGTGAAATCCTAATTAGAGGCCCTCAGGTGATGAAAGGATATTGGAACAAACCTGACGCCACTGCAAACCAGATCAAGGACGGCTGGTTGATGACGGGAGACATCGCGAAAATGGATGAGGAGGGCTACTTCTTCATTGTTGATAGAAAGAAGGACATGATTAACGTCAGTGGCTTCAAGGTATATCCAAGGGAAGTGGAGGATGTCTTGTTTGAGCATGAAGCCGTAGAAAATGCTGCTGTGATTGGGTTGCCAGACCCAAATACACCCGGGAGTGACAGGGTCAAGGCATACATCATGCTCAAGGACGGGTATAAGGAGAGTGAGGAGCTTCTCGCCGAGATTCGAGAGTTTTGCAGAGCCAATGTTTCACCATATAAAGTCCCAAAGGAAATTGAAGTCAGAAAGGAGCTTCCAGAGACCCTTGTGGGCAAGGTCCTTAGAAAAGATTTGAGAGAGCAGGAAGAAAGGAAAGCTGGAGAGTTGGGCTGACCTTCTAGTGCTATGGAAGTGCCAACCAATAGTGTTCCAAGCTATTAGACTTGGATCTTGATCGATGACTATTCGTTTCGGCCACGCTACGCGATGTATCAGGACCAGAAACAAAGAATAATCCGAAAAATAGGGATGAGGAGGCGCACAATGATACGCCTCCATCTCATCTGTATTCTAATCCGACGGGTTTTCCTTGAACTTCCATTCTAGCGAGTTATTCCAGATTGACGCTTCTAACTCCAATCTTGCCTGCTTCTTTCTCTGCCTCATATCATATACATAGGCCAGCGACGAAATTGACGCGAACCATGCGATGATTATGGGGATTCCCAAATTAAAGCCACCAACAATTGGTTCGGCAGCATAGCCGGAATCAGCAACTGGTGGAAACTCAAATGGGCGTGAGTGCTCTCTTGGATGACTCGAAGAACTCGAAGAAGCTGAGGATTCAGAAGAATCCACAACACTCATGGATGGATTGAGACCTGGCGGGCCTTCAACAGTCGTGGATTCGCCATCGATGTAGAGGCTTACTTGGATATAATCACCCTTGCTCAGCTTAACCTCTATGGTGATGCGGAGCACAAGATCTGTTTCTTCAAGCCCTTCTAGCAATACATCCAGAGGTATCTCTATCTCAAGTCTATATGTTCCCGGTTTGAGGTTGTCAAAGAGATAGAAGCCGTATTCATCTGTTGTGAACGCGTCAACGCGTCGCTCCTTATCGTTGTAGATACTAAAGGTGATTCCTGCTACTGGAGTGTCCTCGAGTGTTGCATCCTGAACCACACCCCACATAAGAGGAGTCTTTGGCTCTTTCACTCTGGCGTGTGCTGTTAGAATCGTTTCACTGTGCCAAGAATGTGCCTCTACATCAGCTCCAAAGACATATCCGAAATTGTTGAAGGCCTTTGCTTCATCGCATGTGTATCCTGTTGATTTCTTCAGGGCATAGGTCAAGTGCATGGTGATGAGTATGTTGCTGCTTGGTACTAGGTCCTCAAAAGCAATTGGATTGGAGCCATATTCAAGTATCTTATCGGTGATCTCATTTTCGAGCTCCCTCCAGTCTATGCAGCCTTCGTAAGTGTAGGGTGAACCATAGGGAGCATATATGTCATCCCAATAGAAAGCATGGATCCATTTTGCACCTTGTGATTTGAAGTCCTCTGGTATAAGATAGTTGATTGTTTCTTCAGAATCATATGCATGGAATAGGATGTTGAAGTAGAAGCCTCCAGGATTCGTCGAGGATATCTTGAAGATGAATTCATCTGTTATTTCTTGTATGTCTGGTGTAAAGACAATTCTGAAGTCGGTGACTACCTCACGGCATAAGCTGGTGTCAGTAATCCATGTTTCAAGCATCGTGTGAGATTGTGCTGTGTCATCCAGCGTTGGATAGGAATTTTGATTCCTGTCATAGTAATTGAGTATTCCTAGGTTTATCAAATCGTGGCAAAATGTGCCCTGGTTCACTCTGACTATTATGATTATTTCTTCAGGTGCACCGGGATTTGAGGGTTCTACGTCGCCAACATGCCAAGTAATCTTCTGGCCATCAATTGAATTATGCGGAGGATCAGAACTCACGAATGTGACACCATCTGGCAGGGTGTCAACAATCTCAACATCGCAAGCTGTCGCATGACCCGTGTTCCTGTAGTACAAGGTGTAGGTGAGGTAATCACCAGTACCTACTTCGGCCAGATCCACTTCTTTCCAGAACTCCATGAACGGCTTGATGACACGGACTGAGGCATCGTCAGTAATCGAATCATAGGCATCGCCCAAGCCCAGATTGTCATCCTGATATGACAGGGTGGCCCAGTTCGTGAGAACAGCATAGTCCGTCAGACCCAGGTCCACTGTGACATACAACTCTATGGTCCCTGATGTCTGTGGAGCAACATCAAAGATCCATGTGACTATGCCAGCGACATGAGAGCCTCCAGAGTCGTCACCAGAGTAGGTGAGCCCAGCAGGGATTGTGTCCTCTATCGTCACGTGAGCCAAGCCATGACCAGTGTTCGCATAGTCCAGATAGAAGGTGACCGTGGAACCAGGCACATTGTCATAGGCGCCAGCCCTCCACTTCACAAAGGTCATGAACGGCTTGATGACACGGACTGAGGCATCGTCAGTAATCGAATCATAGGCATCGCCCAAGCCCAGATTGTCAT
>JBHLPF010000042.1:21819-23994 GCA_048939765.1 Promethearchaeota archaeon
TAGTCCAGATAGAAGGTGACCGTGGAACCAGGCACATTGTCATAGGCGCCAGCCCTCCACTTCACAAAGGTCATGAATGGCTTGATGAGAGTGGTGTCCACTGTATCCGTTTCGGGTCCACCAGGGCTTCCATTAGGATTCGTCCAAGTCAAGGATACTTCATTGTGCATAACTGTATAATCTGGTAACCCTAGGCTAACCTGAACGGTTACAGTTACAGAGCCGGTTCCTCCAGAAGGAACATCTCCTAGATTCCAAGTCACTGAGTGAGAGATACCGTCGTAGGTTCCTCCTCCTGTATTACTTACGTATGTGACTTCTGGTGGGAGAGCATCTACAAGTGTCACGCTTTGTGCTGTATCAGGACCTGTATTATCGTAGATAATAGTGTAATCGTAATAATCACCTGGGAGAGCAGTTGCTGGACCAGTCTTGCTGACGGTCATAGAAGTCGCAGCTGGTAGTACTGCTCCAGCTTGTATTTGATTATCCTGTGAACCAAGTTGACAGTCATCAATACGATTCAACTTGATATGATATGGTCCACCATCAATTGAACTCGCACCAAGGTCCACACCCCACGCCATGGAGTTATCAGAGGGATCCCCTGAAAGCGCAAGATGACCTCCAAATTCTATCAATATCTCATCAGACTGAGAAATCCATCTTAGTTCATAATAGATGTAGGAATTGCCATTATCCTCACCATTACCAACATCATGATAGAAGCCTTCTTCTGTAAACCATGCATCATCGATTGGCTGGTTACCGCTAATTCTAAGAAAGCGGTCCCCATATACTTGTTCATACGCTTCAATTTTCAGCAAGGTGGAACCATCTTTGCTAACAAATTCGTCATCCGGTAGCGGGACAAGATAGTGGTAGTCGCCTAAGTAGAGATCCCGGCATGTTTCCCAAAGATCTGAGGGGGGACCGATTTTCTCACCCCAGACCAAATCAGTTGAGTCAATCAATGGCGGTATATTCCCCTGATCCCAACCCGTCAACCAATCATAGGCGTGTACTCCACCTTGTGTCGTTTTATGTTCGAAGAATAGAACATGTTCATGATTTAGGTCTGGTGTGGCTGGAAGACTGTCAAAGACTAACCTTTGTGGCACTGACATGCATTCTGAGTATTCTGAATTGGAGGACTGCAATGCATTTGAAATCCAGAGTTTACTGGGTAGGGTTGAAAGCTGTCGGAAGTCTACTACAAGCCCGTCCGTGAATGTGGTACTCGCCTCATTCACGCCGTCCGTCGCTGTTACTGTGTAACTCCCAAGTATTCCATCCAAGTCGTAGTAGTAAACAAAATCGCCCATAGCATCCGAAGTTGGATAACCCGTATCCACTGTAGAGTCTGGCCGAGTAACATTCACTTCAATGCTTGAATCGGGATTGAAACCTGACCCATATATCGTGACTATCTCACCTGGGTCATAGTCGGGTTTATCAGTCCAAATTACAGCCTCAGAGGCTGTATACGTATTATCCACAATCTCAAGAGATCTGGCTGTGTTCACAGATGTGATGTTATTAGCTGAAAATCCAACACCAGAGATTAAAAACACAGCCAAGAAAATAGCTAACGCTACATAGGCTCTCCTATTCATGTCTTGCATCCCACTCCTTAGATTCAGAAGCGAAACTTACGTCCTATGCAGACCTATATTTCTTGTGGAACTTCCTTAGCTAAATCTCATATAGTATATTATATCAAACATCCATCGTATTTTTATTATATTATATTAATAATAATTGCAATAGCTGAATAGCATATTTCATATTATTCAATAATCTGACTGTTCGATTAGATTGTTATTTTACATTTTAACATCATATAATGATTGTATTAGATTTACAAATGACGAATATATATAATAATGAATTACATATCGATAATTTTCGGCATTTATTCCACTAATTTTAAACAGATGTGTATCATAAAATTAAGTAATATGAATAATTATTTTAAAATAATGAGCGTGGTTTCATTAAAAGAGGATGATAGATAACCTTGTTATCCCTCTAGACTTCTTCCAGCTCATCCAATGACAAAGTAAGCTTGCGAGGATTCGCCAAGAGACTGATCTCATATCTATGCTGAAGAGGCTCGACCTTGCCCTTCTCCCATTCCTTCATGAAGTGTTCATGCCGTTTCCGAATCTCCTC
>JBHLPF010000043.1:0-23918 GCA_048939765.1 Promethearchaeota archaeon
ACAATTGGATTTAGAACATCGCTTGGAATCCACACTTCTGGGCTTAGCTACACAGATGATTATCTTCCAGGCACATCGTTCTCAATAGTCAATGGCAGCTTGGCTGTCTGGACAGCAAATGTACTAGTGTCCCCTCCTCCTGAGATAGAATCGATTTCGTTTGAGTTGTCCTATCCAGAAGGCGAATGGTATCCGTTCTCTGTCAAGAGCCCCTCAGGATTAGAGAAGTCATTTGCAGCTGACTGGACATGCTTTGACGGGAGGCTGATTGTTGCTTCAACAGCGATTGATGAATATGGTATGTGGAGAATACAATTCCAAGATAGAAATCATGTCTTTGAAACGCAAATGGGTCCGGCGGGAGGACCTTATTCCTCGTCAGGGGAGTTTTCGATAGGTGAAGATATCGTACTCCGGTCGTGGAGCTCCGGAACCATGAGTTCGGCCATAACTATTGATTTGACAGATCCATCTGGCTCAACATGGTATTCCGGACTCACAACATTCCAGGGACTGAGATTCACTCTGCCATACTCTCACAGAAAATATCTAACTATCAGTCACCAGAATGTTGCAGAAGATCTTGTCAACTTCCCCGTGCTTGTTGACATGTATGACACCGACCTTCGAACGGATGTTCGTTCAGACGGTCGGGATATTGCCTTTGCGATTGGCGAAGTGACACTTGCACATGAGATTGAGCTATTCGACCAGACATTCAACTCAACGCATGCGCATCTCGCAGCATGGGTAAAGGTACCGTTGCTTTCAGGTTCGAGCGATACTGCAATTAGCATGTATTACGGCAACCCCTTGGCGCCGATAGTCTATGATTCAGGACCAGTGTGGGATTCTGGGTATCTTGGCGTCTGGCACCTATCAGAGAGTGGAACTGGAGCGCTTGATGAATACCTTGATAGCAGTCAGTATAAGAATCATGGCCAGGGAGGAGAAGGAGCGGCCACTTTTGTGCCAACTCAAGTTTCGGGCAAGATTGGATTTGGACAGGACTTCAATAATCTTGATGGAAACTATGACCTTATTGACTGCGGAGATAGTCCGCTTTGGAACATTGATGGGTACCAGCTAACACTTGAAGCATGGGTGCAACATGATATCACTCCCAATACACACATCTATGGAATAATGAATCACAAGGGGTGGTATAATGGTTACAGCCTATGGATCAATAACGGAGAAGGTTCAACTCTAAAGCCCGTCTTCAACGTCCAAGGAGAAACCCATCAGCTAGTAGGAGCTAATGATGTGACGGGCGGATCTTGGCACCATGTTGTAGCTACTTATGATGGCACCTTGATGAGAATCTACGTTGACGGAGTACAGGATCCAAATGTCCTCCAAAAGAGTGACACAATACTGGCCTCCACAGCTGAGCAAGGCTTTTGGATTGGTCATGGCGACCAGCCAAAGGATGTTGGCTGGAGCGGGGAATATGAGGGTCAAATTGATGAAGTTCGCATCTCAGATGTTACGCGTTCGGCCGGTTGGATTCAGACCCAATTTCAGAATCAAGACAATCCAAGCAGCTTCTTCTCTGTCAGCGCAGAGCAGTCCCCAGGTTATTCAGAATCTGAGAGTATCGCACTTGATTCTTCTGCACCTGCAGGAGTCTGGCATGCTACTGCCAGACTTACGGATAGCGGATTCAATGTCGGTCATAGAGTGGGGATATTCAGTCGAAGCTTTGTTGTGAAACGAGGCGCTTCGCTGAAACTCACAGCACCGGGTGATGCAATATCCGATGGAATCTCAGCTAAGCTCATAGGTGAGGGTCTGCATGTTGAGTACGAGCTGTCCGATTTACTTACCTCTCTTCCAATAAGCGGTGCTACAATGACAATGAACTGGACAGTTGGCGGTGTTCCTGCTCAAGTTCAGCTCAATGACTATGGAGATGGGCGGTACGGAAAAGTCTTGAATACCACAGATTTGGGTACGGCCCAACGTTGGCGTTTTGAACTTACCTCATCACATCAATATTATAGTGATGCAAGCAGCGTCTTCTTCCTAGACTTATCGCATCAGACCTATCTCACATATGAACCCCCATCAGATACTGCATACGGTGACGACTTCACCATAAGAGTAACACTCAGAGACTTGTTCAACAGTCAACCCTTGGCCAATGCAGGATTCGCCAGCAACGGGACCATTGTAGGCATGCCTGTAGACTACGGAAATGGAACATATCTCTTGACCATTGACAGCTCGTCACTCTCAACTGGTGCTCACACATTTAGATTCACAGCGACTCCGGCGGATTCATACCGCCTGAGTAGCTCAATTGATGTACAATTTGTGTATAGAGAAGTTGCCACGGATGCGTATCCACAAAGCTCTGATCCAGTTGAAATCCCTTGGAGACAACAAGCCACCGTCACGATACATTGGTATGATTTGGACCACTCAGGAATAGGCATAGAAGGAGGTACTGCTAGTATCGTTCCCTCGGTCACTATTCAAACAGCGGATGTTGGAGGAGGAGATTATACTCTAACAATAGACACGAGTTCGTATCTAGTTGGCACCTACGCATTTGATGTAACTCTATCAAAGGCTAACTACCAAGATGCGACTACAATTGTTACCGTGATAGTGAAAGTACATAGTACATCATTAAGTGCAGATTATAGTCCATCAACGCCAGTGGGAACGAACACCTATTTCGACATCTCATTCCTTGATATCGATGGAGGTTCAGTTGGAATAGGCGTTGGCAATCTGAGTCAGGTGACACTAGACTGGGGTAGTGGACCTCAAGCATTCTTCCCCTATGGATTTTCGTTGGATACAAGTGCTTGGCCTATAGGGGTATATACAATCAACATTACAGTCTATGCATCTATAGCACCTCGATACTATTCGGACGCTACAATTTCCGTTGACCTCGAAATCAGAAAGCTTGAGGCCTATGTGAGCTGGGAACATCTTGAGCCATTCCCGAATGGTGATGACTTCATTATGTTTGTTCATCTGAATATTAGCGAACCAGGAACATTGATTGATGGAGACCCCATCAATGGATTGACTCAAGCATACTTCACTGCGAGGAATGAAACTGGCTGGCAATATACATTGGAGAGCTTTGCATTCCTCGGTGAGGGTCGATACCAGATTGCCATAGATCAAAGCAACTTCCTGGAAGGAGAATACACAATTGTAGTTTACGTCGACTTTCTGCCTGCAGAGAACTATCTCGATTCACAGACACCAGTAATAACATTTACCTATAGGCCCATCTTGACCTATTTGTCGTCTGATGATTATCCAACAGTGACAACTACCTATGACACAAATGTGACTATCACACTCAATTATGTGGACATAGACAACAATGTCAATATCACTACAGGCTGGATTACAGCAGAAGGTGCGTCTATCACCTGGCTACATCTAGGTGACGGAATCTACGAAGTGCTCGTAATTGTGCAGGATTGGGATCTGGGAACACATGAGGTCAATATTACTGCAGACGCCCCAAGCTATCAGGCCAAGACCCTGACGTTCGAGGTTTTGGTGCAAATCGCCTACGCCTATGCTCGGTCTTCTGAATCATCAATTGATCTTCCATTAGGAGACACAGCTATCTTTTACGTGGACTACTGGGACATTATTCACGATGAAGCTATACTTGGTGCAACAATCGACCATAACTGGACTCACGCTTTGACAGTAATCTGGACAGGTTCACAATACCGAGTCGAGCTCCCTAGCCTTGATACAGATTCCTTAGGCAGCTTTTTCATTCTGTTCAATGTTTCCAAGGGTTCGAACTATCAGTTTGGATACTTCAATGTGAGCCTGACTCTCAGGACCCATTACACAGATTTCAGACTTGGCAGCGCTGTCGAACCAACAACTTACATTGGCATGGTTAATATTTCGGTATACTACGGCGACTTAGACAACGATATTGGTATCACCTCTCAATATGCAAATGCTTCAGTCTACAGTGATACCCGTTGGATTGACGCATCCCTTGAGAACGACACATCTCAAGGTGATGGATACTATATCATAAGATTCCCAGCATCGATTCTCGGTCCGGAGGGAATCTTTAACTTCACCGTCTATTTCAATTGGACGGGACCAAGCCAGCAGTTCTATAACGGCATAATAATAGCATCTGTCAATATTATAGGTGAAGAGTCGAATTTAGGTCTCGAGGATTCACCCGGACCCACTCCATACCTGGAGAATATGACGTACACATATTTCTACAGCGAGCTTTACAGCGGACAAGGAATATCCAATGCATCAACTGGCAATGTATTCATTTTCGTTGATTTCATTGGCGAATCTATTGATCCATCATTAGTAACGATTCTTGAGGGCCTACCAGGACACTATAGTATAGAGTTCAATTCCACAATTTTCGGAAGACCCGGCGTATTCTCCATGACTGTACAGGTGAATTGGTCTGTTTCAGCCGAACCCGCTTATGGCAATCAAACTGATACCATAACCGTACGGGTTATCCCAAGAAACACCGTGGTATCTGTGACCCCGCCAGATAACACTGCTTATGGTGTCAATGCCACATTCTCATTCTCGTATGACGATGTATCTGGCGCTATTCCGTCCGCTATTCCCAGGGACTCACAGATGATAGTCAATATGAACTTGCCAGACTACACAATCAGCTATAATTCAACAACTAGACAGTTCCATGTATCCTTCAACACCAGTGTTCTAGGTGCATCTCTTGGAAGCAAGCAGTTCACCATTAGCATTACTTGGATTGGCTCACCATTCTATGCAAATATCACAGCAAGAACCATCTTTCTCACTGTATCCAACAGAGAAACGTCGTTGGATTTTGCTACACCCAGTCCCACTCCATATGGAGAAATGGCTACATTTACTGTGACCTATCTGGATGTCGCAGGAGCAGCTCCTAGTCCAATTGATGATGGAACAATTGCATTGTACAACGACTCTCAGCCAGTTCCAGTTTCATTCTACAGCTATGTTCCTGTTGGAAACGGTCAATACACCATTGAGTTGAATACAAGCTATTTCTCTAGACCAGACTCCTATAATCTAGAGATTCAAATCACCACAACTCACTTCTACTATCTTGATGCTACGGGTTCGCGGATACTCAATGTTCGATATAGAATCACCACGCTTACAGCTGAATCCGTCGGGATCGTATCGTACAATTCATCAATCCCAATAGTGTTACACTATAGTGATCTATTCTCTCTTACACCAATCGGGAATAGCTCCCTACTGACAGGCATAGAGATTCTCAATGGAAGCTCTTGGCACTTTACAGCAGATTGGCGTGGTGTTTCTCAAGATTACTTGGTCACTGTGCAGACATTCAATCAGATCCTTTACGTTGATACAGACTATGTGCTTTGGATTCGATTCACCTACGCAGATGCTGCACCATTCTACCTTCCCGCAGAAACTTTCGTGTCCTTCAGACTCAGGGGACGCACAACGTATCTAGATGTCACTGAATCACCATTGCCTACTCCGTATCTAGACTTTGTCAATTTCACAGTTACATATCGTGACTTGGAGTCATCTGCTCGGATCGGAGGTGCAAACATTGTACTTTCTATTGACACAGTTGATCTTATCGAGGGTACAGAATACATTCTGCAGACAAGTGGTGATGGCATCTATTATCTGTCGATCAATACTACTGCGATAGGGACTCCGGGCACCACAAAAAGCCTTGTAGTAACTGCTGAGTGGACCTCGGGAGCCCCCTACTACACGGACTGCACAATTGCTTTGACTGTATCAGTATTAGTACGACCCGCAAGTGTCAGAATTATCAGCTCACCATCGCAGGTCAGGTTCCTCGATAACATCACATTCGTATTCAGCTATAGTGACGACAATACGGATGATTTCATCTCGCTAACAAAGAGCATGGTGTCAATCTACAGTGCAGGAAGCCTCCTTCAAGGCAGCGACTTCATGATGGCTTTCGTTGGCAATGGATATAGAATTGGAATCAATTCAGCTATCTTGAGTCCTAATCTAGTAACCAATTGGAATGTCACAGTCTTTGTCGATTGGTCTTTCACGGTTGCCCCGTACTATTCAGATGATGCAGCATCGGTGGGTGTCACTGTCATCAATAGGGTTGGATCCATAAGCCTTGGCAATGCTCCAGCAACTCCAATTGGCGACAATATGACACTTGCTTTCTCCTACGAAGATCAGGACAATGGATTGGGAATTGGTGATGCCATAGTCGTGTTTGATTGTCTAAGTCCGAGTGGGCTTGCCGAGGATGTTGACTTCTGGGTAGTTAGGGGTGTTGGCATTGAGTTTGGTGAGTACACGATTTTGGTTGATACAGACAAGCTTACCGGAGTTGGCCTGTACACATTCTCCTTGCGCCTTCAGTGGAATCCGTCCGTCGCACCCTATTATCGGAATGCCTCAGAGGTATTTCTTGTTGGTTCAGTCAGGCTGATTCAATCTCAATTGGAGTATGAAGAACCAACGCCAACAACAGTACCTATCAACGACAATGTGAGTGTGGTTCTCACACTAGCTGATGCAGATCACTTGTTGCCAATAGCCGGAGCTGAAAACAACATCAGTGTCACATACAAATCAGATGGTTCTACTCCGTCGATATGGAGTATAACTGTGGTCGCTCCAGGGATGTACGGACTGGTGGTGAACTGCACTGATGCAGGCTCCAGCGGTACAAATGCACTTGTGATACAAATTGACCTGAGCAACTACCAATTTGCTGAGGTTCAGGTACCAATACAGATTCGGGCCAGGCAGGGTGTGTTGACGAAAGTAGAATCACCTGAAGCTTACTTTGGTGAGCAGACTTATGCAATTGTTGAACTAGTAGATATTGATGCATCATCTGCTCCAATACAGGATGCTATATTGAATCGAATATGGCCTGAAACTTCAAGCTATATCTACATTGGAAATGGAATGTACAACATTACTCTTGACACAACTTCTTTGGATGCAGACCTCTACACCCTTATAGTGAGCGCTCAAAAGGCTGACTACTTCATTCCGGAAATTTCCATCTCAATAAGGGTGCTTAGCATTCCAACAGGAATTATTCTGCCTCAGACAGTTCCGGATGTCTATTGGGGAGAAAGCGTTTCAATTTGGGCTATCTTCAATGACACTCGGAGCGGCACTCTCATTCCTGGAGCCACTGTCAGCTATCAGTTCGGCATTTTGAGTGGAAGTCTTGCAGAGGGAGCACCGGGGAATTACTCGTTTACGATTGATACCGGAAACCTTCCTCTCGCTACAACATATCTCGTGTCGATAAGTGCTAGTCTTGATAATTATGTCACAGTTACAGGGCAAATCACCGTGAATATCTTGCGATTGAATCTTGAACTTACAATAGTGGATGGTCTAAATAGCCAGGAGATCTACAAAGGTGAACCAGCAAACATCACCGTATTTGTTCGTGATGCATACAATGATGTGCCTCTAACGGGGGCTTCGGTATCAGCAAAGTGGGTCTTTGACTTGGTTGGCGTGTCGTTAACGCCAGTTCCAGGAATGGATGGATATTATACAGGACTCATCACAACAGCGGCGGCGAGCCCTACGACGTATTCAATTGTTGTGAGTGTCGAAAAGACCAACTATCTCACTACTACTTCTTCTGCGGAGGTTGAAATCAAGCAGATTCTGACCAGGGTGGATTTAGACCCATTGACTGAAACTTATGGTAGTCGGATTTTCAATTGGACCGATACTATTCGAATTGGGGTGTTTGTGCTTGTACCTTCTTTGAATGATACTGGATTATCAAACTGCACAGTGACTTGGTTGCTTTCAGGAACATTCCTGACAGGCGAATTCCTGAACGGTTCATCAATTGGAGGGCCAGGCTACTTCTACTATGACTTCAATACCTGGGAGTTTAATGCGACTACGTACACTCTAAGGTTTACTGCATACCCATGGATTGGTGCATTTGACACATCCAGCAATATGACAACCATAACAATCAGACCTGTTCAAACAACAGTTGAATCCTCATTCGTGCCACCCAAGGTGTGGGGATGGGCCGGCTGGGTGAACCTAACATATTGGAACCTTATGGAAGATAGAGGAGTTGTTGCAGCTGAGGTCGGAATTGACTGGGAAGGAATCGAGCAACGGTCAAGGTACGCTATCGACGGCATATATCAGGTATGGGTCAACACGTCCCTAGTAGGTCCCGGCGTATACACAATGGTTGTCAGCTTCCTGAAACAAAATTATGAAGGTGGGACCGGAGTCATCACACTGACAGTAGTCGAAGTTCCGACAGAAATTGCAGTTTACGCCCCATCACAGTATAAAATCGAGGGCAATGCCTTGAATCTCCAGATTCCTTATGGTGACAGCCTCTCAATTACGCTGTTCTATAATGACACGTGGTATAACCGAGGCATATCCAATGCTTCAGAGTTGACCTCCGTTATTATAGGCCCATCGATTCCAGACAAAGACAACCTACTGATTTCGGAACTCTCTTCTGGTAACTACAGTTTATTCATTGATTCTTCTCGTTGGATAGTCAGCGATACCCGGTATCGAATTGTTGTGAATCTTGGACTGGAAAATCGAAGCAGATCTACGCTCAATCTCTATGTCACCATAATCAACATCCCAACGGCACTCACTGCCAATCAGGAAACCATCCCGATGAGCTATAGTCAGACAACTACTGTCCTAGTGTTCTATTATGACATCTGGGAAGGCCACAACAATCGAGGACTTCCAGATGGTGACGTGAACGCGACTAGCTTGAACGAAGAATTCGTAGTCGCACGAGTGATGCCACAAGAGGGCATGGATCCCGGTTGGTATGAAATCACGTTGTTATCACAACGCAGTCAGGGGTCTGTAGTGGTCCTCATTGAGCTGTCAAAAGAGAATTGTGAGTCGGCGATAGTATCTGTTGCAGTTTCAGTAGAACCATCTGATTTTGACCTTCTCCTTGAACGTTCATTGCTCTATGGCCTTCCAATTGGAGTCATTTGCATTATTGGTGCCATCCTCTGGTCGAGACTGTTCAGTCTGCCAAAACGACTGAGAGAACTTCGTGGAATGGTGAGAACTATCAGCCGTGGTCGTATTCCGAAGGTGCCTGATGGCGTCCAGAACAGAAGGGAGATGCTTACTGGTCTCTTCAACGAAATCGTAGCACCAATTGGGATTGTCAGGTCAGCTGATAGTATGCCCGAATATTCCCTGACAGCTGAAGTTCCAGAGTTGGAGGAACTGCTAATTCAGCTGTCTATCCTGACAGAATTAAGGCCCGAAGAGCTAGATGAATTTCGAGCAGATGTATCAAAAATGAAGCCCAGCGAGCAGGCGGCTTTCATTAAGGAAGTAATCGATCAAGAACTAATCAAACACTCTAAGAAGGAAAAGAAGAGCATTGAGAAGATCCGGGAAGAAACCTTAGCACAGGCAAGAGCACAGATCGCTGGAGAAGAGATTGCTCCTCCATCAGAACCAGTAGTTATTGAAGAGGAGCCACTTCCTGAAGAATCTGAACAGAAACGACCTGACCTCACAAAGGCAAAGGACGAATTGCCACCTGATTTAGTCAGCGTGGAAGAGATTCGAGCTATACGTAGGAAACTAGTCGAGGCAGGAATTGGAGGCGGCGAACTGGAAACAATTATGGAGCAAGTTCAAGAGCTTCCAAAGGAGCTGGTTGAAGACCTCATCAATAGCATTCTCAAGAAGGGAGGTGACAAGCCATGATGCCCTCTTCGTCCAGAATCCCCTCTCTGAGAATGAGAAACAAGACACGAAATCTGCTGTTTCAATTGGTGGTGGTAGGAATACTAATCCTGGTCGTTTCTCCAGTTCCTAGTTTTATCTCTAGCAGTAATATGGCAGAGGCTTATCCCGCATCACAGGTCCAATGGACAGACAATTGGGCCCAATCAGAAGGCCAGTCTTATGCAGGAAGTGGTGCACCACAGGATATTACCCTAAACGGAGCAATCACCAATGATTCACAGGAGCTAGAGCTGATTGACCCGTCTGCGCCAACGGCGGTAACTATCAGTGCACCTCAAGGCTGGTCAGGCACGTCATTGAGCGGAACCATGGATCACATTTCTACTCGATTCACTCCGATCAAGAATGGACTGCTTGATACATACCATACTGAACGCACTATAGTATCTGGTTGGCCTTGGAGTTCACAAGAATACAATGTGCCAGATAATTGGGCCATAATCGATGAGGGCGAAGACCCCGTGCATCCCTATTACGGCCATCTCTACTTCCATAGTTATTCAGCAAACGGTATGCAGGGGTCCATGGGATGGAGATTCACTGCGAACTATGGCACAACTAACTCTCTAGACACAAGCGATAGGATTTTCCTTTGCCAGCAGATAGGTATGCCTTGGAGAGAGCTCTACTCAGCGGAAGTATCTCTTCGCTACTACGTGCGAAGTCAATCAACCATGAATGACTACTTCTATCTTTTTGTCGGCCTTGGTGACTTTGAATCAAGGGTTCATGTATTCGAGTCAGGTGACACAACTGATGAGTGGCTCCAATATGACGTCGAAGTTCCAGCCTCCGCCTTTGATGAATATCCGATTCCGGGGGCAATAGAATTGAGAATAGGCATCGGAACAGAATACTCAGGATTGCCAGCAGCCACCATTGACCATCAAGTTCTCATTGATGAGGTGGATTTGGTTCTTGAAGCACGACCACTTCCAGAACAAATAGGTCTTAGTGCTAACCAGACACTTATCACTAGTTCAATAGCAGGCAGTGTTTCACCATATGTGCCTGATGGGGCATCAAGAGATTGCTTCAGTCGATCTGACACTGGAATTAGCACTTCCAGTGCACTGAGAGTGGGCGTATATAGCTCCAGTGGATCATCATGGGATGATATAATTAAGTATCAGATAGGAATTCAATTCCCCTTGGAAATACCGCAAGGTGCGATAATCACATATGCTGCATTGGAAGTAGAGGCATTAGGCTACCTTGGCGGGGGTGACAATTCGCTACGTGTTCTTGTAGCTGAAGAAGATAATGTTTCACCCTTTACAAACGGCCTACCTAATCTCGAGGATAGATATACTTGGAGTAATACAAGTGTCGCATGGATACAAGATACATGGGAGAACTATTTCAGGTATAGAACACCAGATATGTCTTCGCTTGTACAGAGTGTTATATCTCGTTCTGGCTGGGACAGTGGAAACTACATCGGCGTCATGATTGACTACATGAACTCAGATCAATACCGTGATTGGAACTCTATTAGGGGCACATATAGCTACGGCGGCCTAGACTTGGCTACATTCTATGTGGAATTTCTAGTACCTCAAGAAGAGGACACTATTTCCATCCTCGAATACAAGAAGGATTTGACAATCGACCACACGAAGGTGAGCTCAGACCTAGAGGACTTCCCTGTTCTGGTTGACATCTATGACAGCGATCTCAAGACTGATGCTCGACAAGATGGGAAAGACATCAAGTTCACAGTTGGCTCAGAAATACTAGACCACGAAATAGAACTCTTTGACTCCGATTATAATTCAACTCATGCGCATCTTGTAGCTTGGGTGAATGTTCCTTTGCTTTCTGCTTCAACAGACACCACGGTCACAATGTCGTATGGAGCTCCAGATGCAAGCATCCCAGAAAATCCCCATCGGATTTGGGACGACTATGAGAGCGTGTGGCATCTCTCAGAACAATCCGGCAATGGTTCGTTCATTGAAGACTCGAGCCAGAATTACCACAATGGTATGCCTGTGCAAACAACCTTTATGCAAAATGCAAGAATAGGTGATGCCCGGTATTTCCAAGATGCAGTTGGCAATTATATCCCATTCATAGATGGCGACGATATATTCGACGGATGGGGAGACTTCCAGTTTTCATTTTGGGTCTACTTTGATTATTCAAGCGATGCTGAATGGACAGATGTAGAACCCCTAATCTTTGAGAAAGGCACAAGTATTACTCTCGTAAGGACTTTCAGACAGTCTACTGGCTGGCCACCTGACATTGCTTCGTTCCAGCCCGATATTCATTTTAATAGTGGACACAATAGCTGGGTGAATATCGGTGTGAAACGTCAGACTTGGAACTACATTGTGTACAAGTACGATAGCACAGGGGACGGAGTATTACGAGGATATAGCTATGCAGATGGTTCACTGCTCGATTCATCTTCAGATTCAGGCATGGGAGTGGGCGACCGATTGAGAGATGACCTGAATATTTTCATGCTTGGCATATATGGAGGAGGCCAAGTTCACCTTGGTGGGATAGACGAGTTTCGGACAATGATGGGTTACAAGTCAGTGGACTGGATCCAGACCGAATATGCAAACCAGTATGACCCATCCAGCTTTCTCAATGTCGGCACGCAACAGAGTGTGCAGTTTGGACAGAACGCAACGTTGCTCTTCACCACAGATGCCCCATCGGTTGTAAGTATTCTTCCAAGGATGACACTTGATATCACCGATCAAGAGACCACACTTGATTCAAATATGATGCCAGGAACATCATTCTCCACTGCAAACGGAACAGATGTGACGTGGACTGCGAATGTATTGATTAGTCCTCCACCAGGTGCTACTGACATCAGCCTGACCGTGGAGAAACTGTCAACATGGACTCTCCACAGTGTAACCGATTCATTCGATGAAATCAGGACATCTGAAGTGACCGGCACAGCAACGCAAGTCGTGGTTCCGTCATCCGCGATTGATGTTTATGGAGTCTGGAGCTTCGCATTCACATCTCCAAACGAAGCCAGCAATCTTGAATGTGCTGCTGGAGGCGGCTCATATGATATGACGACAGTGGTGCAACCAGGTCAATCACTAGACTTCAGAGGAACAGCTTCAGTAATTCCTGGTTCCGCGATGAAACTTACACTTGTTGATCCTAATGACCAGATCTCCTATTCGTCATTTGATTTTTCGCAAGATGGGAGTGGGCAGTTTGAGTGGACAGGTATTGCCGTGGACAGTACTTGGCCACGTGGAACATGGGTTGCGTATGTAGATTTCAATGACACCGCAGGAGCATTCCCGCTTTATGTTGGCAGATATAGCAGAGAGTTTATTGTGAAACATACTTCATCTTTAGAACTTCAGGCCCCTGGTGACGCGATTGGAGACAAATTATCAGTAAGAACAGCAGGCGACTTATTGCTGGTCGAAGTTCATCTTACGGACACGGACACATCTGAAAACGTGTCAGGCTCCACAGTGATAATGAATTGGACCATTTCAGGTGCACCGACACAGGTGCAGCTAGAGGACTATGGAGATGGCTCTTATGGCAAAGCTCTGAATACATCTGATCTTGGCCTGCCTGGGATGTGGAGAATCAATATCCAATCGAATCATCCTTATCTTGCAGACTCCTCTACTTTCTTTGACCTTGAGCTGTCGCATCCCACATACATATCATATGAAACACCAGACACTACTGCCTATAGTGATGATTTTGCTGTCAAGGTGACTCTTTATGATGCGATAAACAGCAATGCATATCCTTCGGCCACAATCACCTCGAATGGTACTCTCGTTGGTGTTCCTGTTGATTATGGAAACGGAACTTATCTGGTCCAGATTGACTCAGCTGGTCTTGAACTGGGCACATACGGTTTCCAGATTAATGCCGTACCTAGTCAGAGTTTCGTGCTTGGGAGTAGCATAGATGTAGTCTTTGTATACAGAAGGATTAGCACAGAGCTTGCTCAGCTTGGTGCCAGTCCAATAAGCATCCCATGGGGTCAGACAGTCAATGCGACTCTGAAATGGCAGGACATGGACCACGGGAAAACTGGCGTATTAGGAGGGATATTGACTGGTGATGCAACCTTCCAGTACACTGACCTCTTGGATGGGACTTACTCGATTGAGATTGATGTGAGTGGGAATGCAGTTGGCCTCTACCTGTTCAACTTCTCAATCAGCAAGTCCTACTATACGATGGATCAAATCACAGTCGCAGTGAGTGTGATTCCCCATAGGACGACACTGGTAGTAACCTACAATAGCTCAGTACCCATCGGTACGAACACATACTTTAGCTTGGCATATCATGATATGGACACAGGCGGTGCTGAAATTCCAGGCAATTTCTCATCAGTTCAGGTTCAGTGGAACGGTGGATTAGCTCCGTTTGGTTCAAAGGCGTTCTGGCTTCAAACTACGCAGTGGGGACTTGGTTCTCACACATTGAATCTGACGCTATTCGCAACATCTTCACCAAGGTTCTATTACGATGGACACACTGCAGTGATCATCGAGATAGGAAAGGTGAAAACAGGTTTCAATTGGGCTCCTATTGATAGCTTCCCAGTTGGGGATGATTTCGCAATACCTCTCTTCTTGACCGTGGATGAATATGTATCAATATACGATGGCACCTCAATTGATGGTCTCGATGTGAGCTACTTTGACGCTCAAGATAAAGACGGCACACCGTACACGATTAAGAGCCTCTCAGCCTTGGGCAATGGAGAATATCTCCTCACGATTGACCAAGCATTTTTCTCAGTTGGTACCTATACAATTCGGATAATCATCACTTTTGGAGCAGCGGAGAATTACACCAGCACTCAGACGCCCATCATCAATTTTGCATACAGTCAAGCACGTAGCGAACTAACTTCTCCAGACTATCCGACAATGACGATATCATATAGTACGGACGCCTCAATCACACTGGAGTTCATAGATATAGATCGAGGTCAGGGAATCGATACTGCATCTGTTACAGTTGTCGGTGCAACAGAATTGAGTGAGAACTTGATAAGCAGTGGTAGATACAGAGTTGTTATAGACACTTCAAGCTGGAGCATTGGAGGAGATAATGTGACTCTGATAGTGTCTGCTCCAAACTATCAGAGCAAGAACATGACTATATACATACAAGTGCGGCAAATCAGAACCTATGCAATAGCAACTATTGGCTTCTTAGATATACCAGTGGGAGATTCGAAGATTTTCTATGTAGATTACATGGATTTGGACCACGACACGACCATAGGACTTGCGGAGGGTGCGATTGGTTCATGTAATTGGACTTCCAGCCATTACGATGTAGCTTGGACTGGAACTCGTTGGAAGGTCACCATCACCACTTATGACACTGATAGTCTTGACTCCTACTTCCTAATGTTTGATTTCTCAGCTGGTGCTGAGTATGAAGTAGCCTATTTCAATATGTCAGTAGTTATTCGAACCATTGATACTGAATTACGACTAATCACGCCGGCAGAAACTACAACCGCAACAGGTCAAGTACAGATATCCGTTTACTACGGAGACCGTGACCACGCCCTAGGCATTGTATCATCCGATGTTTCCTGTACAGTAAGAAACAGCACGGACACACTCACTATCTCATGGGTCAATGGTTCAGCTGACGGTTATTATGATATCACTATCGATGCATCGCAGTTCGGAAAACTTGGAAATCAACAACTTAATATCATTTTCAATTGGACAGGGAGCATACAGAAGTACCAAGATAAGTTCCTTCTCACCTCAGCCGAGGTAGTTGGCGAGGATTCCGAGATCGTGCTAATTGATGCTACTCCCGCGACTCCATGTCTGGGCTATATGGATTATACATTCCTGTACATGGATTCCTCAGGTTTCGGCATAACCAACAACACATCTGATGTGTTTATCCGTGTCGAATTCAGCGGGCTGGCTATTGATTACTCTCAGATTGACATCCTGGAAGTTGACAACATTGCTAGTCCTGGCTATTACTCTATTGGCTTCAATAACACGATCCTTGGCAGCACCGGCCTATTCTCAATGAGGGTATTCATCAATTGGTCCCAAGGTGCTTGGCCATATTATACAAACCGGACGGATGTGATTTCTGTAAGGGTCCTCCCCAGAGATACACTACTCTCTATAGTACCACCAACCAGCGTGGCTTTTGGTGAGAACGCGACATTCACATTCACGTACGAAGACATTACTGGAGGAACCTCCAGTACTATTGCCAATGACGCTGCAATGGCCATTTCATTGAGCCTTGCTGAGTTCACATTGGACTATGATTCTTTGGGTGGAATCTTCACAGTTTCGTTCAATACAAGTCAATTCGGGGCTCCCCTAGGTGAAAGGACATTCACCTTGAGCGTGTCTTGGTCAGGAATTCCATTCTATGCCAACAAGACTGGCAAGTTGATATCGTTGACAGTATCAGACAGGCAGACTGTGCTGACATATCCAACACCTCCAGTAACATCCTATAACGACAACGTTACATTCACAATTATCCTTACAGATGTTGCTGGGTCCGTTTCGAGGGGTGTGGAAGGCGCAACTATAAGCCTCTATGATGGCGCTGCCGAAATACCACAAACATATGTGAAAATCATTGAGCAAGGTCAGGGACAATATCTCATTGAACTGAACACTTCGTATTACGCCATGCCTGACAACTATATCCTAGACATCATCGCGACCCCTGCAGCATTCTACTATCTAGCTAAGAGTGGTTCGCGGACACTCACAATTGATTCTCGTGTAACTATTCTGATTGCGGAACCTCCTGGTGATACAGCTCATAATTCATCTCTGAGAATTGTAGTTCAGTATTTGGATCTCAATACTCTAAACTCGATTGCAAACCAGAGTAGCCTCTATACACATATTCAGATACTCAATGGGTCCGGGTGGATATTCACCTGCACATGGCGGCCATCAGCGGAGAACTATTTGCTCATTGTTGAAACCTACAATCAAGCGCTGGACATTGGAACACAATATCAGCTCTGGTTAAACTTCAGCACTGAAGAACAAGCACCATTCTACAGATCGTCCACCCTCCTAGTTCCATTCCGGCTCCGTGAGAGGGATACCACTTTGGATATCATCGCAACCGCCCTTCCAACCAGCTATTCTGACCACGCCAATTTCACTATAGAATACAAGGACATCCTATCGTTATCAGGCATAACAGGCGGAACAATAATACTCCATCATGGTTTCAATCTCCTAAGCCAAGGCGTGGAATATCAGATCTCCATTATCGGAGTTGGTCAATACAGGATATCTGTTGATACTTCGTTCCTAGGTGCACCTGGCACCAAGACTATCACAGTGACGGCTGATTGGTCTGCAGGCGCACCCTATTACAATGACGCTTCGCGGAATGTGACCTTCATTGTCACCGAGCGGCAGACTAGTATTGAGATAACCGTTCCTCCCTCAGAAACCCAATTCCTGAATAATGTGACATTCGACTTCATATTCACAGATGCAGCCACCAGAGCGGCAATCGGAATTGTTGCCGATGATGTCAGGATATTCAGTGAAGGCATTCAGCTAGGCGCACAAGATTACAGTATCTCCATTGCCGGCAGTGGGCTACGTATCAATCTGAACTCAACCATCATCAGTGCCGCGCTTGTCAGCAATTGGAATATCACGGTAGTAGTCGTCTGGACAGGAGGAACACCCTATTATCAGGATGATCAATCCACTGTCTTTGTCACTACAACTTCAAGATCAGGCACTGTGGAATTAGATCAAGTCTTAGACACACCGCTTGGTGACAATGTCGTGCTGGGTTTGACATTCTCGGATCAGACCAAAGGCATTGGCATCACAGGTGCTTCCATTGTCTTCTCGTGTGTAGAGGTGCCAGGACTTGTCGAGGGTGTTGATTACTGGATAACAGCCGGAGTAGGGCCAGATGCTGGCAGATATACTGTTGATGTGAGTAGTACCGCGCTTGGGAGTCTTGGCCTCTATAACTTCATACTTGAGGTAAGATGGAATCCAGTAGTTTCTCCATACTACGCAAACATCACCAATCTACTGATGAAGGGAGTTGTGAGAGCAATCCAAGTTTCGCTATCAAGTGAATTGCCTACGCCTTCGGTTGCAGCGTTCTATCAGAATATCTCATTCATTGTTACATTCACAGATATTGACCACTCCCTGGGTATACCCGGTGCAGAAGGGGCAATCTCTTTGAAATACGATTCAACAGGTCTGGAACCATCATGTTGGTCTGTGCATTCAATTGCTGCGGGAGCCTATAACATCTCGCTCAATCTCACCGATAGCCTCACCACAGGACTTCAATATATCACAGTCGGCATCACCCTCTTCCCCTACCAGTCAGTCACAACTCAAGCAGTCGTTGGGGTCCGCAATAGAGTAGGAGGACTTACTGCAGATGTTCCTGCAGCCAATTATGCTGGAGAACCCATCTATGTCACGGTATCTCTTGTCGATGATGATGCAGGAGGGGCGCCTCGCAGCGGTGCGTGGCTTGACCTCACCTGGGGTGACTTTGCATCATTCACGGATTTGGGCGACGGGAGCTATAATGTGACTCTCTTCACAACCGGCCTAGGCTTTGGCATACAGACTCTGAAAATCGATGTAATTCTTACACATTATACTGTTAGCACTCTTTCGGTAGAACTAGAGCTACTTGCCGTTACTTCGGAATTAATTGTGACTTGGAGCGGACCGAGACCCAATTCTCCATTAGAGATTTACTGGGGAGAACCTCTGACAATCTATGCAGCTTTCAATGACACGTTAAGAAATCAGCTAGTCACGTCTGCTACTATCGTCTACTCATGGACAGGTGGATCAGATGCGTTTGGAATAACAGGCACGCCAGGCAATTACACTGCCATTGTGGATACAAGTCCAGGTAGTGCTCATCAAACGATTACTATAAGACTAGAAGGGCAAGCACCTAATTATCTAAACACCTCTGCTCAGCTGTCATTTCAGCTACTGCCAAGACCAATGGATGTGATTCCTGAAGAAGACAGGTATTTCTTTACTGTGGACTATGGAGGACAGGCATCAATAATAGTGTACCTAAGGGATTCCGAATCTGCGAGCAATGTGACAGACGCTAATGTTACAGCGAGATGGGCCTTTGCCAACTTGACTCTGACAGAGGTACCTGGACGACCAGGACATTACTCGATCAATATGCCCACCATCGATGCAACATTTGGAACCTATGAGATTCATGTTTCTGCCTTCAAGGAAAACTATGGGAATGCAACTGTCACTATCAGCATGAGTGTTTCCAAGATTAATCTGGTAGTGTGGCTAGACAGCGCAACAGCCGCATACGAGTATACTCCAATCTATTGGTCCGAATCAGTCAGAATTGGAGTATACGTCTTAACACCTGCTTTGAATTCAACGCATCCTTATTCTACAGGACTATCCAACTGCATTGTCAGATGGTTCTCGCCAGAGCTCGGTGTGAATGGGACTCTTCTGAATGGTTCACTCGTAGGTGGACCTGGATACTATTACTTTTTCTTCAACACTAGTGATAGCACCGCTTCTGTCCATAATTTCGTCATATCCGCGGAACCGCCTAATACCGACTATACAGATGCTGAGAATTCAACAACTATCCTGGTAGAGAACCTCCCAGCTGTCATACAGTCACCGGGCTCCCCAGAAGTTATATGGGGCTGGACTGGATACATAAACTTCACATATTTCAACACATATCATCATGTGGGCATAGATGCAGATTTAGCGACGTATCAGTGGGCGGGAGGCTCTGGGGCACCATATGATTTCGGTAATGGAGTCTATGGAGTTCCTTTGAACACCAGTTCTGTTAGGCCAGGGACATATCGAATTACAGTAGGCTTCCAGAGGATCAACTACAATGACCAACAGCTGACAATCGCATTAAGCATAGCCCCGGTACCTACAGAAATAGTGGTCAACCTATCCGATGAATATCGGATAGGAAACACATGGGAGCAACTTCAGGTGCCTTATGGAGATATCTTGAACGTTGTTCTCCTCTACAACAACACCTGGGATTCATGTGGAATATCAGGGGCAATATTCAATAAATCGGTATATTCAGGACCTGGCTTCTTAGAGGAGCCCTTGGGTCTAATAGCAGGAGAGGGCGGGAACTACTCATTCGTGTTTGACACGGCTCTAGGGACACTGTATTCGGAGTTCGAATTCAGCATTCGTTTCTCTTTGGAGAATTATTCTACAGCGGCCTTTACGTTTGTAGTCACAATCGTTGAAATTCCAACAGCTGCCGAGATTATAGGTCCATCAATACTCTCGCTTTCCTACAGCAACGAAACCACCTTCTGGGTCCAATACTCTGACATTTGGCCTGGACACGGCGCCATGGGAGTCAGTGGTGCTACGGCCACCATTGTAATCACTAGTGAGATTCCTAATCTGGCGATAATTGAGTTTAGTGGAGAGGATGCAGCTAACCCTGGCATGTATCAATTCAGAGTGGTCACTCGTGCAAGATCTGGTGTCGTCGATGTCACAATACGCTTCAACAAGTCGAATTATATGCCAAACGAAGCTGCATTGACAATTTCAATCAGCCCGTCTGATGCAGACATCATGATGCGGAATGTAATGACATTCGGAAGCGCATTCACAATCATCATCCTGCTGAGCGCCATTGTGTGGGTGCGAGTTATCAGAGTACCAAAGATTATTCGTATGCTGAGCGCTCAAATCAGAAGTCTGAGAAGAAGACGCGTCCCGAAGCCAGCAGGAGAAGTATTGAGCAGACAAGAGCTAATAGCTCAGTTGTTCAGAGAGCTTACTGAGGACCTCAAAATCGACAAAAGGCCTGAGATGATTCCGCCCGAGTCGGTGACAGTCGATGTCCCTGAGATTGAGCAGCTTCTCTTGGACTTGGCCATTTTGACAGATATGACTTCAGAGGAAATTGATGACTTCCGACGAGACCTCTCGAAGATGAAGATGAGTCAGCAGACCAACTTCATTGCTGAGGTGATCAAGCAAGAGGTGCCTCGGGTCGCCAAGGCCGAAGGTAAGTCTTTGACCGAAGTGCTGGAAGATGTTAGATTGGAGCGGGAGAGGAGAATTGGCGGCGAAGCAGCACCCTCAGTACTTCCTGGCTTTGACATTGAAGCCGAAGAAGCAGCTCTATTTGCTCCTATTGAGAAGCCTGCTGTTGATGAAGATCATCTTAGTGAGAAGGAAATGCAGGAGATGAAGACAGGCCTTCTTGAAAGAGGGCTTCCTATGCATGAAGTTGATGCGGTGATCAATCAGGCAAGAGGCCTCCCCAAGGATGTGGCTGAGATGCTTCTCAAGAGCTTTGGTTCAGCTGTCGATATGCATGAAACTGAGGTAGACACAGCCAAATTGAGCGATATGGAGATTGAGATGCTTAGACAACAGCTTGCAGATGAAGGTGCCAGCGTAAAGGAAATTGATAAGATTCTGGAGCAAGCAAAGGAAGTTCCAAGAGCACTAGCGATGGAGTTACTCAAAGGATTCAGACATGAGCAGGAAGTCAAGCGGGAAAAGAGGAGGAAGAAGAAACCCATTGAAACTATGTCTGAGGAGGATCTTGTTGCGCTACGAGGCCGGCTCTTCATAAAAGGCACTCCTGAACATGAGATTGATACAATAACTGAACAAGCCAAGACTGTGCCCAAAGACAAAGCTGCTGAATTCATCAAGATGGTCGAGGAAACAGCTCCCGTTCCAATGGAAGACAAGATTGAATTCGAGGATGTACTGAGCGAGATGGAATTAGAGGACCTGCGCATGGAACTCAAGAAAAGAGGCGTGCCTGTTGTCGAGATTGAAGCAATTGTCGCTCAGGCAAAGAACCTGCCGAAGGCGCTTGTTCAGGACCTCCTTGATAGCATCGATGCTGAGAAAAAGTAGTCTACTGATATTCCTGCATTCGATATTTGCCGCTTCAATGCATAGCGAAGGGCATATATATCTGAAACTTCGCGGGCCAAAATTGAAAACGACAATCTGAGTCGTGAATCTAAGTAGGACTTGAACGTAATGAGAAACCCCGTAGGTTGGATGAAGGAGGAATATCTCAAGCTTGTTGAGGCCAATCTTGATTGGAAGATCAGAGAACTGCAGGGACCAAGCACACCTGAGGCGAAGGTGGATGGCAAAGATGTCATCATGCTCTGTAGCAACAACTACCTGAATCTGACTAATCACCCCAAGATCAAGGAGGCCGCCATAAAGGCAATAGAAACACACGGCGCGGGATCAGGCTCGGTTCGAGCGATTGCTGGAACAATGGACTTGCATCTCGAACTTGAGCGCAGGCTGGCAAAATTCAAGGGAGCGGAAGCATCCCTCACATATAGCGCAGGCTTTACAGCAAACGAGGGGCTCATTCCTCAGCTTGTAGACAAGGGAGACGCCATTGTTTCGGATGAATTGAATCATGGCAGCATCATTGATGGAGTCAGGCTCACCAAAGCTACTCGATTCGTGTATAACCATAATGATGTGGGGCACCTTGAAGAAGTCCTACAGGACGCAGAGAAAGACAACCCAGCTAAAATCCTAGTCATCAGTGATGGCGTGTTTTCAATGGATGGGGACATTGCTCCGCTCGACGGTATAGCGAAAGCTGCTAAAGAGCATGGCGCGATGGTCTACGTGGATGACGCGCATGGAGAAGCAGTTCTTGGAAAAGGCGGAAGAGGCATTGTTTCTCACTTCAACCTCACTCATCATGATGTTCAATTCGAAATGGGAACTTTTAGCAAAGCGTTTGGGGTAATGGGTGGTCATGTTTCCGGTAGCCAAGACATGGTCAACTACGCTCTAAACAAGAGCAGATCATGGCTCTTGAGTGCATCTCATCCACCCGCTACAGCTGCAGCATGCATTGCAGCCATAGATATCCTTGAAACGGAAGAAGAGCATGTGAAGACTCTCTGGAAGAACAGAGAATACTTCGTTAAGGGGCTTCAGCAGATGGGCTTTGATACTGGCGTGAGCCAGACACCCATTATTCCGGCTATGTGCGGTGAAAGTTCCAAAGCTGTAGAACTCAGCAACGGTCTCATGGATGAGGGAATCCTCGCTCTGCCAATCGTGTTTCCGATGGTTGCTCGTGATAAGGCTCGAATCCGTAACATGATGAACAGCGGACTGACCATGGAACAGCTCGACATCTCTCTAGCAGCCTACGAGAAGGTTGGCAAGAGAGCAGGCATCATCTAGGAATTTGAGAAAAATAGAACTGTAAAGCCTCCGGCTCCGGAAGAACCGGGGGCTCACAATTCTCAGTTAGATCTTCTGATCGACCTTTTCAAGTTCCACAATGGGAGCGAATCTGAAACTAACCTCTGGATTGTAATGACGGGTAATCTTGACGAGGTGCTCCGGATTCTCAGTCTCGACTAGTTGGAAGCCCTCGGGGCCATCCACCATAGTGTAGTTCTTTGAGATGAACTTTGCATGTTCGTCCGGATTCTTCTTCACGATCTCACGGAACTCCTTGAGCTTGTCCATCACAACATTGTGATCAGCAGATTCGTATTCCCAAAACATGATGTACTTCATTGGTCTGACTCCATCGAATTGCGATATATCACATCCTCATGAGTTAAGAGAGTTGCGTTAGGACCTAATGTTTATCACCATTAAACAACATATTGCTAGATATGTCGGACTTTGAGAGGGACTCCACTCTCAGGACCATACTAATTGAGGCTGCCAAGTCGGGCAAACGCCTTAGATTCTATGGCCATGGCATGACCATATTGGCAGAAGGCTTCATCGATTTCGTGGGCGATGAGATAGTAGGAATTCGTCATCACGAGGGGAAAGAAGCTGATGAGTTCGTGAGGACCGACTGCCTAACAAAGATTCAGGTCCTGGAAGAGTACAGGCAGTACTAACCACATGCGGTCGTGGAGAAAAGGTATGCTCTAATTTCATCAATGGATCAAATCTCACATACCACTGAAGTAATGAGCATCACGCCAAGAGCTACTTCACAAAAAGCGCTTCAAGGCGCTTGGTTCCGCATTCTCTGTCATAGCTAGCCCTAAGAAGATGATTCATGTGTATAGAAGAATCAAGGATGCTGCTGGT
>JBHLPF010000084.1:0-4458 GCA_048939765.1 Promethearchaeota archaeon
CCCCTGCTCCACTTCCTGCAAAGCCGTCTTCGCAGTCTCAGCCGGATTCCCAATCCCTAGCACCTTTGCCAACTCCACATGGTCACGGGAAAGACCGCCGAGAATCTGGTAGACAGGAACGCCCCTCAGCTTTCCTACGAGGTCATGAAGAGCAATGTCAACTCCAGCCCTCGCTGTGCCTCCCGCATGAGGAAAGTCCTCCAGACACCTGTTGAGAAGGTCAAAGTCAAACGGGTCCATTCCAATCAGACTAGGCCCCAAGTCTTGGTCAATGACCCGTTTGATATGATTGAAGTCGTCATCTGCTGTGAATGGGAGCGGACACGCCTCGCCTATGCCAGTGATTCCATTGTCAGCAGATATCCATACTATCACATGATGACGAGTGGTGGGCTCGCTGCCATAGGTGGTCACGAATTCGCTGGCGAGATGTGTCTGTACTAATTCTGTTCTGAAGGAAGCTATGGATGCCATCTTTGTCACAAGAGTTCTGGTTTGACCATGTCTGGAAACACGAGTAGATTAATCTGCTTAGCCAATCATCGCTATGTAACACATCATCCTAAGTAGGACTTTATACTGATTCTCCAATAGAGTCCTTTGGGAATCGAACACAGTAGATTGATAACCATCCTGCTGATGTACCTAAGGTGATGCCACATGCAGTTCGCGCAACCTCAGTATATGGACACATTCTTCCAGTACATATTCGGCTTCTTTGATCAGCTATTCGCGACACCTCTGCAGCCCTATATTCAATGGGGACCAGGAGACTGGTTCTTTGTGATCTACACACTATTCTGGGTAGTAGTGGTGGTAGTAGTCCGGAGACGGGGCGGTCGCAGAAGCACGTATCAAGTCTAACGAGATTGTATTGATTGGGGACATAGGACAGACTAACAGGCTCTGCTTGTACGGCAATTTGTGATTGGAAATTGGGTTCAAGCATAGAGCATCGGATTTTTCTTGTGGGTATAGAGTCAGATATCACTAGAAACTGGTTGGCGACTCACCATGCACAAACTCCTACTTGATATTCCGACGCGATTGGAGTCGGAAACCCTAATCCTTAGAAAATTCGAAAAAGGCGACGGAAGAGGCCTTCTTGCCTTATTGGAACGCAACAGCAACCGAGGGTTTCTCAGAGAGGAAGCTGCTGAAGTGGATAACATAGAAACGCTAGATGATGCAGAAATTGATGTTAGAGAGCATGCAGCAGAGTGGGAATCCCGAAAGCGATTCGTAATGGGGATTTGGCTGAAGGCTACAGATGAATATGTAGGACAGATTTGGATTGAACCGAAGAAATGGGAAGTGTCATCTTTCGAGCTAGGCTACTATATCGATCAGGGCTATGCACGAAAGGGGATAGCAACTGAAGCAGCAGAGCTGGCATTGAGATTCCTATTTGAAGACCTGAAGGCTCACAAAGTGATAATCATAACTCGCGATACAAATGAGAGGAGTTGGAAACTGGCAGAGAGGCTGGGATTCAAAAAGGAGGGGCATCATCGAGAGTCCAACATAAAGGATGGAAAGCGTTGGGGCCTCTTCTACTATGGAATGTTGAAGTCTGAGTTCAAGAGGGCTTAAGACTAAGGTTGTGAGGGCTAGACGCATGGACGATTCAATTCGTGAGGAACTTAATCGCCTTGTGAGAGAAATGGGTCAGGACTCTAGAGATCCAGAGAGCTGGCTCAAACTAGGCTGGAAGCTATATGACGAGTCACGACTGGAAGATGCGGCACATGCCTATGAGATAGCATTAGAGATTAATCCAGCCTATGCCGAAGCCTGGCGAGAGCTGGGGGCGACTCTGTTCATTTTGGGCGACAATGACGAAGCTGAGTCTGCCATGAATACAGGACTGAAACATGACTCGAAGGATGCTGATGCGTGGTATAACCTGGGCTGCCTCTACAATGCAAACGAACGTCCTGAGGCTGCCGAGAAGGCGTTTAGATTAGCACTAGAATATCAACCAGAGGGACCTGATATATGGTGTAACCTGGGGATTCTTCTAGCCTCAGTTGGTCGAACAGATGAGGCGGAGGCATCTCTCAAGAAGGCGGTTGAAATCAAACCTGAACATCTAGTGGCTTGGTTGAATCTTGTCAAGTTGCTCTATGCTGAGGGTCGAGAAGAGGATGCAGAGAATGCATATGACGCGGCGGTCTCACATGTCCCTGGCTTCGAGAGCTTTGCGGAATCACTACAGGATTTTGTAGACGATAAACTCGACGAGGCGAGTTGAGATTGAGCTTCGAGAACTCCTTTGAAACGCCAGTACAGAAGATAGAACTCAAGCAGCTTCCTCGAGAGGGACTAATAATTGACATTGGTGGCGGTGGAGAGGGCCTAGTTTCCCGGATTGAGACCTCTAGGGTCTGCGCGGTGGACATCAATTTGAATAAGATTAGAGAGGCCATGATCTATGGTCAGGTGTCACAGTGGATACTCTCTGACGGACGGATGTTGTCAGTAAAGGATGAGAGGTTCAACGTGGCTACTCTGTGGTTCTCTCTGGGATATGTCCAAGACTGGGACTCAAAGAAGCAAGTAATAGCTGAAGTCGCCAGAGTGTTAAGGCGATCTGGGCAGATTTCAATCCTCGGTGCGAGGATCACATATACTGACTCAAGATTCGTCATGAGAGCGCTTCTTCATTTTCCCGATGGGTCGGTTTCTAAGATGAGCTATGGTATGGCTGGCACGCAGGTGCAGGATGCAGAATCTGTGATCAGATTGCTTCAAGAAACGGGCTTCAGCAAAATCACATTTGAAGACAGTGGACATTGGTTTCGTATTGATGCACAGAAACCATAGCTGGAGCTGACTGCGTTCCAAAAGCTTAAAGTGGAAACCGTTTGTCTGAGCGGTCAACTCAGAAGCCAGGTGGAGAAGAATGAGCCTAGCAGTATGGTGGAGAAGAGGCAGCAAACCAGGTCTCATCTTGATTTTCCTTGGAATTGCTGGACTAGCCCAAATTCCAATTCTATGGCATGCACAGACCTACATCATTGTGCTAAGCGCTGAACTCCAGCTTCTAGTTGCTCTGGGGGCCATGGCGGTCCTAGGTGGCGGGTTCATCCTCATGGCAGAGGCAATGTATCGATGGGCTCACATTGTTTCAAGGACAAAGAAACGACGACGGCAGAGAGAGAAGAATGATATCATAACACGACTCTCCAGATTCGCCAGGTCTCGGACGGACATGCCGGCCTTTGTTGGAGCAGCACTATTGACCTGCATGTTCTTCATGTTCTACTTCATCCCATTTGCAATCGCTGACGCAACGAATCTCCCCTCATTCCTGGCAACTATAGCATTTTTCGACTCACTCTATATCTATCCATTAGCAGTCAATGCAGCTGCAGTTCTGGCGGCTCTCGTTGCCAGTTATATGAACCACAAGATAAAGTAGAGTCAGAGTTTCAATCAATCCAAACCTGAAGTCTTAAGTTACCTCAGTCTTAGTCGTTGTTAGGTGAAGCACCGTGGTTGATGTCGGAGACGCAGCGCCTGATTTCACATTACCAGAGGCGCCTGGAAAGAGCGTCACATTGAGTGATGAGTTGAAGGAAGGCCCAGTAGTACTGCTATTCTATCCAGCTGACTTCACGTCAGTGTGCACAGAGGAAATGTGTTTCTTCAGAGATACACTTGCAGATTACAACGATTTGGGTGCCAATGTTCTTGGAATATCTGTGGATGGTATTTTCAGTCACGCGGCATTCAAGGAAAAGAATGCAATACAGTTCCAATTGCTTTCAGACTGGGAGAAGAAGGTGATTCATGCATACGATGTGGTCCATCCAGACCTTGCTGGTATGAAAGAAGTCGCAAAGAGAGCTGTGTTTGTGATTGGAGTTGATGGCAAAGTCAGCTACAAGTGGGTAGGTGCGAGTCTCGGAGATCTTCCGCCCTTCGATGAGGTGAAAGCGGCTGTTAAGGATCTAACTTAATCCAAATCGCAAGTACAAACCAACTGCAAGCAAGACCACAAAGATGGAGAATTCAACTAGAACTCTAGGATGATTCACGGATATCTGTAATTTCTCGAGATTTACGAGTGTGTAAATCAGGAAAGCAAGTGCAACGAATGACACCGCTATCATGAAGTTACTAATTGTGATTGGGTCCATCATGATCCCTTCTAAACAGATTCCAGATGAACACAAATTAATCAGTAACGGCAGAGGAAATGTCTGGCGTCGCTAGCTTTATATCGCGAGTCCAAAAGCCATGAAATTGCTAACGTGCCGCGGTAGATCAGCCAGGGAGATCGCACGGCTGAAGACCGTGTTGTCGCCGGTTCACATTGGTCCCTTGCGGGTCAGTGGCCGAAAAATCCGGCCCGCGGCACCACTTTTTCTCTAATCTAAATAATAGCCCTCAGACTCAAGTCGCTGCTTTTCTCTCAAAATGTGCTCTTCTGATTGACGATGAAGCCATCTC
>JBHLPF010000084.1:4558-5938 GCA_048939765.1 Promethearchaeota archaeon
TGAGGTGTTTCAGAATCTGGATTTCTTGATTTCACTCAGTCAAAATCAGAGAGATCACTTACGATATAATTCAATTGTCAATGTTTGTTTGCAGATGAGCGATTATACTCCTGAATCTTGTTTTTGAGACTGTCAACAGCATCTTTGAAGTCTTGTTTGGAATTGTATTCTTCCTGCACCCTTGGTGTGTCAAACAGATAAGGACACTTCACAATGAGAGCTAGGCTTGCACCAGGTGTTGCACAAGGTGTTCCTTCATTTTTCTTATACTCACGAAATGCAAGTGATATGAAATCCTCAAACCAACTGCCTACTTCTCTATAGTAGAAATCGAGATCCTCCCAGAACCTATTCACAATGTCATCCACTCGGTGTACTATTGCATTCTGTATAGATTTCGATGAAGCGAATTGTGGAAACTCCGCAGCATTACACATAGTCCAGAATACATCATCTCCTGTCCTTATGATTCTAGCAATTCGCTCGCGGCTTTCTTTGACTGATTTCTGAAACTCTACATTGCTATGCACAATACCGTATTTGGGATTGCGAATGATACTAAACATAAGATTGGATGGATTCTCCAAAGTTCGGATTTTTCTCGCAAAAGACAATGCAAAATCATTGGAATTTAAGATCAAATCATTGTCCCTTATTGATAGCGATTTATACGGAAACTTTTCAGTAAGTATACGCTCTTTGATTGCCTCTCTTATAATTGGGTTCTTAACAATCAGCAAATATCGCCTCTCCAAATCGCCAGCTATCTCTTTGAAGTCTCGAGTTCGCCACTTCCACTCAGATATTATCTGATTGATTATCTCACCCGGTTTTCGTGAATTTCGGATACAATATGCCACCGCTTCCATGATATCTGGGAAATCATCCGATTCACACATGTATAAGACTCGTCCAAGTCGCCGGAGAAAAAGCATGTCGATTTTACCGTGATCACCGTGATTTCTTATGAAATTCGATAGGGCTTTCTGGACTTCTTTACTCCTGTAAAGAATTGGGATTGCAGATATATTCGAAAAGAGCTGCCAACGTGTTCTATGGTTACTTGAACGTTCATAATTATGAGACCCCTTGACAGGAGCTCCCAGAGTGTTTGAAAGCAATTGAAGAAACGGAGGATAAGCTGAGAGGGAAAGGGTATCCCTGAAGACGAAGATATATGGCTCATCAACTGAAGATAAGAAGTGAACTAATGCGTCAAGAATCTCTGAATTAGAATAGAACAGCTCGTCACTATCGATTCTTTTGAGTAACCCGTCAATATCTTCATCATAAAGTGAATGATATGATCTTCTAAACCGTTTTACCCAGTCTCTCAGTTTTTGAGATATTTGCTTAGCTGTTATTTGGGATTGATTTTCA